>NZ_JBSFKO010000004.1:31840-201552 GCF_053598575.1 Streptomyces sp. NPDC001100
GTGCCCCTTTGGGGTGCTGTCGGGCTGGTCGCGCCCGCACGGCGGGGCCGCACATGGATACCGTCCCGTGCCCCTTTGGGGTGCTGTCGGGCTGGTCGCGCCCGCACGGCGGGGCCGCACATCGATGCCGACCCGCGCCCCTTTGCGGCGTTGTCGAACCGCAGTCGGATCGGTCGGGCACCCCCGTCGGACGGCCGTTCGAGGTGCGACCCGTGAGGGTCCCTCGATCGGGTTAATGCCCCGCTTTCTTGCTCAACGCCCCTTAAATGGACCGGGTGACCACGACCGACCGCCGTACGGCGTTGCGTGCGGGTGCCGGGCTCGTCGCCGGGGGCGCTCTCGCCGCCGGATGTGCCACGACCGGCCCCGCCGCAGCCCCCGCCGCGCCCGCCCGCGCCCCCGCCGCCAAGGCGACCCCGCTCCCCGCCCCCGCCCCGCGCGCCTTCTCCCGGCAGCCCGCGCAGATCACCCACGGACCCCGCGACCGACCCCGGATCGCGCTCACCTTCCACGGCCAGGGCGACCCCAAGATCGCCACCGCGCTCCTCACCGAGGCGGAGAAACACGGCGCGCGCGTCACCGTCCTCGCCGTCGGCACCTGGCTCGACACCCACCCCGAGATGGCCCGCCGCATCCTCGACGGCGGCCACGACCTCGGCAACCACACCCAGCGGCACATCGCCGTCAACACCCTGTCCGAGGCCGAAGCGCTGGCCGAGATCACCGGCTGCGCCGACCGCCTCAAGCGGCTCACCGGCTCGATCGGCACCTGGTTCAGGCCCTCGCGCGCCCCGGCCGCATCCCCCCTCGTCCAGCGCCTGGCCCACCGCGTCGGCTACCCGCACGTGCTGTCCTACGACGTCGACTCCCTCGACTTCACCGAGCCCGGCGCCCCGGCCATCACCCGCAAGGTGCTCGCCGAGGTCCGCGACGGCTCCGTCGTGAGCATGCACTTCGGGTACGCCGGCACGGTCGCCGCGCTCCCCGCCGTACTGCAAGAACTCGACCGCCGCGGACTGCGCGCGGTGACGACCACGGAGCTGCTGAGCTGATGCGACCCACCCCCCTCACCCGCGCCCTGGTCACCGGCGCCGCCCTCGCCGCACTGGCCGCCCTCGCCGGCTGCGGCTCGCAGAACCACGCCGACGAGGCCCTCGGCACCAAGGCCGCCCTCCAGCCGCAGCAGGAGAAGAAGGCGGTGGCGCAGGGGCTGCCCGGGATGCCGCCGGTGCTCGACCCGGCCGACGTGTACGCGGCCGACCGGCCCAACAGGCTCTCTCCGGTGGTCAGGGACTTCCCGTCCCGGGTCTACGTTCCCAACACCGGCTCCAACACGGTTTCGGTGATCGACCCGAAGACGTACAAGGTCATCGAGACCATCCCGGTCGGGGTCCAGCCCCAACACGTCGTCCCCTCCTGGGACTTGAAGACCCTGTGGGTCAACAACGACCGGGGCAACACCCTCACGCCGATCGACCCGCGAACGGGGAAGGCGGGCAAGCCCGTCGACGTGCACGACCCGTACAACCTGTACTTCACGCCCAACGGCAAGTACGCGATCGTGATGGCCTCCCTCGACCGGCAGTTGGTGTTCCGCGACGCGCACACGATGAAGACGGTGAAGGCGGTCCCGGTCAGCTGCTACGGCGTCAACCACGCCGACTTCTCCACGGACGGCCGCTACTTCATCGTCTCCTGCGAGTTCAGCGGCGAACTGCTCAAGGTCGACACCGAGAAGATGAAGGTGATCGGGCAGCAGAAGTTGCCGTTCCACGGCTCGATGCCGCAGGACGTCAAGATCTCGCCCGACGGCAAGCGGTTCTACATCGCCGACATGATGGCCAACGGCATGTGGGTGCTCAACGGCGACACCTTCGCCAAGCCGGACTTCCTGCCCACCGGCAAGGGCTGCCACGGTCTGTACATCAGCCGGGACTCGCGCGAGATGTACATCTCCAACCGGGGCGAAGGCTCCATCTCCATCTTCGACTTCACCAAGAACAAGCTGACGAAGAAGTGGCATCTGCCGCACGGCGGCAGCCCCGACATGGGCGGTGTCTCCGCCGACGGCAAGGTCCTCTGGCTCTCCGGCCGCTACAACTCCGAGGTCTACGCCATCGACACCCGCACCGGCACCCAGCTCGCCCGCATCAAGGTCGGCGGCGGCCCGCACGGCCTCGCGGTCTACCCGCAGCCGGGCCGCTACTCGCTCGGCCACACCGGCATCTTCCGCTGAAGTCGGATTGAAATGCGGTCAGTTGGACACGCCCTGTACGGGTGATGATCCACAGTCCGCCGCCGTGGAACCGGGATCGTGCCCCGCATGATCACCCTGCATCTGCGGCGGCGGGCCGCTGCCGCCGTCCTGTCCCTCGCGGCCGTCCTCGCCACCACCGCCGCGACCACCCCCACCCACACGGTCCGCACGCCGGTCCGGGCCGCCGCGCCCGCCTGCCCCCTGGTCGCCGACCCCGCGATGGCCGCCGCCGACGACCGCGTGGACATCTCCCGCATCACCCCGGACCCGGTCTGGCGCACCACCTGCGGCACCCTCTACCGCAGCGACAGCCGCGGCCCGGCGGTCGTCTTCGAGCAGGGCTTCCTGCCGAAGGACGTCGTCGACGGGCAGTACGACATCGAGAAGTACGTCCTGGTCAACCAGCCCTCGCCGTACGTCTCGACGACCTACGACCACGACCTGTACAAGACCTGGTACAAGTCGGGCTACAACTACTACATCGACGCCCCCGGCGGCGTGGACGTCAACAAGACCATCGGCGACACCCACAAGTGGGCCGACCAGGTCGAGGTCGCCTTCCCCGGCGGCATCAGGCGGCAGTACATCATCGGCGTCTGCCCGGTCGACAAGAAGACCAAGACCGAGATCATGAGCGACTGCGAGAGCAACCCGTACTACCAGCCCTGGCACTGACGCTCAGGGCGCGCCGAGCAGCAGCGCCTCCGCACCCACCGGACGGTAGCCCGCCGCCAGGAACGCCCGCATGCTGCGGGCGTTCCCCGGCGCGACCTGCGCCCACAGCGGCTCGTCGGCCAGCTGCCGCGCGGCGGCCACCAGCGCGCGCCCCAGCCCCCGTTGTCGTACGCCCTCCTCGATCTCGACCGAGACCTCAAGCCGCCCGGCGATCCCGCGCCCCATCACCACCACCCCGCCCTCCGTCGTCCACGCGCGCACGTCGTCGCGCCGGCCGCGGGCGTACACGATCCTCGGGTGGTCGCCGTCCGTGATCTCCTTCAGCGGGAGCGGGGGTTCGCCCGGCAGCGGGGAGCCCACGAGCATCGCGTCGACGGTCTCCGCCGTACGGCCCGTCCGGTCGAGCAGGGCCGCCAGGAACCGCGGGTTCATCGGCGCCGCGAGCGCGTCGCAGGGCACGGCGGCCAGGGTGTCGTGGACCCACCGCGGATCCTCGTCCGTGAAGACCACCGCGTGCGCGGTGAAGGCGAGCACCCCCGCGTCCCGCTCGGACGCCTGCGGCACGACGGTCGTACGGCCGTCCGGCGGTGGGAAGACACCCCGCGCCGCCGCGTCGAGAATGTCCCGGAGAGTCTCCATCACCGTGCTCCTCGCGCTCCTTGAGTCTCCACCCACTGGAAGGCCCACACTCACGACATGATCGACGACGGCACCGCACTGCTCACCATCGGGGAGCTGGCCAGGGCCACCGGACTGACCGTGCGCACCATCCGCTACTGGTCGGACGAGGGCGTCCTCACCCCGGTGACCCGCTCCGCCGGCGGCTACCGGCTCTACGACGCCGAGTGCGCCGCCCGCCTCGAACTGATCCGCACCCTGCGGGAGTTGGGCCTCGGCCTGAACGACGTACGCAAGGTGCTGGCGGGCGAGACGACGGTCGCGGAAGTGGCCGCCGCCCATGTGGTGGCGCTGGACGCGCAGATCCGTGCGCTGCGGGTGACCAGGGCGGTGCTGTCGACCGTGGCGCGACGCGGTTCGACCGCAGAGGAGATGACGCTCATGAACAAGCTGGCGCGGCTGTCGGCAGCCGAACGCAGGCGGATCATGGAGGAGTTCGTGGACGAGCTGTTCCACGGCCTCGACACCGTGGATCCCTCCATCGAGGAGCGGATGCGCACCATCGCGGTGGACCTGCCGGACGATCCGACGCCCGAACAGGTCGACGCCTGGGTGGAGTTGGCGGAGATGGTGCAGGACCCGGAGTTCCGGGCGCAGATGCGGGCCACCGTCGAGTTCAACGCGTCGGACCAGGAGCGCGCCGCCGTGCGCGGCCGGTCCACCTGGTTCCCCATGCGCCTGGTGCAGCTGGGTGCGGAGGCCCGGCAGCGGGGCATCGCCCCCGAGTCGCCGGAGGCGGAGGCGATCGTACGGGAGGTGCTGGGGGACGGCGGCGATCCGGCCGTCGTGCTCGAACGGATGGAGTCGGCGGCCAACCACCGGCTCGCCCGGTACCGGGAGTTGCTGTCCACGGTGAAGGGCTCCGGGCCCGCGGGGGCGCACCGCGAGGAGTTCGCGTGGGTGGTCGCCGCACTGCGTGCTCGGGCGGCCGGTTAATCTGGCCTCCGTCAACAGGCAGTAAAGCGTTACGAAGGGGCGGATCCGGTGGCGGACATCGAGGAAGCACGCAAGCATTTCCAGCGGATCGACACGGACGGTGACGGCTTCATCACCGCGGCCGAGTTCAAGACCGCCCTGGCACAGGGAGGCGACTGGAACGTGACCGAGTCGGTCGCCGAGGCCATCATCAAGACGCGGGACCTCAACGGGGACAAGGTCCTGTCGTTCGACGAGTTCTGGGCCCACCTGAACAAGTGACCCGGGAGTGACCCGAGCAAAAGGGGCGCCCGTCCTTCGGTGGACGGGCGCCCCTTCCGTTTTCCGCCTGTTAGCGTGCGCCGATGGAAGATCTGGGATCCGTGCCCTGGCCGCCCGAGCCGATCAGGACCGAGAGGCTGCTGCTGCGTGAGTCCGAGGCGCGGGACCGGGCGGTGTTCGTCGAACTGCTCGCCTCGCCGGAGGCGCACACCTATCTCGGCGGTGCCCGGCCGCGGGCCGAGTTGGAGCAAGAGGTGCCGGCGATCCCCGCCCGGTGGCCGGGGGCCTTTGTCGTCGAACTCGACGGGGTGATGATCGGGCACATCCTCCTCAGGCGAACGACGGCGACGGGGCACAGCCGGCCGGCCGCCGTGGGGAAGGCCGACCTCGGCTATCTGTTCCTGCCGCGGGCATGGGGATTCGGCTACGCGGCCGAGGCGTGCGCGGCGGCACTCGACTGGCTCGACGGCGTGCTTCCGGGCGAGCCGGTGATGCTCACCACCCAGACCGCCAACGCCCGCTCGATGCGGCTCGCGGCGAAGCTGGGGTTCGTGGAGGTGGAGCGGTTCGAGGCCTGGGACGCCGAACAATGGCTCGGTCTGCGGCCTCCGGTCGTCCCGTCCGGTCACCCGTACGGCGGCGGGCCGGAATAGCGGGCGGCCACCCGGAGTTCTCGCACCCAGAAGCATGCGTGTGCATGGATTCCGGATCGGCGAAGGGTCTGTCATGAAGATCGGCATCATCGGCGCGGGCAACATCGGCGGCAACCTCACCCGGCGGCTCACCGCACTCGGACACGACGTCTCCGTCGCCAACTCGCGCGGCCCGCAGACACTCACCGCACTGGCCGAGGAGACCGGCGCGACCCCCGTACCGGTGGCGGAGGCGGCGCGCGGGGCCGAGGTCGTCGTGGTCACCGTCCCGCTGAAGGCCGTACCGAACCTGCCGAAGGGCCTGTTCGACGACGCGGCCGAGAACGTCGCCGTCATCGACACCGGCAACTACTACCCCGGCCGCGACGGCAGGATCGCCGCCATCCTCGACGACGGCCGCACCGAGAGCCGCTGGACGGCGGAGCAGATCGGCCACACCGTCATCAAGGCCTTCAACGGCACCTACGCCCAGGACATCCTGGACCGGCACCGCCCCGCCGGCGCCCCCGACCGCCTCGCGCTCCCGGTCGCCGGCGACGACGAGGCGGCGAAGCGCGTGGTCAGGGCCCTGATCGACGACCTCGGCTTCGACACGGTCGACGCGGGCAGCCTGGACGAGTCCTGGCGCCAGCAGCCGGGGACGCCGGTGTACGGCCTGCGGGAGGGCGTGGACGGCGTCACGAAGGCACTGGCGGACGCGTCACCGGAGCGGACGGGCGACTTCGGGGGCTGACAACTCCCCATGTCCTCTACGGTTGTTGCCGGACCGCGGTTCGGAGCCGAGGGAGGACCCGGTGGAGGCCGATGCGCTGCCCCGTGTCGACGAGCACGCGACGGTGGTCGCGGCGGGCGTCGACGAGGTCTGGCGCGCCCTGACCGAGACGCTGGACCGCACCTTCTCCCGCCCTGGGCCGGCCCGTTACGCGCGGCTGGTGGGGTGCGCCGACCGTACGGCCTCCGGGCCGCGCCCCTTGGCCGAGGGCTCGGTGTTTCCCGGCTTCCGGGTGGTCGGCGCGGTTCCGGGCCGGGAGCTGGTGCTGCGCGGCTCCCACCGGTTCTCGGCCTACGCCTTCGTCTTCCGGCTCGACGAACTCGCCCCGGGGCGAACCCGGTTGACGGCCGAGACCCGAGCGGTGTTCCCGGGTCCGGCCGGCGCCGTCTACCGCCTTCTCGTCATCGGTAGCGGCGGCCACGCGGCCGGTGTGCGCCGCCTGCTGGCCGGGATCCGCCGCCGGGCCGAGTGAGCCTCAGGCGCTCTTGGCCCACGCCTGGAGGGCCGCCTTGCTCGCGAAGTCGGCCACGTCCTTGTCGTGCGGGTCGGAGGTGTACTGGTGGAACTTCCAGTCGGCCTCGATGCGGGGCTTGCCCGCCGTCGTGTAGTCGGCGATCCACAGGCCGTCGCCCGCGTAGGAGGTCTTGTCGATGTTCAGCCAGAAGTTGCGGTTCGTGTAGAGGACCACCCGGTTGTCCGGCCGCAGTGCCTTCACCTTGCGGATGAAGCTGTCCTTCTCCGCGTTGGAGGCGTGGGTGCCGTCGCCGGTGGTCTCCCAGTCGACGGCGAGCAGGTCGCCTGCCTTTTCGGGGGCCTTGCTCACGAAGTACTCCGCCTGGGCCGTGATGTCGCCGGGCCAGAGGAAGTGGTAGAAGCCGACGACCAGTCCCGCGTCACGGCCCGTCTTCGTCTGGGCGGTGAGTCTCGGGTTGACGTACGAGCGGCCCTCCGTCGCCTTGATGAAGACGAAGGAGGAGCCGGTCGTGCTGTACGCCGTGGACTGGTACGCGCTTACGTCGATGCCATGCAACATAGGGGGACTTGTGCCCTGTCCCCGGCATCCGGAACCTCAGCTTCTGGTGGCCACCGACGACAGGACCGAGGCCGATTTCGCCGACCAGTCAGAGGTGATCACACTTGCGTGATCGGCGGCCAACAGTGCCAATTTCGCGGCTGCTTCCGCGTCCGTGGGGGCCGTCGAGGAGATCGCCGGAGCCACCGCGTACGCGTCCGTCATGATCAGGATGTAGTGGTTCGTGGAGTAGAACGACGTGTCGTAGCCGTTGTTGACGTACGTCGCCGCGTCCCCGTCGAAGAACACGAACCAGGGGCGGATCGAGGTGTCCGAGGTCCAACGGGTCGATCGCGGATCGCCGTTCGCCGCGCCGAGTACGGCGGGGAAGGCCTGCGCCTGGGAGATCGTGCCGGCCGCGTACAGGTCGCGCAGATGGTCGCCGTACTCCTGGTCGGTCCAGTAGTGGTCGAAGGGGTTGGCCTGCTCGACCGTGCCCGGGATCAGTTCGAAGATGAACTTGCCCCTGAGGTCGTCACGGGAGGGCCACGCGTTCGCCTTGGCGGCCGCGTCGAGCGTGGAGTACGAGGAGCCGAGCAGGTCGGAGGGCTTGTAGACGCTGCTGCCGAGCTTCTGCGAGACCAGGGTGTCGAACGCGGTCGGGCCCAGGCCGATGGTCTGGTTGAAGCCCACCTTCATCTCGACCTTGACGATGATCGGCGCGTGGTCCGGGTGCAGGGCGTTCCAGGCGGCGATGTTGTCCAGGCAGCTGCCGAGATCCTGGTTGCGGTCCTTGCTGTACAGGTCGGCCGGTGTGCTCGCGTACTCGCAGTTGTTGTCGTTGGCGAACAGGTCGCTGTGGCTGACCCGCCACCGCTTGCTCAGACTGTCGACGTAGACGTCGAGTTCGAGCAGCGAGGCCCCGGAGTCCAGCGCCTGCGCCCAGTACGTGTACTTGTCCTTCTCGTACGCGTTGTGCGTGCCGATCGTCGTCGTCTCCGAGAACTTCGGCGCCGCCGCGTGGGCGTTGCCCGCGGCCCCGGTCATCAGCAGCCCGGCCACGCCCAGCAGCGCCGCCAGCCGTCTTATCGCCTTCATGGGTCAAGTCCCCTTCGCCGTCGCCTAGTTGGAGCCTTGGTGGCGGCAGCAGCGTAGGGCGAAGCGGTTACTCCCGGGTAGCCCCGGGAGGAACATCGGCTTCCGCTGGGGCGGGAAGGATGGTTATCGTCCCTCGGGTATTGTGTTCTTGCATGCGAGAATCATATTCTCGCCGGATGAATCGTCCTGGCCTGGAGTTCGCGCTTCGCTTCGACTTCCGCAATCCCGAGTCGGCCGGTACGTCCATGGCGGACCGGTACGCGGCGGCCCTGGACATGGCCGAGTGGGCCGACGGGCTCGGGTGTACGCGGATCACCGTGTCCGAGCACCACGGTTCGCCGGACGGCTATCTGCCCAGCCCGGTCCAGATGCTCGCGGCGATGGCCGCCCGCACGGAGCAAGTCCGTTTCCTGGTCGCCGCGTTGATCGCGCCCTTCCACGATCCGCTGCGCCTGGCCGAGGAGTTGGCGGTGCTCGACAACATCAGCCGGGGGCGCGTCGATGTGATCGTCGCGGGTGGTTATGTGCGCGAGGAGTTCGCGATGTTCGGGGTGCCGATGAACGAGCGGGCCGGGCGGGTCACCGAGGTGGTGACGACCCTCAAGTCGGCGTTCACCGGGGAGCCGTTCACCTACCGGGGACGCACGGTGCGCGTCGCGCCGGTGCCGTACCGGCCGGGCGGTCCCGCCGTGCTGCTGGGCGGCAGCAGTGAACCGGCGGCGCGGCGGGCGGCCCGTATCGCCGACGGGTTCGTGCCCTCCGTGCCCGAGGTGTGGGAGCACTACCGGGACGAGGTCGGCAGGTTGGGCCGGCCCGACCCCGGGCCCAGTCCCATCGGGCCGAACCCGGTGGTCGCCCTCGCCGAGGACTCCGACGCGGGCGGGGAGCGGATGGCGCCGTACTTCCCGCACGAGACCAACGCCTACGGGGTGTGGCAGGCCCAGGACGACGTGGTGGCGCCCTTCCGTACGGCAGAGGGGGCGGCGGAGTTGCGGCGCGGCGAGCAGTACCGGGTGCTGACGCCCGAGGTGTTCGTGCGTGAACTGAAGGCCGCGCCAAGGCGGTTCACCCAGTTCCATCCGCTGTGCGGGGGCATGCCGATGGAGTTGGCGTGGTCGAGTCTGCGGTTGTTCGAGGGGGAGGTGCTGCCGGCCTTCGGTTAGGGAGCCGTGGCGGATCGTGCGCCGGGGCGACAGTGGGTCGGTGCGGGTCGGTGCGGGTCGGTGCGGGTCGGTGCGGGTCGGTGCGGTGCGGGCGGTCGATCCGTGCTGCCCGGCCCGATCAGTCGCCCTCTTCTCCTCGGCAACCGATCCCGACGCCGAGGGCGACGACTCCTGGCGCGGAACAGTGTCGCTGCGCTGGGTCCTCATCCACATGGTCGAGGAGTACGCCCGCCACAACGGCCACGCGGACCTGCTCCGCGAGTGCGTCGACGGCGCGATCGGCATGTGAGGCCGGGACAGCCGCAGAACTAGGGCGCGGTGCTTTCGCGGAGGGTCCGGCGGTCGGTGTGTTCGGTGAGGACCTCGGTGAGCTGCCGGGTGGTCGCGCGGGCGACGCGGGGTTCGGTGGCCGCGTAACTCGTGTAGGCGTTCAGGCCGGTGGCCAGGGCCCAGCCCATGCCGCGGGTCCAGGTGGCGTCGTCCAGGCCGAGAACGGAACGGAAGACCGGGCGGGTGGTGGCCGACAACAGGGTGTAGGCGATGACCAGGTCGCAGGCTGGATCGCCCATGCCCACGCCGCCGAAGTCGATGACGGCGGAGAGGCGGCCGTCGACGGTGAGCAGGTTGCCCGTGTGGAAGTCCCCGTGGCACCACACCGGTTCGCGGTCCCACGCGGGCGCGCTCAGCGCGTTGTCCCAGACCTCGGTCATCGCGGCGGCGTCGAACACCCCGGCCACCGCCTCGATCGCCGCACGGGTCTCCTCGTCGCGGTCGGCCAGCGGGGCCCGGACCAGCTCGGAGTGGACACCGGGGACCAGTTCCCCGGCAGGCGGGATCTCGTGCAACGCCCGGAGGAATTCGCCCAGTTGACGGGCCGTCAGTTCCGGGTCGCTGAGGTCTTCGGCGCTCGCCGTGGTCCCGTCCAGCCAGCGGGTGACGGACCAGTGCCACTGATAGCCGCAGCCCGGCGTGCCGAGCCCCAGCGGTTCCGGGACGGGCAGGGGCAGATGCGGGGCCAGCCGCCGGAGCCAGATGTGCTGCTTGGCGGCCTCGCCGTCGGCCCAGTCGCTGCGCGGCAGCCGTACGGACATCGTCTCGCCGAGGCGGTGGATGACGTGATCCGCGCCGCCCTGCTCCACCAGGGTCAGGGGCAGATCGGCCCACTGCGGGAACTGCGCGGCGAGCAGCCGGCCGACGAGTGCGGAATCGATGGTCATCTTTCCCCCGAGTGCAAGTGCCGGTTGATCGCCCCACGTTACCGATCGACTCGGCGGTGGCAGCCGAGAGTCATGACAGGTCCCCTGGCGGGTACCCGGAGCACGGGGAACCCGTACAGAAGGAGTGGGAGCCATGCTGCACGCAGCGGATGTCAGGGAGTGGCGCGAGCGCGATGTCGTGGACGCGGAGTCCCACAGGATCGGTGTGCTGGAGGCCGTGTACGTCAACACCGCCACCGACGAGCCGGCCATGGCCACGGTCCGCACCGGACTGCCCACGCGGCACCGGCTCACCTTCGTCCCCCTGGACGACGCGATCCTGGGGCCGGACTACGTCAAGGTCGGCTACCCCAAAGCCCTGGTGAAAGAGGCTCCTTCGATGGGCACCGACGACGTGCTGCCCGCCGACCGGGAGGAAGCGATCTTCAAGCACTACGGCCTGCCCTACAGCCCCGGCGCAGGCGGCGAGCGCCAACTGGCGCGCCGCTGACGCCACCTGGCGCCGGGGGGTTTCAACTCGGCTTTCCGGGCCACTCGTTGAGCATGTCCACACGCTACGGCGGAAGCCCCGCGGGGACGGTCATCTCCGTCATCGCGGACATCGCGGCACTGATCCTGATCCTCTGGATCGGCCTCTACCTGTTCGACGCCAACACCGCGAACAGCACGGTCGACTGGGTCCACCACGCGGCCAACTGGCTATCCGGCTGGTCGCACAACCTCTTCACCATCCACTCGGCCGACTGGCGCACGGTGGTCAACTACGGCCTGCCCGCGCTGATCTACCTCTTCATCGGCCACGCGGTGGCCGCCGGCGTCAACCGGAGCTAGATCCGCCGCGTGCGGGTAGACGGCCGAACGGTGCTGGAAGGAGAGGATCTTCGGGTTCTGGACGACTCCGTCCCGGATCTCGATGGCCTTCCGGACCGTGACGTCCTTGTCCCACGCCGTGGGTCCGCTCATGACCTTGCGCAGATACGGCAGGAGCGCCTCGCTGATCTCCCAAGTGGCGGAGTTCCAGAGGTGGGAGGGGCTGTGGTCCACCGCGTAGTAGTGGCAGCCGTTCCCGACCGTGGCCATCGGGTCGCCGAAGCCGCTCGGGCGGGCCCAGGCGAAGCCCATGCCCTCGTCGCAGGCCACGTCGACGAAGAAGGTACCCGGCCGGAACAGGGCGAGCTCCTCGTCGTTGACGAACATCAGCGGCGCGTCGGTGTCCTGGAGCACGCAGTTGACGACGATGTCGAACCCGGCGAGGTACTGCGCCAGCGGCACCGGCCCGAGCCCGGTGACGGCCTCCAGGCGCGAGGGATCGTCCTCCCGTTCCTGGAAGTGCCCCATCACGACCGACGGCATCGGTGAGGCCACGGCGGCGGCGGCCCGCTGGGTGAGCACCGTGACGTCGGAGACGCCCATCGCGCCCAGGCCGGTGACCGCGCCGCGCGCCGTGGCGCCGAAGCTGATCACACAGGCCCGCAGCCGGCGGCCGTAGCTGCCGGTCAGTCCGCCGAGCTGGAGGGCGTGCAGCACCGAGCAGTAGCCGGCGAGCTCGTTGTTCTTGTGGAACACATGGACGCTGAAGGCACCCGTCGACGTCCAGTGGTTCATGGCCTCCCAGGCGATCAGGGTCAGCCGTCGGTCGATGCCGATCTGCGTCATCTTCTCGTCCTGCACACAGTGCGGCCAGCCCCACAGCACCTGGCCCTCGCGCAGTTCGGCGACGTCGTCGTGCATGGGCTTGGGCAGCAGCATGACGTCGCACTCGGCGACCAGCCGCTCACGGGATCGCAGTCCCGCCACGAGTGGTCGCAGCGCGTCGTCGGCGACGCCGAACCGTTCGCCGTAGCCCTCTTCGAGGTAGATCCGCTTCCGGAGGTCCGGGGCGATCCGTTCGAGGTGGCTGGGGTGCAGGGGCAGACGGAACTCGTTCTCCTTGCGGGAGGAGGCGAGGACTCCGAGACTCAACAGACTCATGGGGCGGCTCGTTTCCGGCCGGACACGTAGACGTTCCGGCCTTGCCGTTCCCCGAGGGCGACGCCGAAACGGCTGACGGCGTGCGAGGTGCGCTCGGTACCGCCAACCGTACTCCGTCCCTGGCGGGGCGGGATTCCCCCGCCTACGCGCCGTCCCGCCTGCGGATCAGGTCCCGGTACAGGGCCGCCTGCTCCTCTTCCGTCTTCGCGTTGGCCAGTGCGGACTTCCAGTCCTTCTCCAGGTCCTTCAGCCGCTGCATCCAGTCGCCGAACCTCGTGAGATCGACGAGGCGCTGGTTCTTGTCGAGGGGAGCCTTGCCGCCGAGCTTGTCGTCCTTGTGGCCGCCGACCTGGCTCACGGGGTTGCTGTTCTTCTCGCTGCTCGTCAGGCCGTGCTTGTAGCCGTCGGGAGTCTGTCCCCCGGGCCCCGCGGTCTCGATGCCGACCTGCAACGCCCCGTCCCGCTTGTGGGTGGGCGGCTTGTACCCCATGAACATGTGCCCGTACGACTCGTTCGGCAGGATGGTGTCGCCGTGGTAGTCGGTGTTCCCCATGCCGCCGAGGGCCATCGGCAGGCCGTAGAGGTGGCTGTGGGGATCGCCCCAGTTCCGCAGGGTCGCGCCGATCTCGCCCTTCTCCACGAACTCGCCCCGTGTGCCGTCCGCGCTGTTGTCGCCGATCTTCATGTGATGCGTGGCGAACGCGCGCCGGTACACCGGCTTTTCGGGCGTCGACCTGGGCTCCCAGGGCTTCCGGTTCTCCTTGGTGATGTGCAGCCACTGCGGCAGCTCGTAGCCGTGCTGGCCGTCGGCGAGCTGCGGGACACGGATGTTGACGCGTCCGCCGTAGGCCAGGGCGTGCGCGATGTCGCCCTCGAAGTCCTCGTGGATGCCCGCCTCCGGGTTGTAGACCTCCAGCAGCTCCTTCAGGATCAGGAAGATCTTGGTCAGCACCTCGGTACCGCGCTCGACCCGCTCCCGGTGCTTGCGGGCGTCCGGCACGGCGTCGTCGATACCGGGCGGGAGCATGGTGTCGACGACGGTCCGGAAGATCTGCTCGTTCCGCTCCCCGGTGAGCCGGTCCTTCTCCTCCTGCGGGGTGGCATCGTCGTGCATGGCCATATGGCGGCCGAGCTGGTAGTCGGAGCGGGTGGGCTTGTCCGGGTCCTTCCCCTCGCCGAGCTCCTCGATGCTCTGCTGCCAGCGCAGGGTCGCCACGAGCAGCCGTATGCCCTCCGGCTGCTTCAGCCAGCCGCGGAAGTCACCCGCCTTGAGGTACGCCAGCGCATCGGCGCGCGTGCACATCCCCACGGTCTTCAGCCACTTGGGGTCCTCGGCCTCCACCGCCCCGATCGCCTGGAGCTCCTCCTCCGAGAGACTCGGCCCACTGCGCACCCGCTTGTGGATGACGTCCCGTACGTCCTTGTTCCGGAACGGCTTGCCCTCCCCGACGATCAGCTGCGCGAGCCGGGCGACGGCGGGGGGTGAGGCGGAGGGCGGGGGCGAGACGGCGGTCGCGGGACCGGGGCGGTCCGCCCGCTGCACGGGGACATCGCCGTCCGCGCTGCGCTGCACCGCCCCGGCCGGTACGGCGGCCCCGGGCAGGGCGAGGTCGGGGGCGGCGCCCCGGGCCAGCTTGCGGCCGTTGGCGCCGGCGCTCCGCTCGAACGGGTCGTCGGGGTGGGAGACCTTCTCGCCCGTGCCGGTGAGGGTGCCGGGCACGGGCCCCAGGGCCTGCTGGCGGACGTGGTCGACCTCCTCGTACATCACCTCGTCGTCCACCCGGCCGCCGCCGAGCACGATGTGGGAACCGGTGGTGTAGGCGAGGGCGCCGAGTTCCTCCGCCGAGCGTTGGGCGACCGGCCCGCTGTGCACGCGTACATGACCGAAGTCCATGCGGTAGGCCTGCTCGGCGCGCTGGAGGATGCGGGGTTCCAGGGGGCGGCCGGGGGAGCCCACGGCGTCCGGGACGGACGACCGCCGCTGAACCGGCACGGCCGCCCCGGTCCCCGCACCTTCCGGCTCCACGGCGTGCTCCTCGTCCCGGGCCCGCTGGATCGCGAGGGCCACCGCGGCGTTTCCGGCGGCCCGTTGGAGCGCGGCGAGGGGAGGCAGGGCGGCGGCCGGCCGGGGCGCGGGGCGACCGCCGGCCCGGTCGGCGCCGGAATGGTTCTCTCCCTGGATGCGCATGCGCGGTTCCCCTTCGCTCGACGGGTGCCCTTCCCTCTTACCGGACGGGGGCCGGGCGGTGGGAAGTCCGCAGGGGCAGAACGGGGGGCAGACTTCGCGGCGCCGTGGGCGCGGGCGATCTTCGGTGGGGCGCGCTCGGGTTGGTGTGGGGTCCCTCGGGCCGGTGTTCAGGTTCCGGTGGCGGCTTGGGCGGTCTGGGTGGGTGTGGTGGGCGGGCGGTGCCGGGGCGGATTCTCCGGCGTTGTGGGCGTTGTGGGCGTTGTGGGCGTGTGGTTGTGGGTGGGGCGCGCCGGGTCGGTGTGGGGTCGCCTCGGGCCGGGTGTCCAGGTTCCGGTGGCGGCTTGGGCGGTCTGGGTGGGTGTGGTGGGCGGGCGGTGCCGGGGCCGACTCTCCGGTGTCGTAGACGTGTGGTCGTCGGCGGGGCGCCCCGGTCAGTGCTGAGTCGCCCAGGCCGGTGTCCAGGTTCCGGGGGAGTGGTGGGCGGTCGTCGTGGTGGCGAGGTGGGTGCGGAGGGCGGGGAGCGCCGGGTGGGGGTTGTCGCGGTGCCAGAGGAGCGAGTGCGGGTACACGGGTGTCGGGTCGGTCACCGGGATGCGGCGCAGGTCGTGGCCGGCGGGCCAGACTAGGCGGGTCCGCGCGGTGGTGAGGGTCGCCAGGGCGGGGGTGTCGGCGATGGTGTCGAGGAGTGCGTCGGAGCCGAAGTTGGGGCCGGTCGCCTCGATGGTCAGGCCGAACTCGGCGACCAGGGCGTCGTAGTAGGCGGTCCACTCGGTTCCGGGGGCGAGGCCGGGCATCCAGATCCGGTGCCCGGTGAGCTGGGCGAGGGTCACCGAGCGGGCGTCCGCCAGCGTGTGGGCGGGGCCGGTGAGGAGCTGGTGCGGCTCGTCGAGCACCCGGACGGACTCGATGTCCTCGGGCAGGGGGTGGCCCGGCACGGTGACGGCGCGGAAGGACGCGTCGATCGCGCCGGACCGGATGGCGGCGACGGCCGTGTCGACGTCGGACAGCATCACCACGTCGAGGTCGGTCTCGGGGTGCGCCCGGTGGAAGTCGCGCATCAGGGCCGACGGCGCTACCCGCGAGGCGATCACGTCGACGCGCAGCGGACGGCGGTCGGAGCGAACGGACGCGCTCGCGCGCTCCGCGACGCGCAGCAGCTCGCGGGCGTGGGGCAGGAACGCCTGCCCGTGGATGGTGAGTTCGGCGCCGCGCGGGGTGCGCGTGAACAGCCGTACGCCAAGAGCGCGTTCCAGCGCGGCGACGCGTTTGGAGACGGCCTGCTGGCTGATCGACAGGTCGGCGGCGGCTTTCTGGAACTGGCCCGCTTCCGCGACGGCGACGAAGGTACGTACTGCTCCGAGGTCCACGGCGACCCACCTTAGGCAACGACACCACGTCAGTCGGTGACGAGGTCCTCCGGTGTGGAGCGGGCGAGTTCGGCGAGGGTGCCGAGGGCCCAGGAGAGGGTCTCCGGGTCGGGGGTGGCGAGGCCGAGGCGGACGGCGTTGGGGGAGTGGTGGGGGCCGACGGTGAACGCGGCGGCCGGTACGACCCCGATGCCGTGCCGCGCGGCCGCCGCCACGAAGGTGTCCGCGCGCCACGGGCGGGGCAGTCGCCACCAGCAGTGGAAGGAGCGGGGATCGCTCCGCACGGCGAACCCGGCGAGCTGCCGGGCCGCGATCCCCTGTCGTACGGCCGCTTCCTTCTGTTTGGCCGTGACCAGCGCCTGCACCGTGCCGTCCTGCTGCCATCGGTGGGCCACCTCCAGGGCGAACAGGCCCGGGGTGCAGCCGCCGGACCGCAGGGCGGAGGCGATCCCGCCCGCCAGGGCGCCGGGTGCCACCGCGAACCCGAGGGTCAGGCCGGGGGCGACGCGCTTGGACAGGCTGTCGATCAGGACGGTCAGTTCGGGGGCGTACGCGGCGAGCGGCGGCAGTTCGTCGCGGAGGAAGGCCCAGATGGTGTCCTCGATCGCGGGGACGCCCAGGCGGAGCAGTGTCCCGGCCAGCCGCTCGACGCGCTCGACGGGCATGGTGAGGGAGAGCGGGTTGTGCAGCCTCGGCTGGACGTAGACGGCGTGCAGCGGGGTGGCGGTGTGCGCCTCTTCCACGGCTTCCGGGACGAGTCCGGCGTCGTCCATGGCCAGCGGGACGAGGGTGATGCCGAGGCGGGCGGCGACGGCCTTGACGACGGGGTACGTGAGCTCCTCGACGCCGAGCCGGGCACCCGGCGGTACGAGCGCGGTGACGGCGGCCGCGATCGCCTGCCGTCCGTTGCCCGCGAAGAGGATCCGCGCCGGGTCCGGGCGCCAGCCGCCGCGGGCGAGCGTGTCGGCGGCGGACTCGCGGGCGGCCGGGAAGCCGGAGGTGCCGACCGGCCGCAGCGCGGACCCGAGGGCGTCGGGCCGCAGCAGACCGGCGAGGCCCTCGGCGAGGAGCGCACCCTGTTCGGGTACGACCGGGTAGTTGAGCTCCAGGTCGACGCGCCGGCCGTCGGCGGGTTCGGTGAGCGCGGGGGCGGAGCCGGCCGGGTCGGCGGATATCGCGCGGACGAAGGTGCCGCGGCCCACCTCGCCCACCGTCAGGCCCCGCCGGGCCAGTTCCCGGTACACGCGGGTGGCGGTGGAGTTGGCGATGCCGTGCCGCCGGGCGAACTCGCGCTGTGGGGGGAGTCGGTCACCGGGGCGGAGGGCGCCGGACCTGATCTCCCCGGCCACGGCGTCGGCGACGCTCTGGTAGTCCCGCACGGTTCTCCCGCCCTTCTCGATCGGGCGCCCATCCAATCACCACATTGCACCGAGTGCAATGTGAACATTGCATCGAGGTGTGGGTCTGGAATACGCTCCGAACGGCGCCCCGGGACGCCAACGCACCGAC
This sequence comes from Streptomyces sp. NPDC001100, assembly GCF_053598575.1. Taxonomy (NCBI): domain Bacteria; kingdom Bacillati; phylum Actinomycetota; class Actinomycetes; order Kitasatosporales; family Streptomycetaceae; genus Streptomyces; species Streptomyces sp. NPDC001100. The sequence continues at coordinate 49,598 of NZ_JBSFKO010000004.1, forward strand.
GACACAAGGGGTATTCATGGTCGAACCGAGCGGCATACTCGGCGTGACGGCGGTGGCTCTGGGCATGGTGCTCACCCCCGGCCCGAACATGATCTATCTCGTCTCCCGCAGCATCACCCAGGGCAGGCGCGCCGGGATGGTCTCCCTCGGCGGGGTCGCACTCGGCTTCATGGTGTACCTGCTCGCCGCGAACCTGGGCCTGTCGGTCTTCTTCGTCGCCGTGCCCGAGCTGTACTTCGCGGTGAAGCTCGCCGGTGCCGGATACCTCGCCTACCTGGCCTGGAACGCCCTGAAGCCGGGCGGGATCTCCGTCTTCGCCCCGCAGGACGTACCGCACGACTCGCCGCGCAAACTGTTCACGATGGGCCTGATGACGAACCTGCTCAACCCGAAGATCGCCATCATGTACCTCTCGCTCATCCCCCAGTTCATCGACCTGGACAGGGGGCACGTCCTCCTCCAGGGCCTCGTTCTCGGCTCGGTCCAGATCGTGGTCAGCATCGCGGTCAACCTCGCCATCGTCCTGGCGGCCGGCGCGATCGCCGTCTTCCTCGAACGCCGTCCCTCCTGGCTCAGGGTGCAGCGCTACGCGATGGGCACGGTTCTGGGCACCCTGGCCGTCTCCCTCGCCGTCGACAACTCGGGCCCGGCCAGGGCGAGTTGACGCCACGGCGGGCCGCCGCTCGCCTCACACCACGACCGGCAGGGAGGTGAGGCCGCGCGTCAACCGCGTGTGCCGCCAATCCAGTTGCTCCACGGGACGTGCCAGCCGTACGCCGGGGAAGCGGGCGAAGACGGCGCGGAGCGCCAGCTCGCCCTCCGCCCGCGCGAGCGGGGCTCCCAGGCAGCGGTGGATGCCGTGGCCGAAGGCGAGGTGTCCGGTGGCACCGCGGTCGAGGTCGAGCCGGTCCGGGCCGGGGAATCGCGCGGGGTCGCGATTGGCGGCGCCGGGCGCGATGAGTACCGGAGCACCGGCGGGGATGTCGGTCCCGCCGAGCGTGAGCGCTTCGGTGCTGTAGCGGAACGTGGCGATGCCGACCGGGGAGTCGAAGCGCAGCAACTCCTCCAGAGCCGTGTCGAACAGCTCCGGTTCGGCCTTCAACCGGGTGAGGGATTCCGGGTGTTGGAGTAGGGCCAGGGCCGCGTTGCCGATGAAGTTGGTGGTGGTCTCGTGGCCGGCCACGAGCAACAGCACGGCGAGCGACACGAGTTCGGCCTCGGTCAGCCGGTCCTGGCCGTCGCGCACCGCGATGAGGTCGTCGAGCAGACTCTCGCCGGGGGAGGCGCGCCGGGCGGCGACGAGGTCGGTCATGTAGGTGCCGACGGCCTGCGAGGCGGCGTCGATCCGCCGGGGATCTCCCGCGGTGAACAGCTCGCCGGACCATGTGTGCAGCAGCCCGCGGTCGGCTTCGGGTACCGCCAGCATCTCGCAGATGACGGTGACCGGCAGCGGTACGGCGAGGGCGGCGACGAGGTCCACCGGCCCGTGGTCGGGCCAGGCGTCGAGGAGTTCGTCGACGAGGCCGGCGATGTAGGGACGCAGCTTCGCCACGGCCCCGGTGCTGAACGCCTTCGTCACCAGGGCCCGTAACCGCGTGTGCTGCGGGGGGTCGGTGGCCAGCATGTTCTGCGAGACGGCCGGATGGAGGTCGCGGTCGGAGAGCCGGCCGGCGAAGAACCGCGCGGTGTTCTTGGAGAGCCTGGGGTCGGTGAACGCCTCCCGGGCCTCCGCGTAGCCCGTGACCAGATAACTGACACGCCCTGCCGAACCGGTGGGCACCGGCTGCACCGGGGCCGCGTCCCGCAGCCGGGCGTAGGTCGGATAGGGGTCGGCGAAGAACCGGGGGTCCTGCAACGGGTCGGTCATGCTCGCGAGTCCGTTCCTGCGGCGGCAGTTCGTCGGCGACGCTATCCGGGATCGCCTGCGCGTGGGTGCGGGTGCGGGTGCCGAGGGTCAGCTACTCGGTTCCGGCACGGAGGCCGCCCTCCCCGGCGGCGCCACCGGGGGGCCGGCGGCGCGATGTCCGCCAGCGACTCGCTCCCGGCCTTCTCCGCCTCTACGACGGCCCGCCGCACCGCGGTCCACCATCGCGTCTCCTTCCGGTGCGCCGACCAGGCCGCGTGTGGCGACGCCCCGGTCGCGGCAGCCGGTTGAAGGGCCGACTCCGCCCACCGCTTCTCCCACTGCACCGGATGGTGCTAGCGAGCGCCCTCGCGCAGCAGCATCCGGCGGATCAGGTTCTGCTCGGGAAGCGGGCGGGCCTGCTCGGTTCCTGCGGGAACATCCGGATGAAGTCGTCTGAAGTCGTCGTCGGCCGCCAGGACGTTCCGGGCGACGTCATGGGCGTGGCAGGGCCGGCCGGAGACGCCCTCGATCGCCGTCTGTCGGGCCGGGGCGACGCCGCTGCCCGCCGCCGGGTCCATGGGGAACGGCGGTTCGTAGCCCAGGGCGTAGACGTACAGGGCGGTGCGCTCGGAGACGTACAGCACCGGTGTGTCACTCCCGGACCCCCGCGAGTTCCACCGCCCGGCGGCGCAGGGCGATCGACGCGGGGACGACGGACGACACCACGGCGAGCACCGCGCTGGCGCCCACGGTCACGCCGATGGCCGTCCAGGGGAGCTCGATCGTGGTCCACACCGACAGCAGGCCCAGGGCGCTCCACATGCCCGCCAGGTTGAGGACGGCGACGAGGAGTCCCAGTACACCGCCGACCGCGACCACCGTCAGCGCCTCGGCGCCCACCAGCCGCAGCACCTGCCACCGGGTCGCCCCGGCCAGCCGCAGTACGGCGAGGTCGCGGACCCGGTCGGAGGTCGCCATGACCATGGTGTTGGCCAGGGAGATACCGGTGTAGAGGAGGGCGATGCCGAGCACCAGCAGGAAACCCGTCCGGGTCGTCCGGTTCGTCTCGGGGTAACTCGCCTTCACCCATTGGTCCTTGGTGCGGACCTGCCCGCCCGGGCCGCGCACGGCGGCCCGCAGTCCGGCGGCCGCGGCACCCGCGTCGGCGCCCTTCGTGAGGGCCACGTCGACCCGGTCGACGCTCGCGCCCACGGCGTTGCGCGGGGTGAGGTAGACGCCGTTGTTTCCGGTGCCGGTGGTCATCACCGCGGCGATCCGCAGGGTCTTGCGCGTGCCGTCGCCGAGCCAGACCCGCACCCGCTCGCCGACGGTGTGCCGCTGCCATTCCTCGTTGACGACGATCGAGCCGTCGTCGAGGTCGCCGATCCGTCCGGAGGTGATCGGCAGGTGTGTGGTGGCGGCCAGCGGGCCGGGATCGGCGGCGCGGGCCTCGCTTTTGACGAGTGCCACGCCGTCCTCCAGGACGTAGACGGTGCTCGACGAGCTCGCGGACACCTCGGTGCCGGGCACCGCGCGCAGCCCGCGCAGGGTCGCCGCGTCGAAGCCGGCGCCGCTCGCCGGAGTGACGACGAAGGCGGCGGCCGTCCGCTCACGGATCTCCGTGGCCCTCGCCCCGTTCAGCGTCGCGGTGGCGCCGAGCAGCGAGCCCGCGAGGGCGACCGTGACCAGGACGGGCGCGGCGATCGCGGCGGTGCGCCACACCCCGGCGGCGGCGTTCTCCCGCACCAACATGCTGCAGGCTCCCGGCAGTTGGGCCGGCAGCCAGGCGATCAGCCGGGTCAGCGGCCGCACCACGACGGGCGCGAGCAGCGCCACCGCGGTGATCAGCAGCATCGGCCGGCTCACATAGGTCTTGCGATGCAGCAGGTCGCCCGGGTCGCCGACCAGGGCCAGGCCCAGGGTCACGGCGGCGGCCAGCAGCAGCCCCGCGCCGAACAGCAGGCGGCCCCGGGTCATCGGCCCGCTGTCCACGGACGCCTCGCGCAGCGCCTGGGTCGGACCGGTGCGGCCCGCCCGCCAGGACGCGGCCACCGCACCGCACAGCGCGACCAGCAGACCGGTCCCGAAGGCCGCGCAGTACGGCCAGGTGGCGCCGCCGATGGCGAACCAGCCCGGGGCGAGCCCGCCGTCGACGACCCAACCGGCCAGCAGAGGAGCGCAGTTGGCGCCGAGTACACAGCCGGCGGCCGAGGCGAGCACGCCGACCGCGAGGGCCTCGACGAGGACCGTCCGGCGGATCTGCCCCGGCGTCGCCCCCGCCGTGCGCAGCAGCCCGAACTCCCGGCGCCGCTGCGCGACGGAGAACGCGAACGTCGACGCCACCACGAACACCGACACGAAGGTGGTGACCCCGCCCGCGGTGCCGAACATGGCGTTCATCGCGGCGAGCGCCTCGCTGTCCCGGTCCGGGTCGGCGTCGGCGTAGCGGCGCGCGGCACCGGTGAGGACCCGGACACCGGCGCTGCCGCGCACCGCCGCGCGTACGGCGGCCGGGTCCGCGTCCACGGCCAACTGGGTGCTGGCGGGCGCCAGTTGGGCCGCGCGTGGGTCGGCGTAGAACACGGCGTTCTCGAAGCCGCGCCCGGCGACGGTGCCGACCACGAGGACGGTGCCGCGATCGGTCCGCACCCGCTCGCCCGGCTTCGCCCAACCGCCGCTCACGACAACCTCGTCGGCGGTGCGGGGCGCGCGTCCCGCGGCGATCCCGTACGGCGCGAACGCGGCCGTCGACCAGGGGTGGCCCACCAGATCGCCGGGGCCGCCCCGCGCCCGTACGGCGAAGGACCGGTCCTCGACGACGGTGCCGAGCTTCCTGAGCTTCGCGACCACGGCGGCGGGTACGGCGCGCGGCCGGGCCAGCTTCCGCACCCGGTCGCCGTTCGGGGTGGGCACGCGCAGGGTGTCCGGGCCCTTCACCACGACGGGCGCCGCGGCGAACCGCTCCGGCTGCCGCGCGGGCGCGTGCAGCGACGAGGCGAGGGCCAGACCCATGACGGCGACCAGCGCGACCCCGAGCGAGAGCGCGACGAAGCTGCCGGCGAAGGTGATCCAGCGGCTGCGCAGGGTGCGCAGGGCGACGCTCAGCACGGCGCGGCCTCCAGCTCGGTCAGCCGGACGGCGATGTCGTCGGCGCTCGCTCCGGCCGTCTCGCCGTGCACCCGTCCGTCGACGAGGAAGACGACGCGGTCGGCGTACGAGGCGGCCACCGGGTCGTGCGTGACCATGACGACGGTCCGGCCGTCGGCGTCGACCATGCCGCGCAGCAGCTTCAGCACCTCGCGGCCGGTCCGCGAGTCGAGGGCACCGGTCGGCTCGTCGCCGAAGAGCACCTCGGGGCGGGTGATCAGGGCACGGGCGAGCGCGACGCGCTGCTGCTGACCCCCGGACAGCTCCGTCGGACGATGCCGCGCCCGGTCGCCGAGGCCGACCTGTTCCAGCACCTCGCGCACCCTGGCCCTTGCCGGGCGGCGGCCGGCGAGCCGCAGGGGCAGCGCCACGTTCTGCTCGGCGGTCAGGGACGGCAGCAGGTTGAAGGACTGGAAGACGAACCCGATGCGCTCGCGCCGCAGCAGGGTCAGCCCGGTCTCGGTCAGTTCCGTCAGGTCGGTCCCGCCCACGACGACCGCGCCCGAGGTGGGCCGGTCCAGCCCCGCGGCGCACTGCAGCAGGGTCGACTTGCCGGAGCCGGAGGGACCCATGACGGCGGTGAACGTGCCCTCCGGGAAGGCGAGCGAGACCTGGTCGAGCGCCGTCACCGCGCTGTCACCCGCCCCGTACCGCCTGCTGACGGAGCGCAACTGGATGGCGTCCTCGTTCATGTTCCCCCACTGTTCGATGCGATCGACCGGTACGTGACCGCTCCACGAAACCGCGCGGAAGCACCGCGCCGCAGTGCGGCAGAGGCGAGACCCGGGGTAGGGCCAGGCCTACCCCCGCCCGTCCCCCTGGCCCCATGGCACCGGCGGACCAGCAGCTTCTACGGTGACGGGTATGCACCCTCGGAACGTGTGGCAGGCCATGGCCGGGCCCGGCTTCCTGCTCTCGCCCTGGCCGTGGCGGTCCGTCGCCTACCTGCTCACCGGCGTGCTGACCGGAGTTGTCGCGCTCGTGGGCATCGCGGGCACGGCGTTGGCCGGCGGTGTCCTCGCCCTCGTGCTCGTGGGGATCCCCCTGCTCGTCCTGGTGGCCCTCGCCGGGATCCCGGTGGCGTGGGCGGACCGGCACCGGCTGCGTCTGATCGACCGCGACCCGGCCGCCGACCTGCACCGGGTACCGGCCGCCGAGGGGCTGTGGCCCTGGCTGACGACACGGCTGGGGGAGCGGACCACCTGGCGGGAACTCGGCCACGCGCTGCTGTTCGCCGGGCTGTTGTGGCCGGTCGACGCCCTCGCGCTCACGGCCGGCCTGCTCGTCCCGTCGTCGATGATCGCGACCCCGCTGGTGCTGGCGACGGCCGGCGACGGCCGGGAGACCAAGGTGCTCAAGGTCTGGACGGTCACCACCTGGCCCACGGCCCTCGGGGTCGCGGTCCTCGGACTTCTCTTCCTGGCCCTGGGCGGCTACCTGGTGGGGGTCGCGGCCGGCGCCCGGGCGGAACTGACGCGGCTGCTGATCGCGCCGCGCGAGAGCGATCTCGGGGCGAGGGTCGTGGAACTGACGCGCTCGCGCTTCCGGCTGGTCGACGCCTTCGAGGCGGAGCGGCGGCGCATCGAGCGCGATCTGCACGACGGCGCGCAGCAACGCCTGGTGGCCCTGTCGATGACCCTCGGCCTGGCCCGCCTCGACGCCCCGCCAGGACCGCTGGCCGACCAGCTCGCCAAGGCCCACGAGGAGGCGGGCGAGGCGCTCGCGGAACTCCGCGAACTCATCCACGGCATCCACCCCAAGGTCCTGGCGGACTACGGCCTCCAGGCGGCGGTCGCCGACGCCGCGGACCGTTCCGCGGTGCCCGTGGACGTCGAACTGGAGCTGTCCGGGCGGCTGCCCCAGGCGGTCGAGGCCGCCGCCTACTTCGTCGTGTGCGAGGCCCTCGCCAACACCGCCAGGCACAGCGGCGCCAAGTCCGCGGCGGTGACCGGGAGTTACCGCGACGGACGGCTGCTCCTCCAGGTGTCCGACGACGGCCGGGGCGGCGCGGTCGCCGGGGCCGGCAGCGGACTGACCGGACTGGCGGACCGGGTGTCGGTGCTGGATGGGACACTTCGCCTGTCCAGTCCACCGGGCGGACCGACCCTGCTGTGTGTGGAGTTACCTTGCGAACCGACCGACCGCTCCGCGTAGTTCTGGCCGAGGACAGTGTGCTGCTGCGGGAAGGACTCATCGGTCTGCTCACCCGCTGCGGCCACGAGGTGGTGGCGGCCGTCGGCGACGCTACGGCACTGACCGCCGCGGTCGAGGAGCACACCCCCGACATCGTCGTGACCGACGTCCGCATGCCCCCGGACTTCCAGGACGAGGGGCTGCACGCGGCGGTACGGCTGCGCGAGCAGCGGCCCACCCTGCCCGTGCTGGTGCTCAGCCAGTACGTGCAACGGACGTACGCCGCCGAACTGCTGGACTCCGGGGACGGAACGGGCGTCGGCTACCTCCTGAAGGACCGGGTCGGCCAGGTCGAGGAGTTCATGGACGCCCTGGGCGAGGTCGCCGACGGAGGCACGGTCGTCGACCCCGAGGTCGTACGCCAGCTGCTGCGCCGCCGCCGCGATCCGCTGGAGCGGCTCACCCCGCGCGAGCGGGAGGTGCTGGCCCTGATCGCGCAGGGCAGGTCGAACGGCGCCGTCGCCCGCGAACTGGTGGTGTCCGAGGCGGCCGTCGGCAAGCACATCGGCAGCATCCTCACCAAGCTGGACCTGCCACCCGCGACCGAGACCCACCGCAGGGTCCTGGCGGTCCTCGCCTATCTGCGGGCGTGACACCGGGCCAGGTCCGCCCGACCTGGTCGCAACCAATGTCCGTCCCCGTCACAAGAGGTCGATCAGCCCCGCCGTGAACTCGGCCGTCGTGGCCGTGCCTCCACGGTCCGGGGTGCGCAGTCGGGTGGTGGTCGTCCGGGGGCTGCCCTCAGCACTCGATGATGTTCACCGCAAGCCCGCCCCGAGCCGTCTCCTTGTACTTCACGGACATGTTTACGGCTTTTGATCATGGTGCTGACCTGCGGATTTGCTCTGGGAGGGGTCGCCTTGAGTCACGTCGGGGACTTTTCGGGGACTTTCTTTCCCAGGGCTGCCTACAAGGTATCCGACGGTGTGTGCCATGGCGGTGGGAGTGGATCTCTTGGTTCAGCGCGGGCGTCCGTTCGCTTCGTCGGGAAGTACGCGAGCCTCAATGATGACGGCGCGGCGGAGATTCCGGTGGGGGCGCTCGACGAGCCGGCCGGACTGGTGGACGTAGTCGCCGACCGCATCGAGACGGACGGGTGGAGCATCTGCCCTTGTGGTGACGATCGCGACCAGAGCGAAGTGGACGCCGGCTCTGTCCCGGTCATGCGCTCTTGTGCTCGCTTTCCGCTCCGCCCGAACTGTACTCCCTCAGCGTGCGATTCCGGCAAACCGCCTCGCGGTTGACGATCCCTGCTGCCGATCACGCCACCGGCCAGCACGAGCACTCCGTCCCTGACTCACACCAGCTCCGCGACCAGCAACTTCAAGTTGGAATCAGCTTTCGCCTACCGAGCGGCGGCCTTTGTGCTGCCGATCTCGACACGGACCGGGTCACCGACGCCTTCACGGACCGCTGGACCGGCAACGAAGGAGATTACCGATGCCGGGCGTCAACGGTGATTGGTGTGGCTCGTCCCTTGGACGTGATGAGCCATGCCAGTACCTGCACGGCCAACGGCCCTTTGTCGGGGCTCTCGTCCTTTCAGTACGCGCCGCCCCTCTCTGGGGATGGCGGCGGCCACCAGCGAGCACCGAGGTGTCCACAGGTTCGACGGGTGGTAGCGCAGCGGGTGTTCAAGCGCGGGATGGCGGGGTTGTCAAAGCCATACACGTCGCGGCGATGGTCTTGGTGACCCGGTTGGTGCCTTCTTCGGAACCAGCGTTGGTGATCCCAGCGTGCGGGAACGCAAGGATCTCTGACCACGATGCCTCGACGGTTGTGACCAGGCTCTGCAGTTCGTGAAGGTCGGTGTCGGCGCTTCGGCGGTAGAACCGGTACAGCACATCGCTGGCCTGTCCCCGGTCCGGGCGGTGGCGCGAGCAGGTCCAAGCGGTCTTCCTTGGCGTTCCGTTCCACTCAAGTGTCAGGCCTCTGCGCTGGGTACACACTTTCCGGGACGACAGGGGCAGGTCGACCGCACAATGACGTCGGGCGATAGGGGATGAAGTGGTCGAAGGCGCATCAGTGACTTCCTTCCTGGAGAGGCATCAGCGTGCCGACATACCGCGGCCCGCTCAGGCCCCCGTCCCGACAAGCCTGGTGAACGAAGTGCCCAGCAGGCACAGACACAGGCACCAAGTGGCGGGCAGATCTTATGGAAACCCGGGGGAAAAGAGACGTGGCGCAATCTTGGTTAGCGCTCCTCGTGGCGCTCGTCGGCGTAGTGGGCACCCTGAGCGCGGCGCTCGTCACCCAGGTCAGAGCCGACCGGGTCAAGCGGCTGGAGATCGACACGCTGCGCGGGCAGCACGCGGAGGATCGGGCACACGAGGAACGGATGCGCGCGCTGGAGGTGGCGGACGCCCACGAGCAGCGGGACGAGGCGCGCCGGGCTGAGGAACGTGCCCGGCTGCGCGCCTGTTACGTCGCCTTCAACGCCGCGGCCCGGCAGTACCAGACCACGCAGATCAATGTGTTGCATGTACTGCGCACCGGCACGGACGTAAACGATTGCGTCATGGCTATGGAAGAGGCCCGCACAGTGTTCCGCGTGAGCTACGCGGAAGCGCAGATGCTGCTGCCGGACCCGGTCCTTGACGCGGCGTCGGTGGTGAGCCGTAGGCTGAACGAACACTACGGCGCGTTGAAGAAGGCACTGGCCGACGCCCCCCGCGCTCCGGCCCCGCCCGAGTGTGAGCAGCGGATCCAGTCCGCCTGGGTGATGCTGAGCGCATTGCGCCGGACGATGCGTCGTGACCTGCGCGTCGATGACGCGGCGCCCTGAGCCGCCCGGCTCGACTACTGCCCGTGGTGGGCGAAGGCGGACCACACCTCCAGTTCGTCCATGCCGCGCTGTTCCGCCTCCCTGAACACGCCGCCGCACGCGGCGAGTTCGTTTGGCACGGTCCGCCGCGGGTCCAGCATCCATAATTGGGCGGCACGCAAAGCGTCTCCGGCCGGGTCCCCGGCGCGCAGCCGGTGGTGGAGGACGAGCATGAGCGCGGTGGTCCGCGGGTCGTCGGCCACGTCCCAGCGAGATCCGACCACCGCGGTGGCGCCGGCGCTGAGGAAGGCCGTGGCCAGGGTGAGCGCCTCGTCGTGGTCACTCACCGTCAGATCGCTGGTGCAGTTGGCGAGGACAACGGTCCCACCGGGCGTCCCGGGGTCGCGATCGACGGCCCCCGCGAGCACGTCCGCGACCGTGACGCACTGCCTGGCGGTGAGCCGGAGCACTGAGTCCGCGGGCGAAAGCCCGGTGTCCGCATGGCAGTTGACATGGAGTACGGCGGTCGGAACCCGGCTGTGGCCGGGCAGGAACGCTCTCAGGGAGTCCGATACGGGAGGCAGTGGCGGCGGCGCGTCGGTGAGGGCGTGTTCGCCGAGGCCGCCGACGACCTGTGTCCCCTTGTACAGCGAGCCGACCAACGCGGCTTCCCGGCGCATCCGCCAGGAGCCCTGCGGGTCGGCGACCACGGCCACCGAGCCCGCGTCCGGCCGGGCTCGGGGTCGGTCGGCCACCTCCATGAGCTGCCGGGCGGTGGCACAGTACTGCAGCGCGGCCCGCTGACACGCGTACGCGGCACCGGCCCGGCCGTCCGCACAGCGGGCCGCGTGCCAGGGCACCGCACCGAGCGCGCCCACTGGTGCCAGCACCAACCGGGGCGTACGGCCGTACCGGGTGCGGGCCGCGGACAGCACCGGGCCCATGGCCACCTCGCCCGCCCAGGAGCACAGCCCGTCGAGCGCGTTTCGCCACCGCTGTTCCAGGCGCGCGAGTCGGCGTTCGTAGTTGGTGTGCATGACCTCCGGATCTCCCGGAGCGGGCCGGTCGGCGCGGGCGGCGCTGCGGAAGGCCTCGGCGGCAAGGTCGTAGGCGCCGAGTGGGCTGTCCTCGGAGACGACGAGACCCGGCAGCGCGAGCGCTTCCACCGTGCCGGTGGCACCGACGATCACCGCGTGTCCGGAGGTTGCCATGGCACCGTCCGTCCCCGCGTCCTCGCCGGGCACGAGGTAGACCAGCGCGTCGCGTCCGAGACGACGTAGCGCCTGGCCGACCCGGCCCGGGTTCGGCGCGGACACCAGCCGTTTCTCGGCGGCGCTCCCGGCGAAGGCCTGGAGGACCTGGCGGCGCAGGCCGTCGGACACAACCTGCCGTTCGCCGCCGCCCGCCTCCTCCTCCCAGCGCCGGGCCAGCCCGTCGTGCCCGCCGTTGCGCAGCAGTTGCGGCACCGTGACGCCGACGGTGGCGGCGTTGAGGACGAGCCCGCGGCCGAGTTCCAGCGCCTCGTACGCCGTGCCGGGTTCCTCGTCCTCCAGGCTCCAGCGCAGGAGGCGGAGCATGTCTGAGGAGACCGCGCGGGCAGCCTCCAGGGCGTGTCCCGTGCCGGACTGGAGCAGGACCGCGCGGCCATGGGCGTTCAGCAGCGCCCGGGCGGTGTCCCGGGCGTCCCTGCGGTGCTCGGCGTCGGCTGGGCCATGGGCACGGTACGCGTCGGCGAGCGCCCGGAGGACCGCGCGGGCGAGCGGATCGCCGGGTGCGGTGTGCAGCACCGCCCACCGGTCGCGCAGCCCCCGCAGCGCCCGGTCGAGGTCGGCCGCGTCGCCGGTGCGCCCGTGGCGGGTCAGCAGCAGAACGCTCAGGCCGTACGCGCAGCGGCTGCGGGAGCCGTGGTAGCCGTGCGTGCCGTGCTCGGTCTCGGTGCCGAGCACGGTGACGGCGCGGTCGAGCAGGGCGTCGAGCGCTTGCTCGTGATCGTGATCGCGGTTGGGGATGGGGTGCGGGGCATCGGTGGCGGGGACCCGCGTGTCCCCCGTCCGGAGCAGGTCGCACAGGGTCGCGGTGGCCCTGAGGAGCAGGCTCGGGCGTTGCATGCCCTCCTCCGGGCAGGCGGCGGCCCCGTCGAGGAGTTCCTCGGCGGCGGCTCGCGCAGCCGCCAAGTCGTCCTTGGCAAGGGCCTGTTCGACCCTACGCCGCACTAGTTCGGCGTGCAGGGCCGGGCGCCTGGGGTGACCGTCCGGGAGCGCGCTGAGTGCGTCCGCCGGGGATGCGGAGACGTTCAGGCCTGTGTGCGCCACCGGTCCCGTGGAGATGACGGCGAGCAGTTCGGCGCGGAAGGGAGCCGTCCGCTGCGGAGGCGTCGGCCGGAAGAGGCGTGCGGGCACCCGGGGGTCACCGGCGGCCACGAGGAGTTCGCTCAGCGGGGGCAGCACCACGTCCCCGGAGGTGCGCTCGATGAGCGCGGCGTAGGCGCGGGTGGCGGCGTCGAGGTCGGTACGGTCGCCGAGAACGAGGTGCCGGTCCAGGAGCAGCCGGGCCAGGAACTCGGCGCAACGGTCCGCGAGGCCGGTCGCGGTGGAGACCGGGACGCCGGCCGTGCCGAGAGTGGCCACCGCCCTGCGCGCGAGGGCGACAGCGGTCTCCAGGTCCTCGCCGTCGCGGTCCCGCAGCCAGCGGTGATGGTGCAGCACGGCCAGGGTCGCGGCAGCGGGCGCGCTCAACGGCTCCTCGGCACCTACCAGTTCGGCTACCCGGGTGGCAGGGACCGCGAAGGGGTCGGGCGTACCGTCGCCGAGCAGGACGGCCGCGCCGAGGTCGAGCACCTGCACCGTACGGAGGGCGGCCGGGCCGGCGGACGGGTCCGGCCCGGTGCGGTCGTGCGCCGGCTGTCCGCTCCGCACATCGTGGACGCCTGTCGCCCGGGACCGGTACTCGGCCTCCCGCGTGTTCTCCTCCTTCGGTTCCTCCCGCGAGGTGCCCAGAAAGAGTCCGAGCAATTGCCGTACGTCGCCTGGACCTAGCCGCTTCAGTGCGGCCACCACGGGTGCGCGCAGCGGCGATTCCTGGGGGAGCAGGGCGATCGCCTCCTTGAGCGCGGACCGGGTGGCCTTCCGCTCGGCGTCGGTGGCCTCGCCCGCCTCCTCGACACGGAGCCCGAGGACGCCCGCGATACCCAGCATGATCGCCCTCAGGCCGGTCGCCTCGGCCTCCAGCTGGGGTGCGGCCCGTCGCAGCCGTTCCGACCAAGCCTGGGAATCGGCCACGGAGGGGGGAAAGTTCGGGGAACGCAGCAGCCGCACCATGACGAGGAGGAAGGCGAAGTAGGGCTCCTCCTCGTCGGAGGCGCTGAGCACCGCGTTGAGCAACTGCACGTCGTCCTCGACAGTCGGGAACCCAGACACGTCGGGCAGTGCCCGGCCGTTCGGGGAGGCCGCCGAGCGTACGAAGGGTTCCGCGTACCAGACCCGGTACATCAGGGCGATGAGGAACGAGCCCCTGAAGTCGGCGTCCCCCAGCCCGGCGCGCTCGGGCAGACGTTCCAGCGCCACCCGCATGCGGCGCAGCGCCTCGCCCAGCACCGTGGGCTCGGCCACGGGCAGCCGACAGGCGAAGTCCAGCAGCAGCGCCACACCGAGGAACCCCTGTGCGTAGAGGTGGAGTTCGTTGTCGTGCGGGTAGAGCCCCACCCCGGTGCGCAGCAGGTCGACGGCCTCGCGGACATCCCGTACGACGTCTGGCGCGGTGCGTTCGATGGCGATGACGGATTCCGGCCGGCCGGCCCTGACGGCCTGTTCGACGACACCGTAGGTCAGGGGCATCCCCCGTCGTACGGCACGCTGCCCGAGCACGATCGCGGCCTTGAGGACGACTTCGGCCCGGTCGTCGTCCTCCGGCCCGATGAGGGGTATGAGCTGCCGCGCGCACACCGCGAGCCGGTCGTGCTGCCGGTCGCCCAGTACGCCTTCCGACAAGTCCTGCCAGAGCAGTTGGACGAGGGTGTCGAAGTACGACACGAACTCGTCGTCCACCGCCGCACCGTGCACCGCGGAACTTCCACCCGCGCCGGCGGCACGCGCGGCGGAGTGCGTCGCGGGGTGCGCCGCCAACACCGCCTCCACCAGTTCTACGGCGGCCTCGCGGTCCCGCGCCGGGGTGGGGTCGCCGGCCCGCTGCGCGCTCCGGTTCTCCTCGGAGCGCGAGCACAGGGCGTGGAGCAGCCCCTTCTTCAGGCCGAGCGTGATCTCATCCGTCAGGCCGGGACGAGCGAGCGCCGCCCGGTACCAGTCGACGGCCCGGCCCTGATGCCGCTGGGTGGTGGAGAGTTCGAGCAGCAGATCGCACAGGAGCGTGCCCAGTTCCGCCGCGTTCTCCGGCTCGTCCTCGTCGAGCAACGCCGCCGTCAGGTCGAGCAGGGTGAGCGCCTCCTCGGCCCCGGCTTCGACCGTGGCGGGAGAGGGGTCGGCGCGGAAGCGGTCGTCGAGGTCGAGAGCGGAGAGCTGGACGAACTCGAAGGTTACGACGGGCTCCAGCGAGGTGTCGAGATCGTCGGCCGCCCGCGCGGCGGCGAGCAGCGCGATGGCGTTCCGGCGGTCGGCGAGCCGTGCGGGGTTGCGGTAGTCCGGGCAGCGCGAGCGGTCGGACAGGACGAGGCCGAGGACGGCTCGACACCGGGCGGGTTCGGCGACGAAAACGTGGTCGGGTCCGTCCAGCAGGTCGCCCAGCAGCCGGACGATCAGGTCCACGTCCGCGTCACGGGCCGCGCCGGGCTCGGCGCGGCTCAAGCGGTCCGCCACGTGGAAGGCCCAGGCGCAGGTCAGGTCGACCTTCGCGAGGCGCTCGGGTTCCGGTCCGCCGTCGCCGCACAGGTCGGCGGCGAGCGTGCACACGGTGGCGAACCGCTCGCGCAGCCGGTCGAGCCGATAGCCCGCCGGTTCTCGGGCACAGCGCATCGCCGCGGCGGTCAGGGACATCTCGTACACCACGAAGCGTTGCTGGGCGTCCGTGACCGTGGCGCACAGTGTGGCGAGCAGAGTCTCGGCCTCACCCAGGTCGGGCGGCTCGCGCCGAGCCTCCGCCGCCAGGGACCGCTCGGCGGCCTCCAACAACTCGGCCACCCGCTCCAGCAGCTCCTCCTGGCCGGTGCCGCCCATTGCGTTTCCAGTCATTCCCCACCCCGATTCGGCATATGCCATTTCCGCGCCCGACCGCTGCGCACGGCTCGCGGCGTTCCCCGCCGGACTTCAGGCCGAGGCTCCGGGGCGAACTTCCGGAATTCCGTCGGCCAGGCCCGCCGAATGCTATACAGCCACCCGATTATCAAGACCGGTCAATTGCCAAAAGTACGGTACCTCACTACCGTACGGATCCATCCCGATCCCAGAGGGGGGCGCATGGACGAGGACGAGGCACGACTCATCGGCGCGCTGACGAGAGATCGGCAGGGGATACGAGAGAAACTCACCCCGGAAGACCGGAACCAACTCGACGCATTGCTCGATCTGGCCGCCGAAGGGGGCGACGAGGGGCGGCAGCGGGCGGTGGCCCGTGCCGTCGCGGCCCATCTGCGCGCCGCGCTGCCGGAGGAGGAGGTCCGCGCGGTCGAGCGGCGGTTCAGCGGCACGCCGTCGCCCCTGCCGCACGTACTGCTGGCCTCGTTCGCCTCGTTCGGCGACCGGTCGGCGGGACCGTATGCGACCGGGCCTTCCGTGTCGGACGGTGTGCAGGATCAACCCTCGCCGTACGAGCGGCTGTTGGCGGAGCCCGCGCTCTCCGAGGACGACCTGAGGGACAACTTCGGTGTCGAGGCGACTGCCCCCGAGCTGATCCGCCTGCGGCGCTGCGACGGCACGGAGGGGCTACCGGCCTTCCAGTTCGACGGCTCCGGCCGGCCCCGGGACGTGGTCGTCGCCGTCAATCGCCTGTTGGGCGCCGCGGAAGATCCCTGGGGCGTGGCCGACTGGTGGCTCGGCCCCAACCCTTGGCTGGCCGCGCCCCCAGCGACCCTGCTGGGCAGGGGTCTGGACGGACAACTGCTCGCTGCGGCGAGCGTCGTGGGAGAGGAGGACTGACATGGCCCGAGGCGCACGACTGCCCGACAAAGGCACGGCCGAACCGAAGCGGGTCGACTGGGAGGCCGGCCGGGTCTTGTACAGGGTGCACTCGCGCAAGCGCGAGGCGGTCGAGTTCAACCCCACGCCCCAGGACCACCACTTCGGCGGCGGCCGGTTCGACGGCACCCCCAATGCCCCCTACTCCTACCTGTACGCGGCGCCCGAACCGACGACGGCGCTGGCTGAGAGGCTGCTGCGCGACATCAGCTTCGACGGCGCGAGTCCCACCCGTGTCCTGCCGCGCAGAGAGCTGGAGGGCAAGCGGCTCTCACAGGTTCGGCTGGCCGGCGACGTGGCGCTGCTCTCGCTGCACAGCCTGTTCGACCTCAATGCCGTTCAGCAGGAGGACGACTGGCTGGTGCGCTCCAAGCCCACGGAGTACGCCTTCACCCGTCGCTGGGCGCACTGGCTTCGCGCCGAGGCCCCCTGGGCGCAGGGCTTCCTCTACGGGTCGAGGCTCGCTTTCCCGGAGGTGTCGCTGGTGCTGTTCGACCGCTGCGCGCACAGCGATCTGCTGGAGGCCACCGACGAACCTGCGCGTGACCTCGACGACGCGGATGGCGTGCGGTGGGTCGATGAACTGCTGAAGCCTTTCCGGGTCAGGGTCGGGCCCCCGGACGCCCCGGACGGCACCGGGACCTGACACCGCCGGCCCGGCGGCCTGTCCTCGACTGGGCTTCGCGCTCGGGCTGGGCTTCGCGCCCGGCCCGAGGTGAAATCCGGGCGCCTTCCGGGTTCTTTCCGGGTATTTGGCCGAAACCACAGACCGACCGCCCACACACGTGCATACTTTTATCAGTAACTGCACGGGCTTGCACAACCGCACCTTTCGGCGCGTTCGATTCCGGACGCAATGACGTCCACTCGTCCTCCGCGCCGACATCACATTGCAGTCGGACAGAGAAACAGGAATGCGGGAAACGCGCCGTTCCCGTACGGCGGTTCTTCTGCCCATTTCCTCTTTTCCCTCTTCGATCACCGAACCACGTCAGGACAGGAATGTCTGCATTCTCGAACGTAGAACGCCCCGCCGTGTTTCCCGTCTGCCTCTGCATCGACGTCTCGTATTCGATGGCGGGGCCGCCCATGACCGCCGTCAACGAAGCCCTCCCCGAGATCAAGTCGGCGATCAAAGGCGACCCGGCCACCGGCGAGATCGCACGGCTCGCTGTGGTGACCTTCTCCGACCGGGCCGAGGCCGTTCTGCCCCTGACCGACATAGCGTACGCCGACATGCCCGTGCTCTCACCGCAGGGCGGCACCAACTTCGACGAGGGGCTGCGTGCCTCCGGTGACGCGCTGCGCGACGGCATCAAGGGCCTCGGCAAGGGCAGCGCCTATCACCAACCGGTGATCTTCTTCATCAGCGACGGCGAGCACAACGCGGGCGTCGACTGGACCCACACCCGGGATCAGGTCACCTCCAGGGACGACAAGTACGGGGCGCAGATCGTGAGCTTCGGCTTCGGTCAGGCGAACCGGGACGCGATCCAGCGGGTCTCGACGGGCTTCGCCTTCTTCACCGACGAGAGCGACCCGGGGACGGCCGTGCGCGAGATCCTGCGCACGGTGCTGAGGAGCATCCGGACCACCTCCAGCAGCTTCTCCTCGACCACCGGGGGCGCGCTCTCGGTGCCGCTCGACGGAACGAAGCTCACCCAACTCCCGCTCGACCAGCGCACGGTGAACTGAGCGTGACCCTCTTCAGCACACCCTTCGGCCGCCGCCGGGGCCGGCACGCGGCTCCAGAAGCGGGCGACGCCGGCGACCGGAGCCCCGTAGCAGACCACGAGGCCGCCGCCCCGGACGGGGAACTCACCACGACGGACACGGGGGATGTCCAGCCTAGGGGTTCCCGGCACGGCGCCCCCGGTGATCCGGAGACGGCGAGCAGGGGCCCGCTGCCCTCGGCCGGGCCGCCGATCCCCACGGGCCCGCCGACTGAGCCCGAGGCTGCCACCGTGGAGCACGTTCTCGCCCCCGGTCCGTCTGATGCCGAGACCCGCACCGACGCCTGCCCATCCGCCGGAGAGAGCACGGCGCCCCTCACTCTTCCGTCCGTCGCCCCACCCCGCACCCTGCCCACCGACGCACCGTGTGTGGGCGACCACCTGCAACCGCTTCCGCTCCCCCGCCTCGCGCCGCCCACGACCTCGCTGCCCGGGCTGCGGGCCGACGGCGGACTACTGGGCGACCGATGGCTGGGCGCGGCGAGCCTCGCCGGGCAGTCGCACCTGAACGGCGGCAGCACAGCACAGGACGCCTACCAGTTCACCCTCTCCGACGACGGCTCACTGCTGGTCGCGGCGGTCTGCGACGGCCTGGGCTCACGTCCGTCGACCTCGCAGATCGGGGCCACCCTCCTGTCCTCCCTGTTGTGCGAGACGGCCCGCACGGTCACTGCCGGACAGCTCGCGGCCGACCCGCGCGCCGTACTCGGCGGTGTCCTTGAGGCGGCATGCGCGCGGCTGGTGCCTTTTCGCACGGTGGGGAGCCTGGGCCTGACGGACAGGGACTTGTCCTGTACGGCCGTCTTGGTACTGCTCCCTGCCACGGGCACCGGCTGGGCTACCCGGGTCGGGGACTGTGCGGTGATGCGGCTGGCCGGGGCGGAGTGGGAGACCGTCTTCCCTCGCGACGGCGGACCGGTCAACCGGGTCTCCGCCGCGCTGCCCCACCCCGCTCCCGCGGAGCTGGCCGAGTATGCCTCGCTGGCTGAGGAGAGCCCGGGCGACTGTCTGATCCTGGCCTCGGACGGGCTGGCTGAGGACGCCTTCGGCTCACCCGCGGTGCGCGCCTGGCTCGCCGAACGCTGGGCACAGCCCTGCGACGCCGCCGCGATGGCGGACTCGCTGCGCTACCGGCGCCGCGGCTCGCACGACGACCGGACCGCTCTAGTGGTGTGGTCACGGCAGTCGTGGGACGGATGACCGATGCGCGCCATGAACAGTAGGCTCGGCCGCAGATACCATGTCGCGCCGCACCCCTTCAACAAAGACGGCGGCCAGGGGCTGCTGTACCACTGCACCGACCAGGACGGAGTGGAGCGGGTCTACAAGGAGTACAAGGCTCCCGTGTCCGCGACGTCCGAGGTCCACCGGCTGCACGAGTTGGCTCTCCTCGGCGAGGAGGCCGTGCGCCGCGCCGAGAAGGGCAAGGGCTCCGCTGTACGCGGAGGGCTCGCCACGACCGCCGAATCGTCCATCAACTGGCCCATCGACGTGATCCACGGCAAGGGCGGCAGTGTGGCGGGCGTCGTGCTGCCCCTCATCCCGCAGTCCTTCATGTTCACGGACGCGGACGGCCGTCAGGCGGCCCGTACGCTCGACTTCCTCTACCTGGCCCGGGCCGAGCCGACACCGCCCGAGGCCCGGGTACGCGTCGGTGTACTCCTGCGTGTGTGCGACATCTTCAAGGAGCTGGAGGATCTCAAGCTCACCCACGGGGACCTGTCCGCGAAGAACCTCGTGTGGCGCGGACAGGACACACACGCATATCTGATCGACTGCGACGGGCTGACCTCGTGGAGCAAGCCGGCCACGCACGGGGTCGCCACGCAGGAGTGGACAGATCCCCGCCGCATCGCCGACGTGATCCCGGCACACGACCGGTTCAGCGACCGCTTCGCCCTCGCCCTGGCGCTCTACCGCGGCCTGTTCCTCAACCCGGGCGGTCCGCGCTGGCCGCAAGGCCCCCGGAAGGGGCAGTGGATCAAGCCCTCGGGATTCCCTGCCCGATTGGACCCGACACTACGACAGATGTTCGGCCGCGCGCTCGACGACCCGTTCTCGACGAGTACACGGCCCAGCGCGGCCGACTGGCATAACGCCCTGCACACGGCCTTCCTCACCTCCGGCCGCCCGCCCTCCTACCGCGACGACGCGCTGCGCGTCCTGGACGACTACGCCTCCCAGCACCGACGGGCGGCCCAGCACCAGCGGGCCGCCCCGCGACCGGGGCCGAGTCCGGCGAACGGCCTTCCGCTCCAGACGCCCCGGCCCCACCCTCGACCGCATGTGCAACCGCAGCCACAGAAACACGTCACGCCGCCCGCGCAGCCGGTGCCGCAGGTGGCCCCCCGACTTCAGCAGACGCCTGCACCCGCGCGCACCCGCCGACGCGGCAGCACACCGTGGCTCGTCACGGGGCTGGTGGTGGCGCTGGCGGTGATCGGCGGCGGCGTGTTCTGGTTCATGAACAACTCCGCCGATCCGTCCACCGCGCTCCCGCTCAGGGCCGGACCACCTTGCCCCGCCACCGTGGCCGCCCACATCCCGGACGGCGCCGGAGCGACACTGCTGCACACCTACACGACAGAATCGAACCTCATCCGGCTGTGCCAGACCGTGAGCGGAAAGATCTACTACAACGGCACCTGGCTCCACCAGGACGCCCGCCACAAGAAGTCCGAGCAGATCACCGTCCCCGCCGAGCCCACCACAGACGGCTACCGGGCGAGCAATCACGGCTACCTGTACGTCATCAAGGACGGGTGGGTCATCATCCACCTACCCAAAGGCGAGACAAAGAAATACCGCCTCACCGAAGCCGACTGAGCATGCCGTCCCCAGCCGTCATGGCCATCACCGTCGCACCGCCCGGCTCACCGGCGTCGGGCGGCGAGTGCGTCCAGTACGGCGGCCGCGCTGACGGCGTTGCGTGTCACCAGGTGCACCGACCAGTCGGGGTCGGTCGCAAGGGCGATCTCCAGCGCCCCGAGAACAGCCTCCGCACTCTCGCGCGCGGCAAGGCCGCCGCGCCCCGCGCCGAACAAGGGCAGCGCGACGGCCCGCAGCGGGAGCCTGCCGGATTCTCGCTCCTCACCCGCCAGCCTGAAGACACGCAGGACCGCCTGGGCGACGGCTTCCGGCGCTGTCTCGTAGCCGTTCCCGGTCGCGGACGGAGTGGTGACCGCCGCATGGAAGATTCTGCGCACCCCGCGCGCCGCCAGTGCGCCCGCCGGGGTCACCGCCACCGTGCCGGGGGCCACGGGCAGCCCGGACGGCACCGAGCGCTCGCTCCAGGACTTCAACTGACGCGCGATCACATCGTCCACGATCCGCCCGCCGGCGTCCTTCGTCGCCCCCGCCCGGCGCAGGCTCCCGGAGACCGTGCGGCGGAACGTCTTGGACATCTCGAAGTAGATGTTCTCCGACGACACCAGAACATCGACGTCCTCGATCAGCTCGATGGGCGCGACGTGCAGGGTGATCGTCACTTCGCCATGCGGAAAGCGCGTGGCCACCCGATGCCGCCCCGTCCGCAAGGGCGCAGGCGGTCCGGACGACCCGGGCGCGGGGTACGCCTCAGGCGTTTCGACCACCGGCCACGGTGTCGGGGCGGGCACGACGGTCCCCGGCCCGGCCGCGTCACCGTTCGTCACCGGCGCGCCGACTCCCACAGCTTCGGCTCCGGCCAGGATCGCCTCGGCGACCTGACGGATGAGCAGCTTCTCGTGGTGCTTGCGAAAGCGATCGAAGCCGACGTCCGCCAGCTCGGCAGCCCTGTCCCGGCGCTCCTTGCCCGGCAGAGCACGCGTGCGTGGCAGCAGACCGAAGGTCATCAGGCCCACCTCGCGCTGTCCGGGGTCGAGCCCGTCGACCGCGCGCCGCAGTGCGTTCTCCACCGCGACCGTGTCGACCTCCCCCTCCCTCGGTCCCGGCCGCCCGTCCGTACCTGTGGATCGCGCGAGCACTCCCGGCAGCTCGACGAGGCCCGCCTCGTGCAGCCGCAGCATGCCGAGGGCGCGAATCCTGTGGAGCTCCTGACTCAACACGTCCACCATCGCTGCGTGTGGCCTTGGCACATCCCCCAGATCCATGTCCGAAAGCATGGCGGTACGACTCACGCCCAGCAACGGAATCGGCCGAACTCGCTTTCCAGAAAAGGACGAAGAGGCGTGCCTACCGGCTGAGCCTCCGAAACCTCCGCACCACCAACAGCAGGAACACAACGTCGCCGCTGGTCACACCCCCGCCAGCAGCAACGCATGCTTCGCCGGCCGGGACGGCCCCTGTCCCGTCGGTGCGCAGAAGAGCATTCGCGTGGCGCTGGCCGTGGAGGAGAGGGGGTGCCAGAGGGTGGCCTGGCCCAGCCAATGGGGCATCTTCTGTGGGGAGACGTAGATGCTGGAGATCAGCGTCAACGGGAAGACGATCGCGAACAGGCCGCCCACCGGCTCGGGCCCGGCAGCAGCAACCCCATCCGGACTCCTACCCGGATAAGCGCGAAGCGCACGGACGGGAGCAGGGCGACCGCTTTCGCGAAGTCGAGATCCGAGCCGGAGCCAACTCGGGGCGCCAGCCCATGCTGTAGGCCGCCATCATGATGCCCAACTCCTCACAGGTGACGCGTATCGCACCCCCGTGTCGCACCGTCCAAAGGCGTCCGCGCTCCCCTTGCGCTCTCCGCTCCTCGGCAAGGCAATGATTCGACCTACACAGCTCCCTGTCTGAGCCATCATGCCAAGCCATCATCTCGCCTGTGGACCGGCTGTTGCGGCGAGTCAGGTTGCACAGGCGGTTGTAGACGCGGCCGGCCGTGGTGTCGCGCGCCGGGTTGGCCGTCAGGCGAGCACCGCCTCTACGGCAGGACGGATGACGGAGAGGGTATCCAACCCGCGCGCGATGTGCTGGAGTTCGCCGACACGGTTGCGGTGGCGCATCGCGTCGACGACGCTGCGGGCTGCGTTGTATACGGGGATGGTCTCTCCCGGGGCTGCTTCGAACCGCTCGGCTCCGAGGGGGAAGGTCTTCGAGGCATACTGCGCCACCACGGTCGGCGGGTAAGAAATCGTGGGGCGGTGTGTACCGCGCGGCACGGCGATGTGCACTGCCGTGGGGATGTCGTCGATCAGCTCGTTCAGGGCCAGGGCGGACTCACCACCCACGGCAGCGTGAGGAGCCCGCGCACACGGCGAGGTCTGAATGTGCGGTCTCCGGGGCGTCTGCCCGCCGGTACACCCCACGGGACAGTTCGTCTATCTTCCCCCCTGCCACCAAGGACGCCAGATCCCGGGGGAGAGCAGGTCTGTCGGTCTCAAGGGATCGATTTGATACGTCCTGACGACGGTCGGCGGTCAGGCGGATGGGAAGCGAGATCGCGGATTCGTGAACCCTAGATCGTACGCTCATCCCGTGAGATTTCCTGGGGACTTTTCGGGGACTTTCAAGCCTGTCCCAGGGACTTCTCGGGGATTTTCCGCCGAGTAAGCAGGGAAGGCCCCGACAGCACTGAAAGACACGAACGTGCTGGTCAGGGACCGCTGCCTCAGCACTCGATGATATTGACCGCCAACCCACCCCGAGCCGTCTCCTTGTACTTCACGCTCATGTCCGCCCCCGTCTCCTTCATCGTCTTGATGACCTTGTCGAGGGACACCTTGTGGGACCCGTCCCCCCGCATCGCCATGCGCGCGGCGGTCACCGCCTTCACCGCGGCCATGCCGTTGCGTTCGATGCAGGGGATCTGGACGAGGCCGCCGACGGGGTCGCAGGTGAGGCCGAGGTTGTGTTCCATGCCGATCTCGGCGGCGTTCTCGACCTGCTCCGGGCTGCCCCCCAGCACCTCGGCCAGGGCGCCCGCCGCCATCGAACACGCCGAGCCGACCTCGCCCTGGCAGCCGACCTCGGCTCCGGAGATGGACGCGTTCTCCTTGAAGAGCATGCCGATGGCGCCGGCCGCGAGCATGAAGCGGACGACCCCGTCCTCGTCGGCGCCGGGTACGAAGTTGATGTAGTAATGGAGGACCGCCGGGATGATGCCGGCCGCGCCGTTCGTGGGGGCGGTGACCACCCGCCCGCCCGCCGCGTTCTCCTCGTTCACCGCCATCGCGTAGAGCGTGATCCACTCCATCGCGTGCGCCAACGGGTCGCCCTCCGCCCGGAGTTGGCGTGCCGACATGGCGGCCCTGCGGCGGACCCTGAGGCCGCCGGGCAGGATGCCCTCCCGCGACATGCCCCGCGACACGCACGCCCCCATCACCCGCCAGATCTCCAGCAGCCCGGCCCGGATCTCCTCCTCCGTGCGCCAGGCCCGCTCGTTCTCCAGCATCAGCGCGGAGATCGACAGACCGGTCTCCTGGGTGAGGCGCAGCAGCTCGTCGCCGGTGCGGAAGGGGTACTTGAGGACCGTGTCGTCCAGCTTGATCCGGTCGGCGCCGACCGCCTCCTCGTCGACGACGAATCCGCCGCCCACCGAGTAGTACGTCTTGGACAGCAGCTCGGCGCCCGCCGCGTCGTACGCCCACAGCGTCATGCCGTTCGCGTGGTACGGCAGGGCTTTACGGCGGTGCAGCTTCAGGTCGGCGTCGAAGTCGAACGGGATCTCGTGCTCGCCGAGGAGCCGGATGCGTCCGGCGGCCTTGATCTGCTCGACCCGTTCGTCGGCCCCCTCCACGTCCACCGTGCGCGGCGACTCGCCCTCCAGGCCGAGCAGCACCGCCTTCGGGGTGCCGTGCCCGTGCCCGGTCGCGCCGAGCGAGCCGTAGAGCTCGGTGCGGACGGAGGCGACGGAGTCCAGCAGCTCCTCGTTGCGCAGCCGGCGCGCGAACATGCGGGCCGCCCGCATCGGGCCGACCGTGTGGGAGCTGGACGGGCCGATGCCGATCGAGAACAGGTCGAAGACCGAGATGGCCACGGTGACTCCTCAGAACGCAAGACGTGCGGGGTGGTGCAAGGGATGGAGCGCCGCGCACACCTCCCAGTGTGCGCGGCGCCCCCGGTGGGCGACTACAGCCCGGCGGACCGGGCAGGGCCCGATACGCGGACTACAGACCCGGATACAGCGGGTACTTCTCCGCCAGCGCCGTGACCCGGGCCTTCAGGCCCGCCACGTCGTACGACGGCTTGAGCGTCTCCGCGATGACGTCCGCGACCTCGGCGAAGTCCTCGGCACCGAAGCCGCGGGTCGCCAGCGCCGGCGTGCCGATGCGCAGGCCGGAGGTGACCATCGGGGGCCGCGGGTCGTTCGGGACGGCGTTGCGGTTGACCGTGATGCCGACCTCGTGGAGCCGGTCCTCGGCCTGCTGTCCGTCGAGTTCGGAGTTCCGCAGGTCGACCAGGACGAGGTGCACGTCCGTGCCGCCCGACAGGACGTCGACCCCTACGGCCTTCACGTCGTCCCGCACCAGGCGCTCGGCGAGCAGCCTGGCACCCTCAACCGTACGCCGCTGGCGCTCCTTGAAGTCCTCGCCCGCCGCGACCTTGAAGGAGACGGCCTTGGCGGCGATCACATGCTCCAGCGGACCGCCCTGGAAGCCGGGGAAGACGGAGGAGTTCAGCTTCTTCGCGAACGACTGCCTGGCGAGGATGATCCCGCCGCGCGGGCCGCCCAGCGTCTTGTGGGTGGTGGAGGTGACGACGTCCGCGTACGGGACGGGGTTCGGGTGGAGGCCGGCCGCCACCAGGCCCGCGAAGTGCGCCATGTCGACCCACAGGTACGCCTCGACCTCGTCCGCGATCCGGCGGAACTCGGCGAAGTCCAGCTGCCGCGGGTACGCCGACCAGCCCGCGATGATGACCTTCGGGCGGTGCTCCTTGGCGAGCTTCTCCAGCTCGGCCATGTCGACCAGACCGGTCTGCGCGTCCACGTGGTAGGCGACCACGTCGAACTGCCTGCCCGAGAAGTTCAGCCGCATCCCGTGGGTGAGGTGGCCGCCGTGCGCCAGGTCGAGGCCGAGGATGGTGTCGCCGGGCTGGGCCAGCGCGAACAGGGCGGCCTGGTTGGCGGAGGCGCCCGAGTGCGGCTGCACGTTGGCGTACTCGGCGCCGAACAGCTCCTTGACCCGGTCGATCGCGATCTGCTCGGCCACGTCGACGTACTCGCAGCCGCCGTAGTAACGACGGCCCGGGTACCCCTCGGCGTACTTGTTGGTGAGGACGGAGCCCTGCGCCTCCATGACCGCGACCGGAGCGAAGTTCTCCGAGGCGATCATCTCCAGCGTGGACTGCTGACGGCGCAGCTCGGCGTCGACCGCGGCGGCGATGTCCGGGTCGAGCTCGTGCAGGGGCGTGTTCAGGACGGACATGGTTCTGCGACTCCTCAGCCGGCGGTGAAGGCGGTGTACTCGTCGGCGGAGAGCAGGTCGCCGGGCTCCTCCGTGATCCGCACCTTGAACAGCCAACCGCCCTCGAAGGGCTCGGAGTTGACCAGTGCGGGTTCGTCCACGACGGCCGAGTTGATCTCCACGACCTCACCGGTGACCGGCGCGTACAGGTCCGACACCGACTTGGTCGACTCCAGCTCGCCGCAGGACTCGCCCGCGGTCACCGTGGTGCCGACCTCGGGGAGCTGGGCGTAGACGACGTCGCCGAGCGCGTTGGCCGCGTACTCGGTGATGCCGACGGTCGCGACACCGTCGACGGCGGCCGTCAGCCACTCGTGTTCCTTGCTGTACCGCAGATTCTCGGGGTGGTTGCTCATGGCGTGAATTCTCCTGTACGCGGGGGAGTGCTGGTGAAGGGGGGAATGCGGAAGGGATCGCCGAACAGGGGGAACAGAGGCGATCCGCCCGGTCACGGACTCGACGCTACGACGACTGTCACTTCCGGCGCTTGTAGAACGGCAGCGCCACGACCTCGTACGGCTCGTGGCTGCCCCGGATGTCCACGCCGACACCGGCCGTGCCCGGCGCCGAGTGCGCGGCGTCGACGTAGGCCATCGCGATGGGCCTGCCCAGCGTGGGGGAGGGGGCGCCGGAGGTGATCTCGCCGATCACCCGGCCGTCGGCGACGACGGAGTACCCGGCGCGCGGGACCCGGCGGCCCTCGGCGATCAGGCCGACCAGGACGCGCGGCGGCTGCTCGGCGGCGCGCTCGGCGGCGGCCTCAAGAGCCGTGCGCCCGACGAAGTCGCCGTCCTTCTCGAACTTCACGACCCGGCCGAGCCCGGCGTCGAACGGGGTGAGGGCGGTCGACAGCTCGTGGCCGTACAGCGGCATGCCCGCCTCCAGGCGGAGCGTGTCCCGGCAGGACAGGCCGCAGGGGATCAGCCCGGCCGCGGCTCCGGCCTCGGTCAGTGCCTCCCACAGCTTCTCCGCGTCACCGGGGGCGACGAACAGCTCGAAGCCGTCCTCGCCGGTGTAGCCGGTGCGCGCGATCAGCGCGGGGACACCCGCGACCGTGCCGGGCAGACCGGCGTAGTACTTGAGGCCGTCGAGGTCGGCGTCGGTGAGCGAGGCGAGGATGCCGGGGGACTCGGGGCCCTGGACGGCGAGCAGCGCGTACGCGTCACGGTCGTCGCGGACGTCGGCGTCGAAGCCCTCGGCTCGCTCGACCAGCGAGTCCAGGACAATCTGGGCGTTGGACGCGTTGGCGACGACCATGTACTCGGTCTCGGCCAGCCGGTAGACGATGAGGTCGTCGAGGATGCCGCCGTCGGCCTGGCAGATCATGGTGTAGCGGGCGCGGCCGACGCCCACGGAGGCGATGTTGCCGACGAGCGCGTAGTTGAGGAGTTGGGCCGCGTCCGGTCCGGTGACCGTGATCTCGCCCATGTGCGAGAGGTCGAAGAGGCCGGCCTTCGTGCGGACGGCGAGGTGTTCGTCGCGCTCGGAGCCGTAGCGCAGCGGCATGTCCCAGCCGGCGAAGTCGGTCATCGTCGCACCGAGCGAGCGGTGCAGCGCGTCGAGCGCGGTACGACGGGGGGCGGCGGTACTGCTCATCGGTCGGTCTCCCAAGGCATGACGGCGAGGTCGTTCCTCCCCATCTGTCATCGGAACCTGAGAGGTTCGCCATGACCGCGCGGGACACGCACGGGTCACGGGTTGCACCTTGGGTGGGACCACCGGCGACGGCGGTCCGCTTTTCAGATGTGCCTCGCCCGCGCGGTAACTGGGCCTGAGAGATTCAAGGGAGGGACTTGCTCCTTCGGCGCCCCGAGCGTCGTACGACTGACGACGTACGACCGGGGACTCTCCCGCGCGGATTCAAGCGGCCGGTATGCAGTTAGGCGCGCACATCATCGCACAGGCTTTGTAACAGGCCTGTGGCCGGAAGCGAACGGAACCGCGAGACACCGTGCATTACCTTCTCTTTACGTTCGTTGGGGAGAATCTTTCCTGACCCCGCAGGGAGGACGATCACGGTGACAAGGACCACGGTGTACGCCACGACCTCGGCCGTAACGCTGCCCGAGCAGCCCTCGGCCCCGGCCGGGGAGGCATGCCCGGCCCGCCCGGCACCGGTCGTCCGCGACCTCCGCGAGCGCGCCGGCCGCAGCCCGCACGGACTCCGCTTCGGCCGCCGCGACCTGGTCGTGGTCACCGGCCTGCCCGGCAGCGGCAAGTCCACGCTGATGCGGCGCGCGGTCAGCGGCGACGGAGCCCGCGTCGACAGCCAGGACGCGAGGGACCGCTGGGAGACTCGGGCGTCCCGTATATCTGGCCTCCTCCCGTACGCGGTCTACCGCCCCCTGGTCCGCCTCGCCCACTACGCCGGACTGCGCCGCACCCTGCGCTCCGCGTCCGGAGCCGTCGTGCACGACTGCGGCACCCAGACCTGGGTGCGCGGCTGGCTGGCCCGCGCCGCCCACCGCCGCGGCGGCACCCTGCACCTGGTGTTCCTCGACGTCAGCCCGGACACCGCGCTCGACGGCCAGCGCGAGCGCGGCCGGGGCGTCTCGCGGTACGCGTTCCTGCGCCACCGCCGGGCCGCCGCCCGCCTGTTGTGCGCCGTGGAGCGCGGCGACCTGCCGCACGGCGTGGGCTCGGCGGTCCTGCTGGACCGGGACGCGGCGGACGTGCTGCGCCGGATCGACTTCGCGGACTGAGCCGCTAGCCTTTTCCGTCACAGCACGTTTACAGCAGGCGGTTTCACCAGCAGGCGGTAGGTAGATGGACTTCCCGGCGGACTTCCCCGGTCAGGCGTACCCCCACCCGCATCCGCACGGCGGATGGCCCGGCAACGAGCTGGAGGAGGTGCTCTCGGTCTCCCTCGGCCTGCCCTCGGCCGGCGGCCGGATCATCGAGGTGCTGTCCCGCAGCTTCGTCTGGGTCCCGCTGCCCAGCGGCGGCGGCCCGCACAGCGGACCCCTGGACCTGCCCACGCTGGACATCGACGGGCAGGCCTTCGTCCCGGTCTTCAGCTCCGAGGAGCAGTTCCGCCAGGTCGTCGGCTCGCATCTGTCGTTCACGATCGCGCCCGCGGTGGAGTTCGCCCGCGGGCTGCCCCCGCAGGTGGGCATCGCGGTGAACCCGGACGGCGTGGTCGGCATCCCGCTCCCGCCCGCCGCCGTGGCCGAACTGTGCCGCATCGGCCGCAGCGCCCTGGACGGCCCCACCAGCGGCGGCCGGGTCCGCCTCTTCGAACCCGACTGGCAGGACGACCCGGTCGACTTCCTCGCCGCGGCCTCCGCCGAGTTCGCCGCCATCGGCGTGGTCGGCACCGCCCGCCGCTGCCTGGCCGCGATCGAGACCGCCGACCCGGTCATGTTCGTGGGTGTGGAACTGACCAACTGGGACGGCGACCTGAGGGCGGCCCCCATGGACGCCCTGTCCCGCGCCCTCACCAGGGCCGAGGTCAAATGGCCGGTCAACCTGGTCCTCCTCGACGTGACACAGGACCCGGTGGCGGAGTGGATGCGCCAGACAGTGCGTCCTTTCTATACACAGGGTCACTAGCAATCGCCGTTGAGGGCAGCTGGCCCGGGGGCGCGGGGCTGTGTCGATTTGCGGCTCTGCCGCAGGGCGCGACAAGCCACGACGCACCCGCACTCGCCAACGGACACTGAGCCCCCACCCATTGGGCGCTTAAGCTGGACCCCAACGCAGGCCAACCACCAGAAGGGGCGGTACACGTGAGCGCCAGCGGCACCGCGACCGGCCAGGTCGAGCACATGCTGCGCCAGGTGACGCCCGGGCGCTACGACGCCTACGAGGCGCTCCTGCGCGCCCTCGCGACCCCCCACTCCGGCCAGATCTGGATGCTCCTGTGGCACGGCCAGTCCGGCTCCCCGGACGCCCAGTACGGAAACATGCACGTGGAGGGCTACGGCTACGCCCCCTGCGTGACCTCCGCCCAGGAGCTCTCCGCCAGCGGCTGGAACCGCTCCTACGAGGTGGTCGACGGCCTGGACGTGGCCCGCACCCTCTACCCCGACCACTTCGGCCTCTGGCTCAACCCGCACGCCCCCGGCGGCGGCGTCGGCATCCCCTGGCTGGACCTGCGCCGCATCGCCACCGGCCTGGAGCGCCAGCCCGCAGGGCCCCTGCGCCTGACGGAGCCGGCGATCGAGGTCCCGCAGTTCTACGGCCTGCTCACGCAGAACGCCCACCGTACCCCGGCGGTCCGCACCCTCCGCCGCGCCTGGGTGCAGCCCGCGCTCGGGGCGCCGTATCTCGCGATCGGTCTGGATGTCTACGACACCAGTCCGCCCGCCGTGGACTCGGTGCGCGCGATGATGCAGCAGTCGATCGGCGCGGTCCCGGACGGGCTGCCGGTGTCGACCGTGGCGATGTCCGACGACTACGACCCGGTGGCCCTGTGGCTGCGGGCGAACGCCCGCCCGTTCTACGACCGCGAGGCCCAAGCGGCGCCCGCCCAGGCGGGCGGGTACGGCTACCCGCCCGCCCGTGGTGGATACTGACCCGGCGAGTCCTCTTCCCCGCTTCTCCGCAGGATTTACGTCGACGACACATTTCTTCGCGCGTAGATCGCGGTCTGGTGCCCCAAAAAGCGCCGAATCGGTGATCTGTCCCAACTGCCCCGCGTCCGGGGGGCGTTACCCGTTGTCCGTATAACGGAACCCTCCAGCCCGCATCACGTTTACGCATCCATTCACCGTCAAGTCTGGCAGCAGATCACCAAAGCGTTGAAGACTCCCGCACCAGGGGCCGTTCGCCCCGATGTACTACGGACTGATCATGGCCGCCACAGCGGCAAGTGTGGGCCGGCTACCGCCGGTTGAGAGGGGTCCCTGCCAGATGACGGCACCATTGCACGAGCCGACTGCGGAAACGGCCCCGAGCGCGGCCGAGGAAGCGGCGGTAGTGAGCGCCGAGACGAAGGGCGTTCAGGGCCGTTCCCTGGGCCGGATCGCCTGGGAACGGCTGAAGCGCGACAAGCTCGCCCTGACGGGCGGCATCGTCGTGCTCGTCCTCATCCTGCTCGCCCTGCTCGCGCCGGTCATCACCAACCTGCTCGGACAGGACCCCGACGTCTACCACGAGAACCTGATCGACCCGCTGTTCAGCACGCCCACCGGTTCCCTGGGCGGCATCAGCGGCGATCACCTGCTGGGCGTCGAGCCGGTCAACGGCCGCGACATCCTCGCCCGCATCCTCTACGGCGCCCGGATCTCGCTGCTGGTCGGCTTCATGTCCGCGGTCGTCGCCGTGGTCCTGGGCACCGTCCTCGGCATCCTCGCCGGCTTCTTCGGTGGCTGGGTCGACTCCGTCATCAGCCGCGTCATGGACGGTCTGCTCGCCTTCCCCCAGCTGCTCTTCATCATCGCGCTGGTCTCCGTGATGCCGAACGACCTGCTCGGCCTGTCCGGGTCGAGCGTGCGCGTCTTCGTGATGATCCTGGTCATCGGCTTCTTCGGCTGGCCCTACATCGGGCGCGTGGTGCGCGGCCAGACGCTCTCGCTGCGGGAGCGCGAGTACGTCGAGGCGGCCCGCTCGCTGGGCGCCGGACGGGCGTACATCCTGTTCAAGGAACTGCTGCCCAACCTGGTGGCGCCCATCGTCGTCTACTCGACGATGATGATCCCCACCAACATCCTCACCGAGGCGGCCCTCAGCTTCCTGGGCGTGGGCGTCAAGCCCCCCACCGCCTCCTGGGGTCAGATGCTGTCGAGCGCGATCGACTACTACGAGTCCGACCCCATGTACATGGTGGTCCCGGGTGTGGCGATCTTCATCACCGTTCTTGCCTTCAACCTCTTCGGCGACGGCGTGCGGGACGCGCTGGACCCGAAGGGCTCTCGCTGAGCCGCCATACCCAAGTGTCCCGTGGCACCAATCACGGGGTCTCTCATCAAAATTCCGGAGGATCCGAGATCGTGACTACCCAACGCACCTCAGGGCGGCGTAAGCAGGCGTTTGCCGCTGCTGCCGCGGTCGCCGCACTGCTGACCACGGCGGCGTGCGGCGGCAGCAACAGCGACGACAAGGGCTCGAGCACCGGCGCCGCGGGCTTCAACGCCGCGAACGAGAAGGTCGCTCAGGCTTCGCTGGCCAAGAAGGGCGGCACGCTGAAGTTCGGCGGCGCCCAGGACGCCGACTTCTGGGACACCACCCGCGGCTACTACGGCTTCATGTGGAACTTCGCCCGCTACTACAGCCGCACGCTCGTCACGAACAAGGCGGCGCCGGGTGCCGAGGGTGCCCAGCTCACTCCGGACCTCGCCACCGGTCTCGCCAAGGTCACCGACGGCGGCAAGACCTACACGTACACCCTGCGTGACGGTTCCACGTGGGAAGACGGCAAGGCGATCACGTCCCAGGACATCAAGTACGGCATAGAGCGCGTGTGGGCGCAGGACGTGCTGTCCGGTGGTCCGACGTACCTGAAGGACGTCCTCGACCCCAAGGGCGAGTACAAGGGCCCCTACAAGGACACGACGAAGGACCATCTCGGTCTGAAGGCGATCGACACGCCGGACGCCAAGACCATCGTCTTCCACCTGCCGAAGGCCAACTCGGACTTCGAGGACATGCTGTCCCTGGTCTCCGCCTCGCCGGTCCGGCAGGACAAGGACACCAAGGCCAAGTACACGCTGCACCCGTTCTCCTCGGGCCCGTACAAGTTCCAGTCCTACACGCCGGGCAAGGACCTCACCCTGGTCCGCAACACCGCGTGGAAGCAGTCCTCGGACCCGGTCCGCAAGGCCTACCCGGACAAGATCACCGTTCAGTTCTTCTCGGACGCCAACCAGCTCGACCAGCGTCTGCTCAACGGTGACATCGACCTCGACATCAACCAGACCGGCATGTCGCCGCAGGGCCGCACCACCGCCCTGAAGCAGCACAAGGCCAACCTGGACAACCCGACCTCGGGTTACATCCGCTACGCGGTCTTCCCGCAGAGCGTCGCGCCGTTCGACAACATCGAGTGCCGCAAGGCCGTGATCCTCGGTGCCGACCACGTGTCGCTGCAGACCGCGCGAGGCGGCCCGGTCGCCGGTGGTGACATCGGCACCAACATGCTGCCGCCGTCCATCCCGGGTGGCGAGGGCCAGAAGTACGACCCGTACGCCATCGCCGGTGCGGACAAGAACGGCAACATCGCCAAGGCCAAGGAAGCCCTCAAGGCCTGCGGCAAGCCGAACGGCTTCTCCACCACCATCGCGGTCCGCAACAACAAGCCGGTCGAGGTGGCCACGGCCCAGTCGCTCCAGGCCTCGCTGAAGAAGATCGGCATCAACGCGCAGATCGACCAGTACGACGGCTCGCAGACCTCCGGCATCATCGGTAGCCCCACGAACGTGAAGAAGAAGGGCTACGGCATCATCATCATGGGCTGGGGCGCCGACTTCCCGTCGGTCCAGGGCTTCGGTCTGCCGCTGTGGGACAGCAAGTACATCGCGCAGAGCGGCAACAACAACTACGCGCTCATCAAGGACAAGACCATCGACGGTCTGTTCGACTCGTACACCACCACCCTTGACGACGCCGGCAAGGCCAAGATCGCCACGGAGATCAACCACAAGGTGATGGAGGGCGCGTACTACCTGCCCTTCACCTTCGAGAAGTTCATCAACTGGCGCTCGGACAACCTGGCGAACGTCTACACCAGCGCGGGCACGAACGGCACGTACGACTTCGTGAACCTCGCCCTGAAGAACCCGAAGAAGTAAACCCGGCACACCCGCCGAACGGCACGAAAGGCAGGTGAAGGCCGGCGCGGCGTGATCGCGGGTCACCGGACAATCTCCGGTGGCCCGCGGTCCGCAGCGGGCCGAGAGCTGTGCTCGCTTACCTCATCAGGCGGTTGTTCGCCGCCGCAGTGATGCTCGTGGTCATCATCATGGTGGTCTTCGGCATCTTCTTCCTCGTCCCCAAGTGGGCGGGCGTCGACATCGCCTTGAGCTTTGTGGGCAAGCAGGCCGACCCCGCGGCCATCGAAGGCGTGCGGGAGAAGCTGGGTCTGGCCAGTCCCATCTACGTCCAGGTCTGGGACTTCTTCAAGGGCATCTTCGTCGGCCGTACCTACACCGGCGGCGGGGACACCATCCACTGCGCGGCCCCGTGCTTCGGGTACTCCTTCCGCAGCGAGCAGGCCATCTGGCCGGTGCTCACCGACCGCTTCCCGGTGACCCTGGGTCTCGCGCTCGGTGCCGCCGTGCTCTGGCTGATCTTCGGTGTCGCGGCGGGCGTCCTGTCCGCCCTCAAGCGCGGCAGCCTGTGGGACCGCGGTGCGATGCTCGTCGCGCTGTCGGGTGTCTCCCTCCCGATCTACTTCACCGGCATGATCGCCCTGTCGATCTTCGTCTTCGGGCTGAACTGGTTCGACGGGCAGTACGTGCCCCTGGACCAGAGCTTCACCGGCTGGCTCGGCGGGATGATCCTGCCGTGGATCACCCTGGCCTTCCTCTACGCGGCGATGTACGCCCGGATCACCCGCGCCACCATGCTGGAGATCCTCGGCGAGGACTACATCCGCACCGCCCGGGCGAAGGGCCTCACGGAGAAGGTCGTCATCGGCAAGCACGCCATGCGCTCGACGATGACCCCGATCCTGACCATGCTCGGCATGGACCTCGGTGCCCTCATCGGCGGCGCGATCCTCACCGAGACGGCGTTCAACCTGCCCGGCCTCGGCCAGGCGGTTCTCCAGGCCATCAAGAACCAGGACCTGCCCGTCATCCTGGGCGTCACCCTGATCACCTCCCTCGCGGTACTCGTCGCCAACCTCGTGGTGGACATCCTTTACGCCGTGATCGACCCCCGAGTGAGGCTCGCATGACCGAC
The DNA here is from genome assembly GCF_053598575.1 of Streptomyces sp. NPDC001100. NCBI lineage: Bacteria > Bacillati > Actinomycetota > Actinomycetes > Kitasatosporales > Streptomycetaceae > Streptomyces > Streptomyces sp. NPDC001100. The sequence goes on from NZ_JBSFKO010000004.1 coordinate 84,583, forward strand.
CTCAGCAAGACCGGAGCGGCCGTGGGCGAGCCCACCCCCGCCTCGCCGCCGCCGACCGCGTTCCTCGAAGTGCGCGACCTCAAGGTGCACTTCCCCACCGACGACGGCCTGGTCAAGTCCGTCGACGGGCTCTCCTTCCAGCTGGAGAAGGGCAAGACCCTCGGCATCGTGGGCGAGTCCGGCTCCGGCAAGTCGGTGACCTCGCTCGGCATCATGGGCCTGCACACCGCCGGCCAGTACGGCAAGCGCAAGGCGCAGATCTCCGGCGAGATCTGGCTGGACGGCACCGAGCTGCTGTCCGCCGACCCCGACCACGTGCGCAAGCTGCGCGGCCGTCAGATGTCGATGATCTTCCAGGACCCGCTCTCCGCGCTGCACCCGTACTACACGATCGGCGCGCAGATCGTGGAGGCGTACCGGATCCACCACGACGTCGACAAGAAGACCGCCAGGCGCCGCGCGGTCGAGATGCTCGACCGGGTGGGCATCCCGCAGCCGGACAAGCGGGTGGACAGCTACCCGCACGAGTTCTCCGGCGGTATGCGCCAGCGCGCGATGATCGCGATGTCGCTCGTCAACAACCCCGAGCTGCTGATCGCGGACGAGCCGACGACCGCCCTGGACGTGACCGTCCAGGCGCAGATCCTCGACCTCATCCGGGACCTGCAGAAGGAGTTCGGCTCCGCGGTCATCGTCATCACCCACGACCTGGGCGTCGTCGCCGAACTGGCCGACGACATCCTGGTGATGTACGGCGGCCGCTGCGTCGAGCGGGGACCGGCCGAGGACGTGTTCTACGAGCCCCGCCACCCCTACACCTGGGGCCTGCTCGGTTCGATGCCGCGGCTCGACCGTGAGCAGCAGGACCGCCTGATCCCGGTCAAGGGCTCCCCGCCCTCGCTGATCAACATCCCGTCCGGCTGCGCCTTCAACCCGCGCTGCCCGTACGCGGACCTCCCGAAGGACAACGTCACCCGCACCGTCCGCCCCGAGCTGGCCGAGGTCGGCACCCGGCACTGGGCCGCCTGCCACCTGGGCAAGGAACAGCGGGAGCGTATCTGGACCGAAGAGATTGCGCCGAAGCTGTGAGTGACGACGAGAAAGCGGTGACGATTCCCGCGCAGGCCGACGAGCCGAAGATCCAGGGCGGGACCCTCACCAAGGAGACCGCCCCCGGCGAGGTCCTGCTGAAGGTGACCGGGCTGCAGAAGCACTTCCCGATCAAGAAGGGTCTGCTGCAGCGGCAGGTCGGCGCCGTGCACGCGGTCGACGGCCTCGACTTCGAGGTCAGGTCCGGCGAGACGCTGGGCGTGGTCGGCGAGTCGGGCTGCGGCAAGTCGACGATGGGCCGGCTGATCACCCGGCTGCTGGAGCCGACCGGCGGAAAGATCGAGTTCGAGGGCAAGGACATCACGCACCTCGGTGTGAGCGGTATGCGTCCGCTGCGCCGCCATGTGCAGATGATCTTCCAGGACCCGTACTCGTCGCTGAACCCGCGCCACACCATCGGCACGATCGTCGGCGCTCCCTTCAAGCTCCAGGGCGTCGAGCCCGAGGGCGGCATCAAGAAGGAAGTGCAGCGGCTGCTGGAGGTGGTCGGTCTCAACCCCGAGCACTACAACCGCTATCCGCACGAGTTCTCCGGCGGTCAGCGCCAGCGCATCGGCATCGCCCGCGCGCTCGCCCTGAACCCGCGGCTGGTCGTGGCGGACGAGCCGGTCTCCGCGCTCGACGTGTCGATCCAGGCGCAGGTGGTGAACCTGCTGGACGACCTCCAGCAGGAGCTCGGCCTGACGTACGTGATCATCGCGCACGACCTCTCGGTGGTCCGGCACGTCTCGGACCGGATCGCGGTCATGTACCTCGGCAAGATCGTCGAGCTGGCCGACCGTGAGCTGCTGTACAAGGCGCCGATGCACCCGTACACCAAGGCGCTGATGTCGGCGGTGCCGATCCCGGACCCGCGGCGCAAGAACGCGAAGAGCGACCGCATCCTGCTCCAGGGCGACGTACCCTCGCCGATCTCACCGCCGAGCGGCTGCCGTTTCCACACCCGGTGCTGGAAGGCGACGCAGATCTGCACGACGACCGAGCCGCCGCTCCTTCAGCTGGTGCCCGGCCAGCAGGTCGCCTGTCACCACCCGGAGAACTTCGCGGACCAGGCCCCGCAGGACACGGTCCTGCTGACGGTCGCGAAGGAGGCCGAGAAGCTGCTCGGCGAGACGGCGCTGCAGGAGTCGGCGGAGACGTCGGCCGCGGTGGCGGCCACGCTCGCCGAGGAGACGGCCGAGTCCGCGGAAGCCGCCGAGCCCGCTGCGGAACCTGCCGAGCCCGCTGCCGAGTCCGTCGGCCCGACCGAGCCGGAAGCCGGCCCCGGCGAGGCGAAGTAGGCGGCAACTGGCCATCCGTACGCCCCCGTTGACCGATCCCGGTCACCGGGGGCGTTCGCATGCCGCGGTCGGTCAGGGTCAACTACTCTGTGACGCATGACAAGTTGGTAAAGTCATGCCCATGACATGTGCAGTGAGGGCAGAGTCGAGCGTGTCCGACTGATCGGAAACGCACCCGAAGGGACGACTCATGGCACTCTCCCGTTCGGCACGTCTGGGGGCCCTCGCTACCGCGGCGGCCTCTTTTCTTGTCATAGCCGCCTCCTCCGCCCCCACCCCCGGCGCCGACGGCATCGGTGACAGCTACTTCCCCCAGCTGGGCAACGGCGGCTTCGACGCCCGGCACTACGCCCTCGACGTGGCCTACAACCCCGACACCGACCGCCTCGACGGCCGTACGACCCTCACTGCCCGCGCCACCCAGAACCTCTCCTCCTTCGACCTGGACCTGCAGAAGCTGGAGGTCACCAAGGTCGAAGTGAACGGCAGACGGGCCCAGTTCACCCGCACCGGCGACGAACTGCGCATCACGCCCAAGGACTTCCTCCGCAAGGGCAAGGACTTCACGGTCGCCGTCACCTACGGCGGTGTGCCCGAACCCCTCAACGGTCCCATCGTGTTCGGCTCCGACTACGGCTGGATGAAGACCGCCGACGGAGTCTTCGTCGCCTGTGAACCCAACGCCGCCTCCACCTGGTTCCCGTCCAGCGACCACCCGTCCGACAAGGCGACCTACGACATCCGCATCAAGGCCCCCAAGGGTCTGACCGGAGTCTCCAACGGCCGTCTCGTCTCGACGTACGACAAGGGCGACTCGACGTACGCCCACTGGCGCGAGAGCAAGCCGATGGCGACCTATCTCGCCACCGCCACCATCGGGAAGTTCGACGTCAAGACGGGGACGACCCCCGGCGGCACCCCGATCTACGTCGCCATCGACCCGGTCCTCGCCAACAGCAACAGCGTCGACGTGTACGCCGTGACGGCCGCCGCCACCGACTACTGGTCGCAGGTCTTCGGGCCGTACCCCTTCGAGGAGACCGGCGCGATCGTCGACGACATGCCGGAGGCGGGGTTCTCGCTGGAGGTGCAGAGCAAGCCCGCCTACTCGGCCGTGCGCAGCGAGACGACGATCGTGCACGAGCTGGCCCACCAGTGGTTCGGCGACTCGGTGTCGGTCGCGCACTGGAAGGACATCTGGCTCAACGAGGGCTTCGCGACCTACGCCCAGTGGCTGTGGGCCGAGCACCAGGGCACCCGCACCGCGCACGACTCGTTCCTGGCCGGCTACAACTCCCGCCCCGCCGAGAGTGCCTTCTGGCAGACCGTCGTGGCCGATCCGCAGCGCGACACGATGTTCGCGTCCGCGGTCTACCAGCGCGGCGCGATGACCCTCCAGATGCTCCGCGAACGCATCGGCGACACCGCGTTCTTCAAGCTCCTGCCGACCTGGACGAAGCTGCACCGCTACGGCAACGCGAGCACCGAGCAGTTCATCGCGCTCGCCGAGAAGATCAGTGGCCGGCAGCTGGACGACCTGTTCCAGACCTGGCTCTACACACCGGGCAAGCCCACCCTGTGACGGCCCTCGGGTAACAATGTGGGGTGCTCCAGCAACTGTTCAGCCCCTCCGTCCAGCACACGCTCGACCTCGTCGGCATCTTCGTGTTCGCCATCTCCGGCGCGCTGCTGGCCGTCCGCAAGAACTTCGACGTGTTCGGCATCGCCGTGCTCGCCGAGGTCACCGCGCTGGGCGGAGGGCTGTTCAGGGACCTCATGATCGGGGCGGTGCCGCCGGCCGCCTTCACGGACCTGGGGTACTTCATCACCCCGCTCTTCGCGGCGCTCCTCGTCTTCTTCCTCCATCCGCACGTGGAGCGCATCCAGGCCGGCGTCAACGTCTTCGACGCGGCCGGCCTCGGCCTGTTCTGCGTTTCGGGCACGGTGAAGGCGTACGACTACGGGCTGAGCCTCACCTCCTCGGCCGCCCTGGGCCTTGCCACCGCCGTCGGCGGCGGTGTGCTGCGGGACGTGCTGGCCAACGAGACCCCGTCCCTGCTCCGCTGGGACCGCGACCTGTACGCGGTCCCGGCGATCGTCGGCGCCACCATCTCCGTGCTGTGCATCCACTACGACGCGCTGACCCCGCTCACCAGCGGACTCGCGATCGTCACCGCTTTCGTGCTGCGCCTGCTCGCGATGCGGTTCCACTGGCGAGCTCCGCGTGCGTGGAACCGCCGGTCGAATGCCCGAGAGGATCCGACCCCGACTTCGTGATCCTGGGGTGGTTCTGGCCCAGCTCCAGGGTCAGCCAGCGGAACACCGTCTTCACCTGGGGCCGCCACAGCGCCATGGTGTGCCCGCCGTCGCTGCGCGGCAGGAACACCACGTGCACGCTCGTCGGCGCCTTCGCGATCTGTTCGAGGGCCACGCCCGCCTGGTAGCCGTCGCCGGACTCGCCGGACAGGTACATCGCGATCGGTGGCGGTGTGGCCGCCTTCTTGAGCAGCAGGTAGGGGTTGTTCGCCTCGCGCAGGGCCACGCTCTGCGCGGCCAGCGAATTGCGTTCGCCGATCGGGTCGTTGTAGCCGGACATGCTCACCGCGGCCTGGTAGCGGTCGGGGTGGGCGACGGCGAGCTTGACCGCGCAGTGCGCGCCGGCCGAGTAGCCGGCGACCCCCCAGCCCTTGGGCGCGGGCTGGGCGCGGAAGTTGTCCGTGACCATCTTCGGCACGTCGACGCTGAGCCAGGTGTCGGCGTTGACCGTGCCGGGGATGTTGGCGCACCCGGTGTCGACGCCGGCCAGCAGGTTGTAGCGCGGCGCGACCAGGATGAAGGGCGCGATCCGCCCGCTCTTCATCAGCGGCTCCAGCTGCTGGGTCACGTGCATCGACCCGAACCACGCCTTGGCGGAGCCGGGCCAGCCCGGCAGCAGCTCCACGACGGGGAACTTCTTGTGGCGGTACGCGGCTTCCTTGTACTGCGGCGGGGTCCAGACGTAGACCTCGGCGTTCACACCCGACACCCGGCCCTTGAGCTGGGTGACCTCCACCTGGCCGGCGGAGCTCATGCCGGGACCGGTGGCGGGGGAGAAGTCCTGCTTGACCTTGGGCAGCCGGTTCAGCGAGATGTCGCCGGTGCCGTTCTTGCCGAGGTTCGCGGCCTGCTGGACGTGGTTGCCGGTGCCGAGCAGGTCGGCCCAGTTGTCGTAGAGGTTGTTCTCGTTGTTGACCATGACGAAGACCAGGGTGACTGCCGTGGCCTGCGCGAACAGCAGCATCAGGGCCCGTGCCGCCATGCGTACGACCTTGGGGCCGCGCATCCGCGACCACAGCACGAGCGGCAGTATGAGGGCGACGATCGTCAGCACGACGGCGGTGTAGAGGAACGGAGTCCCGGTGAGGCTCATGTCCCCAAAGAGGGGGATCACGGGCCGCGGGTCACGGACGAGTGCGGACACTTACCAAGAAATTGCCGGGGCCTCACCCGACCGGCGGTAGTTTCATATGCCCGCAACACCAAAGCTACCGCTTAGTAATTTCCTCTTGTACGGTTCATTCATGCCAGAAGCAGCTTCCGCACCGGCGGCCACGCGGGCCGTGATCGGTGACAGCGAGTTCGACCGCGACACGGCGGTCACCCGTCGCGCCCCGGGCGTCTACGACATCGACCTCTCGGCCGGCTGGACGATCATCAACGCCGTCAACGGCGGCTATCTCCTCGCCGTCCTCGGCCGCGCCCTCGCGGACGCCCTCCCGCACGGCGACCCGTTCACGATCTCCGCGCACTACCTGACCGCGTCCCAGCCGGGCCCCGCGGTCGTCCGCACGGACGTGGTCCGCACCGGCCGCACCCTCTCGACGGGCCAGGCGTCCCTCCTCCAGTACGACGACGAGGGCCGCGAGGTCGAACGCATCCGCGTCCTGGCCTCCTACGGAGACCTGGACGCGCTCCCGGACGACGTCCGTACGGCGGCGAAACCGCCCGCGTTCCCGCCCATGGACCAGTGCTTCGGCCCGGAGGACGGTCCCGCGCCGGTCGACGGCAGCTCGGCCATCACCGACCGCCTGATGCTCAAGCTCGACCCCGCCACCCTCGGCTGGGCCCTGGGCGCGCCCTCCGGCAAGGGCGAGATGCGCTCCTGGTTCGGCCTCGCGGACGGCCGCGACGCGGACCCGTTCTCCCTGCTCCTGGCAGTGGACGCGCTTCCCCCGACGGCCTTCGAGATCGGCCTCAAGGGCTGGGTCCCCACCGTCGAACTCACGGTCCACGTCCGCTCCCGCCCGGCGCCGGGCCCGTTGCGGGTGTCGATCACCACCCGCAACCTGGCCGGCGGCTTCCTGGAGGAGGACGCCGAGGTCTGGGACAGCGCGGACCGACTGGTGGCGCAGTCACGGCAGTTGGCGAGGGCGAGGCTGGGCTGACGAGCTCCCGTTCCGGGAGGGGGCGCCAACTCCGGGCGGGCGTCGGCTGCTTCGGGGTGGCGGGAGTGGACCGCGTGAGTTCCGGGGCCGCATTCGGCCCGAGGTTGTCGCAGGGCGGTCGGTGATGCGCCATGGCGGTCGGCCGGGCCCGAGTCGGGCTCGGCCGGCCCTGCGCGGGCCCGCCCCCAACTGCCTTTAGACGTCGGGCCCTTCGGGCGCACGGCGCCGGGGGCCGGGCGCCCTGGCGCCGGATGTCTCGGGCTTGCGCCGGTCGTCGGGCGGACCGGCCGGTTCCGGGGCGAGCCCGAAGGGGCGGCCGATGACTCGCCGGGCCCCAGGCACGCGTCGCGATCTCCGTGACGTCGTATGCGATCCGCTGCCGCCCTCGATCGACCCGCCACCCGGCCCGCGCCGGACTTGGCCGATCGGCCTTTTCTCCGGGCCGGGCCCCGACTGCCGGTGGGAGTCGGCTCCTTCCGGCGCCGGGTGTGTCGGGGACCTGCGCCGGGCGTCGGCCGGACTCGGCCGGTTCCGGACCTGCCCGCGCCCGACTCAGCCGACCGGCTTCCGTCCCAGCCAGGCCGCCAACCGGCCGTAGGCGTCCGCCTTTTCGGGTGTCGGCTGTGCCGTGTCGAAGGGGGTGTCCGCGTCCCGCTGCTCGTCCGGCAGGACGCGGCGGGCGATGGTGAGGGCGAACTCGGCGAGTTCCGGGTCGAGTCCGAGGGGGTGGCCCAGCGCCTCGGAGAGGTCCCAGGTGTGGGTGACGTTCTCCATGAGGTAACCGGAGAGGGCCGCACGGCCCGGTGCCTCGCCCCACGGGACCCGCACCGGCGCGTCCAGCCGGGCGTCGTCCGCCCAGGCCCTGAGGACCCGGACGCGGGCCTCGTCGTACGCGGCCGGCCAGCCCTCGTCGGCGACTCCGTCCACGAAGGGGTGTACGGCCATGCCGTCGCCGCCCTCGCCGATCGTCGCGATGCGCAGGGTGCCGCCGACGAGGTGGCTCAGCAGGGTCCTTACGTCGAACTCCGTGCAGGGGGTGGGACCGGCCAGCTGCTCCGGCCGTACCGTTCCGATCAGCGCGGCGGCCTGCTCGGTGGCGCGGGTGTAGAGGGGGCGGGGGTCCGTGGTGTCTGTGTTCATGGCGCCGATGCTGGACCCATAACCTGACAGATTCCGTCAACATTTGCGTCGGCTTTCCGGGCGGCGGATCCTGGGCGCGTGAAGGCCGACCGACTCCTCTCCATCCTGCTGCTCCTGCAGACCCGGGGCCGCGTCCCCGCGCACGAACTCGCGGACCGGCTGGAGGTGTCGGTGCGGACCATCTACCGGGACGTCGAGGCGCTGTCCGCCTCCGGGGTGCCGGTGTACGCCGAGCGCGGGCGGCACGGCGGCATCGAGCTGCTCGCCGGGTTCCGTACGGACGTCACGGGACTGACCGCCGACGAGTCGCGCGCCCTGTTCATCCTGGCCGCGCAGGGCGCCCACGCGGCGCTCGGCCTCGACGCCGCTCTCGGTTCCGCGCTGCGCAAGGTGATGGCCGCGCTGCCGGCGCCGTACCGCCCGGCCGCCGAGGTGACCTCCCGGCGCATCCTCGTCGACGCCACCCGCTGGAAGGGCGGGCCCCAACCCGCCGTGGATCTGGACGTGTTGCAGGACGCGGTCTTCGCCGACCGGCGGCTGCGGCTGCGCTACCGGCACAGCGGCGCGAAGGAGCCGAGCACCTACACCGTCGATCCCTACGGCCTGGTCTCCAAGGCGGGCGTCTGGTACCTGGTCGCCGACCGCCGCGCGAAACCCCGCCTCTTCCGCGCCGACCGGGTCCACTCGGCCACCCTCCTGCCCGACCCGGTCCAGCGCCGCCCGGGCGTCGAACTCGCCGACGCCTGGGAGGAGTTGCGCCGCCAGGTCGAGGAACGCCCCGGCGGACTCGACGTCACCGTCCGGGTCCGCCGCTCCCGCCTCGACATGTTCCTGCGCCTCAACGCCTCCTCGCTGGCCGAACTCCCGGACGACGAGGGGGAGAACGAGTGGGTGACGGTCCGGCTGACCTACGGCGTCGTCCGCGAGGCGCGTCAACTGCTCCAGTTCGCCGACGCGTTGGAGGTCGTATCACCGCCCGAGGCGCGCGCGGAAGTGGCCGCGGCGGCTGCTTCTGTCACGGAGCTGTACCAGTGAGTAGGCGGGCCGTCCTCGTGAACTCACAGGTCAGGGCGTTCATTTGGGCTGCGCTTTACTCGGCGCACAGGGTGGGGACAGGGCGCCGACAAGGAAGCCCTAAGGGGCGTTGATTGAGTTCCCGCCACAAGGCATCCTCATCGTTTTTGGAGCTGTTTCTCATGAAGCGTGCGCGTCTCCTCCCCGCAGTGGTCCTGCTGGCGCTCTCGCCCCTGGCCCTCGCGGCCTGCGGGTCGAGCGACTCCTCGTCGTCCTCCGGCAGCGCCAACTCCGGCTCCACGCAGTCCTGTTCCGCACCGACCGGCAACGCCACGGCACGGCCCAGCGGTGCCCCGTCCGGCGCCCCCTCCGGTGCGCCCACGGGCGCCGCGGCCTCGGGCCGGCCGACGGGCATGCCCACCGGCAACGCCTCCGGCATGCCTTCCGGCGGTCCCGGTGGCGGCGGCCAGGGCGGCGGCCCCGGCGGCGGGTGCGGCGGAGGCCCGGGCGGTGGCCAGATGAGCGGGGCCCCGCAGCAGGGCTGACCGCGCTCCGCACGACAGGGGCGGCGCACCCGTGCACCGGGAGCGCCGCCCCTGTCGTATGTCCGCGGCCGGTACCGCTCAGCCGAGCCAGTGCCGGCGGCCCACGCTGATCAACCGCATCTGGCGGGTGGCCAGTTGGGTCACCCGCTCGCGTTCGTGCTCGTCGTCGGAGGTCTCCCGCGCCTCCATGAAGAGCGAGGCCGTGATGAGCATCTGGTCGACGTAGAGGTGGGCCAGCATCAGCAGGTCGGAGTCGTTCCAGCCGCTCGACTCCGGGTCCTTGGCGAGTTCGGCCTTCACCTCCTCGGCGAACCGGGCGAGTTGGTCCCGGATGGCCTCCCGCACCGGCTGCACCCCGCCATGGCGTTCGCGCGCGAGGAAGCGTACGTGGGCCGGGTAGGTGTCCACGTGGTCGGCGATCAATCGGACGGCGCGCACGATGCGTTGGTCGCTGTCCTCCGCCGTCGCCACCGTCTGCCGGATCATCGGATGCAGACTGCCGAGCGCCTCCTCGACGAGCGCCACCCCGAGGTCGGCCGTGGAACGGAAGTGCCGGTAGAAGGCGGTCGGGGCGACGCCCACGGCCCGGGTGACCTCGCGCAGGCCCAGGCTGCTCAGGCTCTGCTCCTCCAGCAGCCCCAACGCGGCGTCCAGCAACGCCTGTCGGGTCTTCTGCTTCTGTACCTGCCGGATGCCGAGGGTGTGACTCATGTCATCCAGTTAACAACTGTTCTCCGGAATTGAAAAGCCGTCGGAGACGCTAGACTCAAAGTCAGTGAACAAGTGTTACTACAACCGTTCACCGAAACGTAACGAGAGTCTTCGCAAGCCGTCTCGGAGGGGGATTCATCCCATGCTGGTCCTCGTCGCAGCGCTCCTGCTGTTCGGCGTCGTGATGGGCACCGTGGCCCACGCGTCGTTCGCCTTCACCGCCGTCGCCGCCACCGTCATCGCCGTATGGCTGGGCATCTTCGCGCTCCGCGAGCGGCACGGCCGCCGCGGCCGTACGTCCGCCAACTGACCGCCCGACCGTCCGCCCACCCGATCCTCGGGAGCCGAACCACCATGCAACTCACCGCACCGGCAACCAGCAGCAGCACCGACTTCAAGGCCACCGGCCGCCGTGACGCGGACGGCATGGCCGTCGCGTCCTTCATCCTCGGCCTCGTCGGCCTGCTCGTCCTCAACGTCTTCCTCGGCCCGATCGCCATCGCCCTGGCCGGCGCGGCCCTCTGGCGCGGCACCACCCGCCGCGGCCGGGCCCTCCTCGGCCTCGGTCTCGGCATCGCCGATCTGCTGGTCCTCGTCGCCTTCATGCAGCTCGACAGCACGGTCTCCTGGAGCTTCTAGCCCTGCCCGCCCCTTCGGGGTGCCCGCCGGGGACCGTAGAATCGGCGGCACCATGGCATACCTCGACCACGCCGCGACCACCCCGATGCTTCCCGAGGCAGTCGAGGCGATGACGGCCCACCTGAGCATCACGGGCAACGCCTCCTCCCTCCACGCTTCCGGCCGCAAGGCCCGCCGTACGGTCGAAGAGTCCCGGGAGACCCTCGCCGAAGCGCTCGGCGCCCGCCCCAGCGAGGTGGTGTTCACCTCCGGCGGCACCGAGGCCGACAACCTCGCGGTGAAGGGCCTGTACTGGTCCCGCCGCGACGCCGACCCGGCCCGCACCCGGGTACTGGCCAGCCCCGTCGAGCACCACGCCGTCCTGGACGCCGTCCACTGGCTGGGCGAGCACGAGGGCGCCACCGTCGAGTACCTCCCGGTCGACTCCTACGGCCGTGTCCACCCCGAGGTGCTGCGCGAGGCGATCGCCCGCAACCCCGACGACGTCGCCCTGGCCACCGTGATGTGGGCCAACAACGAGATCGGTACGGTCCTGCCGGTCCGTGAACTCGCCGACGTGGCCCAGGAGTTCGGCGTCCCGCTGCACGCCGACGCGGTGCAGGCCTTCGGCCAGGTCCCGGTCGACTTCGCCGCCTCGGGCCTCGCCGCGATGACGGTCTCCGGCCACAAGATCGGCGGACCGTACGGCATCGGCGCCCTGCTGCTGGGCCGTGAGTACACCCCCGTACCCGTCCTGCACGGCGGCGGCCAGGAACGCCACGTCCGCTCCGGCACCCTCGACGTCCCCGCGGTCGCCTCCTTCGCGGTCGCCGGGCGCCTCGCCGCGCAGCAGCGCGAGTGGTTCGCCCACGAGATCGGCGCCCTCCGCGACAACCTCGTCACGGCCGTCCGTACGGCGGTCCCGGACGCGATCCTCGGCGGGGACCCGCTGAACCGGCTGCCGGCCAACGCCCACTTCACGTTCCCCGGCTGCGAGGGCGACTCCCTGCTGCTCCTGCTGGACGCCCAGGGCATCGAGTGCTCCACCGGCTCGGCCTGCACCGCGGGCGTCGCCCAGCCCAGCCATGTCCTGCTCGCCACCGGCACCGACCCGGACCTGGCCCGCGGCACCCTGCGCTTCTCGCTGGGCCACACCTCCACGGAGGCCGACGTCGAGGCCGTGGCGAAGGCGATCGCCCCGGCGGTGGAACGGGCCCGCGCCGCCGGGCTGACCTGAGCCGACCCGTGCACGCGAAGAACCGGGGAGAGTCCGCCGACTCTCCCCGGTCCGAGGTGTCCGGCGTCCACGGGGGGAGGCCGGCGCGCGACACCGGGGAACCGTGCTCCCCGCGGAACTAGGAGTCCGTGACCATGAGGCCGGCCATCATGCCCTCGTCCTCGTGCTGCAGCAGATGGCAGTGGAGCATGTACATGTAGGTGGAGTCGGAGAAGTCGGTGAACTCCATGGCGATCTTGATCGAACCACCGCCGACCACCTCGTAGGTGTCGTACCAGCCGAGCTGGACCCCGGTGGGATCCTCGCCGTTGATGGAGATCAGCTGATACGGCACGTCGTGCAGGTGGAACGAGTGCTCCAGCTGGGTGGAGTTCTGGATCGTCCAGATCTCCTTGGAGCCGACCGTCGTACTGATCATCGCCATCCCGGCCATGGTCGTGCCCGCCGACCCGTTGATCAGCATGGTGGCGCCGTTCTGGCCCAGGGTGATCGTCCGGGCGGTGAAGTCGCTCGTGTCGTAGCGGTCGATGGTGTTGAGGGTGCTGGGCAGGTCGGACGGGGTGTCGGAGCCGCTGGCGGTGATCGCGAGGAAGTCGTACGTGCCGCTGCCGCCGCGGATCCAGCCGGTGGTGATCACGGCCTGGAGCGTGGCGTCAGCGGTGAGGTCCATGACGAACTCGGCGCGGGCGCCGGCCACCAGGCGGATCGTGGTCACGTCCGTGGCCTCGGTCAGATAGCCCTGGTCGGTGGTGATCTGGGTGAGGGTGCCGCCGTCGCTGCGCTGGATGGTGATGATGTCGGACGGTGAGGCGTTCAGGGCACGGAACCGGGTCCGCGTCTTGGTGGCGGTGAATCCGAGCGTGGTGGAGTCCACGTTGGTCCCGTTGACCAGGAGGGGGAACGTGGTGGTGCTCAGCCGGTAACCGGCCGCGTCGTACTTGATGTCGCCGGAGGTGTCCACGGCGAGCGACTGGAAGATCAGCGGGACGTCGTCGACTCCGTAGTCGCTGGGCAGCGCGGTGGACGCGTCTGTGGAGTCCTCGACGATGATCATCCCGGCCAGGCCGTGCACGGCCTGCTTGGCGGTGGTGCCCAGGGCGTGCGGGTGGTACCAGAGCGTGGTGGCCGGGTCCTTGACCGTGAACGTGGGGGACCAGGTCTCGCCGTCGGCGAACGCGACCTGCGGGCCGCCGTCCATCTTCGCGGGCACGTGGGCGCCGTGGAAGTGGACCGTCGTGTCCTCGCCGATGTCGTTGGTGATGTTGAGGAGGACCACGTCGCCGTTGGTCCACTTCATGGTCGGGCCCAGGAAGTCCTGGTTGTAGCCCATCGTGCTGCTGGTGACGCCCGAGATCACCTCGTGGGTGCCGGTCTTGGCCTCCAGCGTGAAGGTGGTGGTGCCGTCGGAGGTGGTGCCCTCCAGCAGGTCCGGGATGGTGAGGGTGGTGTCCGCCGCGGACGCCTTGTTCTTCGCCGCGTCGTTCAGCAGGGAGAAGGCACCTCCGGCGGCGGCCACCGCCGCGATGCCGGCCCCGGCCATCCCGCCGAGGAACTTGCGCCGGTGCACCCCCTTGCCGCGGGCCGCACCGCCCTTGCTGTGCTCGCGCTTCTCGGCCGTGGACTTGCGGTGGTTGCCCTTGCTGTCGCTGCTTGCTTCGGACGCGGGCTCACTGGTGTGTGTCATGGCGCCAGAGATTTGACCTAAGGCCTGTGTAAAAACTGGGTGGTAGTTAGCAGTGGGCAGGGCAGTCTGTGAAACGTGAGGTCACACGATCTCCTCACAACTCACCTGACGCGTAAAGCGAGTTGGCGTAGCCCAGGTCACATCACGAGCGGGGGACGCATCGGACACCGCCGTGACTGAACCGACTCATAGCCAAGACGAGTGTGACCCGGATCACGCCTGTGTCCGGTGTGCCCGCCTTACGAGTGCCATGTACCGGTCCCAGTCCCAGTACCGCCCGGGGTCCGTGTGATCGGTCCCCGGCACCTCCACGTGCCCGATGACGTGCTTCCGGTCGATCGGGATTCCGTAGCGCCGGCATATCCCGGCCGTCAGCCGCGCGGAGGACGCGTACATCGCGTCGGTGAACGACGAGGCCTCCTCCACGAAGCCTTCGTGCTCGATGCCGACGCTGCGTTCGTTGTACTCCCGGTTGCCCGCGTGGAAGGCCACGTCCAGCTCGCGGATCATCTGCGTGATGTGCCCGTCCTTGCGCACGATGTAGTGCGCCGCCGCCCCGTGCGCGGGGTCCTGGAAGACCTTCACCGCGCTGCGGAAACCGCCCTGGGTGACATGGACGACCACCGTGTCTATCCCGTAGTCGTCCGGCCGGTCCGCCCGCCGGTAGTTCGCCGGGGACGCCGACACCCACTGCGCGCCCCGGAAGTCCACCGCGCCCGCCACCCGCGGCTTCTCCACCCCGGGCAGCCGCCACCACAGCCGCGCCAGCTCGTCCCGCGCCAGCGCCGCCGACCCCACGGCGGCCACGGCACCGCCGATCAGCAGCGCCCGCCGGCCCGTGACCCCTCGCGCGGTCCCCGTGTGCCCGCCCTGTGTCTCCCCCATGCGATCTTCAACGGATACTCGCGGGTCCCGGTTCCCGGCGACCCGTACCCTGGAAGGGTTATGACTGAGACCTCGCAGTGCCCCCGCCCCCTTCGCGTACTCGCCGCCATGTCCGGCGGCGTGGACTCCGCCGTCGCCGCCGCACGTGCCGCCGAAGCCGGCCACGACGTGACCGGCGTCCACCTCGCGCTCTCCGCGAACCCGCAATCGTTCCGCACGGGCGCGCGTGGCTGTTGCACCATCGAGGACTCACGGGACGCCCGCCGCGCCGCCGACGTCATCGGCATCCCGTTCTACGTCTGGGACCTCGCCGATCGCTTCCGCGAGGACGTCGTCGAGGACTTCGTCGCCGAGTACGAGGCCGGCCGCACCCCGAACCCCTGCCTGCGCTGCAACGAGAAGATCAAGTTCGCCGCACTCCTCGACAAGGCCCTCGCGCTCGGCTTCGACGCGGTCTGCACCGGCCACTACGCCCAGGTGATCGTGAACGAGGACGGCACCCGCGAACTGCACCGCGCCTCCGACATGGCCAAGGACCAGTCCTACGTCCTCGGCGTCCTGGACGAGCGGCAGTTGGCACACGCCCTCTTCCCGCTCGGCGACACGGTGACCACGAAGGACGAGATCCGCGCGGAGGCCGAGCGCCGCGGTCTCGCCGTCGCCAAGAAGCCCGACTCGCACGACATCTGCTTCATCGCCGACGGCGACACCCAGGGCTTCCTCGCGAACCGCCTGGGCAAGGCCGAGGGCGACATCGTCGACGAGTCCGGCACGGTCGTCGGCTCCCACGAGGGCGCGTACGGCTTCACCATCGGCCAGCGCAAGGGCCTGCGCATCGGCACCCCGGCCGCCGACGGCAAGCCGCGCTACGTCCTCGACATCTCCCCGGTCGACAACACGGTGACGGTCGGCCCGGCCGCCTCCCTGGACGTCAGCGGCCTCACCGCCGTCAAGCCGCGCTGGTGCGGCACGGCCCCCACCGGCCCCGGCACCTACACCGCCCAGCTCCGCGCCCACGGCGGCGAGACCGAGGTCACCGCCGAACTCGTCGACGGCACCCTGGAGGTGACGTTCACGGAGCCGGTACGGGGCGTGGCTCCCGGGCAGGCGATCGTGCTGTACGACGACACGCGCGTGGTGGGGTCGGCGACGATCGCGACGACCACGCGCGCGGCGACGGCGATGGCGTGACCCTTCGGGGAGTCGTCCCGTGGGTCAGCGCGAGAAGAACTCCGTGAGCAGCGGCGCCAGGGCGGCCGGGTCCACCATGTGGGTCTGGCCGTCCAGGGTGCGATACGTCCCCTCCGGCGCCGCGTCCGCCACCGCCCGCGCGGCCTGACGCATCCACTCGGCGCTCGCGCCGCCCGCGATCGTCAGCACCGGGACGGACAGGGACGCCAGCCGCTCGGTCGGCACCAGACCGTCGCCCATGGCCGCGTCGTCGTAGGCGAGCGTCGGGGCGACGGCCTCCATGCCGGGCCACATGGGGGAGCGGCGGGCGCCCTCGATCATTTCCGGGGGTGCGCCGGTGAGCGCCATGAACAGCTCGACGGCGTCGCCGTCGCGGCCCTCGGCGAGCAGTTTCGTCAGCCGCCCCGTGTACTCGGCGCGCTCCTTGGCACCCGCCGCGTCGAGGGCGAACGGCGGCTCGTAGAGCGCGACTCGGGTGACGGGCAGGCCGCTCGCCACCGCGTGCAGGACGAGTGCACCGCCCGACGAGTGGCCGTAGAGGGCCGCGCTGCCGCCCACGGCGTCGATCAGCGCCGCGAGGTCCTCGACCTCCCGGGCCACCGCGAAGGGCGCCGTGTCGCCGCTGGAGCCCCGGCCGCGGCGGTCGTACGGGACCGCCCCGAACCGGTGCGCGAGCTGCGCGGCGAGCGGCAGCAGGCCGTCGCCCGTCGTCATCGCGCCACCGACCAGGACGACGGGCGGGCCCGCTCCGATGCGTTCGTACGCGATGGCGGTGCCGTCGCGCGAAACAGTCTTCTTGTCCATACCGGTGAAGACTGCCGGAGAGGGTGCGACTAATCGGTCACAACACTTCTACTTCGTAGAAGCAGAGGTGGTCCTTGATCGGCGCCACGTCGGGCTTGGGGTCGGGGTACGCCCACACCAGGTCGGTCGCGTCCGGAAGCGACCAGTAGGAGGCGTCGCCCTTGAAGGGGCAGTGGGTGTGGGTCTCGGAGGGGGTCAGGAGGTCGAGGCGTACGTCCTCCGGGGGGAGGTAGTAGCGCACGGGACAGCCGGTCTCCTTCAGGACGAGGGGGCGGTCGCTCTCCGCCAGCACCTGGTCGCCGTGGACGACGCGTACCCGCCGGTCGCCCTGCTCGATCGTGATCGTGTGTCCGTCAGCCATACCGGAAGAGCACTCGCGGGCCCCTGGTTCTTCCCGCGTACGGTGACGGACATGAAGATCTGTGTCTTTCTCTCCGCCGCCGACCTGGACGAGCGCTACACGTGCCCCGCGCGGGAGTTCGCCGAACTGCTCGGCAAGGGCGGGCACACGCTCGTGTGGGGCGGCTCCGACGTCGGGCTGATGAAGGTGGTCGCGGACGGCGTACAGGCCGCCGGCGGACGGCTGGTGGGCGTCTCGGTGGACTTCCTGGCGGCGAAGGCGCGGGCGGGCGCCGACGAGATGGTGATCGCGGCCGACCTCGCCGAACGCAAGAGACTGCTCCTGGAGAAGGCCGACGCCGTGGTGATCATGGTGGGCGGCACCGGGACGCTGGACGAGGCCACGGAGATCCTGGAGCTGAAGAAGCACGGCCACACCGACAAGCCGGTGGTGCTGCTGAACACGGCGGGCTTCTACGACGGCCTGAAGACCCAGTTCCGGCGCATGGAGGACGAGGGGTTCCTGCCCGTCCCGCTCACCGACCTGGTGTTCTTCGCGGAGGAGCCGGTCGGGGCGCTGGCCTACCTGGAGGAGAGCCAGGGCATCGAGTGATGCGAGCATGGCGGGCATGGCTACACATGTGATCACCGGGGCCGGTTCCGGCATCGGCGCGGCCGTCGCCCGCCGTCTGCACGCGCGCGGGGACGACCTCGTGCTCCACGCGCGCGACGCGGGCCGCGCGAAGGAACTGGCGGCGGAGTACCCCGGGGCAAGCACCCTGGTGGGCGACCTCGCGGACCCGGACCGGCTCAGCTGGGCGTTCTCCCACCAGAGCCTGCCCGACCGGGTGGACACGCTCCTGCACATCGCCGGAGTGGTCGACCTGGGCCCGGTGGTCGACCTGACCCCGAAGACCTGGCACCACCAGCTCAACGTCAACCTGGTCGCGCCCGCCGAGCTGACCCGCCACTTCCTGCCCCAACTCCGCGCGGCCCGCGGCCACGTGCTCTTCGTCAACTCCGGCGCGGGACTGCGGGCGAGCGCCGACTGGTCCGCGTACGCCGCCTCCAAGCACGGCCTGAAGGCCCTGGCGGACTCCCTCCGCCACGAGGAACACCCCAACGGCGTCCGCGTCACCTCGGTCTACCCCGGCCGCACCGCCAGCCCCATGCAGGCCAAGGTCCACCAGCAGGAGGGCAAGGACTACGACCCCGCCCAGTGGATCGACCCCGAGTCCGTCGCCACGACGATCCTCATGGCGATCGACCTGCCGGCGGACGCGGAGGCCAACGACCTGACGGTGCGGCCGGGAAGGTGACCAGGAAGGCGACCGGGCCGGAGCGATCGCGCGGGGCGAGCGGTGCGGAGGTCCGTGGCTGGCTCGACGACGTGTGGGGGCGCACGGAGGCCGCGGTGGTCCTCGAAGGCGGCGACAACGGCGGGCCGCTCGCCGAACGCGGCCTGATCGGTGAGGTGTTCGACGCCGAGGGACTCGCGGAGCTGCGCGCTCTCACCACGACCGGCACGTTCACGGACGACATCTGCCGCTGCTTCGGCAGCGTGACCCTCGGTCTGCTCGACACCGAGGGCGAGTTCATCGGGAGCGGCAGCGTGCACGGCCTGACGGACGTCGCCTGGGAGCGCGGCCGGTTCGAGAACAACCTGGAGGTCGCGGATCCGGAGGGGCTGGCCGTGTTCCTGGAGCGGCACAGGGTCCGGATGCCCTGAACCGCTCGTCGGATACCTGCGGCACCCCGGAATCCGCCTCGCCGCCTGCGGCTTACCCTTCCGGGGTGAGCAACAACAGCCAGTTCAGCTTCGGCCCCGCCACCGGTATCGGATCCCTGCCCGGCAGCGACGCCCGGGAGGCCGCGAAGACCGCGACCGGGGCCTTCGAGGACTTTCCGTTTCTGCCCGAGCTGCCCGCGCGGGGGCCCGGTGCGGACATGATCGGGCGGACCATCGGGCTGCTCGTCGAGGTGTACGCGCGCGTGGAGCCCAGTGGTTGGCGGATCGGGGACCGGCCGGGGCGGGACACCAAGCGGGCGTGGGCGTGGCTGGGGGAGGACCTCGACGCGTTCGAGGAGTTCACGCAGGGGTACGAGGGGCCGCTCAAGGTGCAGGCCGTGGGGCCCTGGACGCTCGCCGCCAACCTGGAGTTGAGGAACGGCGAGGCCGTCCTCTCCGACCTCGGAGCCTGCCGCGACCTCGCCGGCTCGCTCGCCGAGGGGCTGCGCAACCACGTCGCCGAGGTCCAACGCCGCGTCCCGGGCGCGCAGATCGTGCTTCAGTTCGACGAGCCGTCCCTCATCGGTGTGCTGCGCGGACAGGTCAGGTCCGCCAGCGGCTACCGCACCTACCGCGCCGTCGACCGCCAACTCGTCGAGGCCACGCTCCGCGAGGTCGTCGGGGTGCACACGAACGGCCCGGCCGTCGTGCACTCCTGCGCACCGGACGTGCCGTTCGCGCTGCTGCGCCGGGCGGGCGCGGCCGGGGTCTCCTTCGACTTCTCGCTCCTCACCGAGCGTGACGACGACGTGATCGGCGAGGCGGTCGAGGCCGGCACCCGGCTCTTCGCCGGTGTCGTGCCGGGCACGGACAGCGCATTGTCAGACCCTGCCGGTAGCGTCATGGGTGTCAGAACGCTGTGGCGCAGGCTGGGGCTGCGACCGGGACTGCTCGCGGAGGCGGTCACCATCACCCCGGCGTGCGGACTCGCGGGGGCTTCCCCCGAGTACGCGCGCAAGGCTCTCGCCCACTGCGTCCGGGCGGCGAGATCCCTCGCGGACAACCCTGAGTGACGGAAGGACGACACGGTGGCCGGCGACAAGGAAGCGGAGACGGCGGTGCCCGCAGAGGCACGGGAGAAGCACGCGCAGCTCGCTGAGCAGATCGAGGAGCACCGCTTCCGTTACTACGTGAACGACGCCCCGGTCGTCAGCGACGCCGAGTTCGACAAACTCCTGCGCACCCTGGAGGCGTTGGAGGAGGAGTACCCCGAGCTTCGCACGCCTGACTCCCCGACGCAGAAGGTCGCGGGGGCGTACGAGACGGAGTTCACCTCCGTCGTCCACCGCTCCCGCATGCTCTCCCTGGACAACGCCTTCGAGGACCTGGAACTGGCGGCCTGGGCCGAGCGCGTCCACAAGGACGTCGGTGCCTCCGACCACCACTTCCTGTGCGAGCTGAAGGTCGACGGCCTCGCCGTCAACCTGACGTACGAGCACGGCCGCCTCACGCGCGCGGCGACCCGCGGCGACGGCCGTACGGGCGAGGACATCACGCCCAACGTCCGGACGATCGCCGAGATCCCGGACCGGCTGACCGGCGACCGTGTGCCCGACCTCGTGGAGATCCGCGGCGAGGTCTACTTCCCGATGGAGAAGTTCGAGGAGCTCAACGCCCGCCTGGTCGAGGCCGGCGACAAGCCCTTCGCCAACCCCCGTAACGCGGCGGCCGGTTCACTCCGCCAGAAGGACCCGCGCGTCACCGCCGGCCGCCCCCTGCACATGGTCGTGCACGGCATCGGCGCCCTGGAGGGCTTCGACCCCCTCACCCGCCTCTCCGAGGCCTACGACCTCCTCAAGACCTGGGGCCTGCCCACCTCCCCGCACAACAGGGTGGTCGACGACCTCGACGGCGTACGGGAGTTCATCCGGTACTACGGCGAGAACCGCCACTCCGTCGCGCACGAGATCGACGGCGTGGTCGTCAAGCTCGACGAGATCCCGCTCCAGGGACGCCTCGGCTCCACCTCCCGCGCCCCGCGCTGGGCGATCGCGTGGAAGTACGCGCCCGAGGAGGTCAACACCAAACTCGTCAACATCCGTGTGGGCGTGGGCCGTACGGGCCGGGTCACGCCGTACGCCCAGGTCGAGCCGGTGACGGTGGCGGGCTCGGAGGTCGAGTTCGCGACGCTGCACAACCAGGAGGTCGTCAAGGCCAAGGGCGTCCTCATCGGCGACACGGTGGTGCTGCGCAAGGCCGGTGACGTCATCCCGGAGATCCTCGGCCCGGTCGCCGATCTGCGCGACGGCAGCGAGCGGGAGTTCGTGATGCCCGCCGAGTGCCCCGAGTGCGGGACGCCGCTGCGGCCGATGAAGGAGGGCGACATCGACCTCCGCTGCCCCAACGCCCGCACCTGCCCTGCCCAGTTGAGGGAGCGGCTCTTCTACCTCGCGGGCCGCAAGGCGCTGGACATCGACCACTTCGGCTATGTGTCGGCGGCGGCCCTCACCAAGCCGCTTGAGCCCGCGGAGCCGCCGCTGAAGGACGAGGGCGACCTGTTCGGCCTCACCATCGAGCAGCTGCTGCCCATCAAGGCGTACGTCCTCGACCAGGACAGCGGGCTGCCCAAGCGCGACCCGAAGACCGGCGAGGAGAAGATCGCGACGGTCTTCGCCAACCAGCAGGGCGAGCCGAAGAAGAACGCGCTGGCGATGCTGGAGACCATCGCGGCGGCCAAGGACAGCCCGCTCGCCCGCATTCTCACCGGCCTGTCGATCCGTCATGTCGGCCCGGTCGCAGCCGAGGCGCTGGCCCGCGAGTTCCGCTCGATCGAGCGTATCGAGCAGGCCACCGAGGAGGAGTTGGCGAACACCGACGGCGTCGGCCCGATCATCGCCGCCTCCCTCAAGGAGTGGTTCGCCGAGGACTGGCACCAGGAGATCCTCCGCAAGTGGCGGGCCGCCGGGGTCCGGATGGAGGAGGAGGGTTCCGGCGAGGACGAGGGCCCGCGTCCGCTCGAAGGGCTGACGGTCGTCGTGACCGGCACACTCGAACACTTCACGCGGGACGGGGCCAAGGACGCGTTGCAAAGCCGGGGAGCGAAAGTGACCGGTTCTGTTTCGAAGAAGACGTCTTTCGTCGTCGTAGGTGACAATCCTGGTTCCAAGTACGACAAGGCGATGCAGGTCAAGGTGCCGGTTCTGAACGAGGACGGCTTCACCGTTCTGCTGGAACAGGGCCCCGAGGCGGCCGCCGAAGTCGCGCTTCCGGTCGAGGAGTAGCGAGGAGCAGCGGTTGAAGGCCACCCGATCGGCGCATACCAGATGCATACGGGTGGCCGGGTCGCATTCGGGCAACCGTCTACGACCGCTGCCCGTGGAAGCCTTCTGCGGCCTACTGTTGAGGTGTGCACCTGCCGTGCCCAGCTGCGGTTGGGGCAACCCCCTGCTCTTGGTGAGCAAGGGGAAGGGTTTTCCAAACGCGGTACCGGTGATGGAAGTCGGGCACCGGACCGCGTGGCGTGGGCACCGCCGGCTGTGAGAGGGACGGGAATGGAACCGACCGAGAGCGCCCCCCCGGACTCACTCCTGCGCCGGCTCACCGGCGCCTGGCGGGAGAGCCGTTGGGGAGCGCGCCCCGTGGAGCGTCCGGGCAGCACCCAGCCGCGCGCCACCGGACAGTACTCCACACCGGACGCGCGCCACGACGCACCGCTCTCCGCCACCCACGCCTCCCCACTGCCGGGCGGCGAGACCGGACGCCATCTGAACTGGCCCGCGCTGCCCACGGCGGTGGTGGCCGCGGCCGGCTTCGTCCTGGGCGCAGGCTTCTTCCGGGCGTTCACCGGCGACCACGCGCTCTTCCCGTTCGGCACCGTCGGCTGGTCGCTGGCCGTCCTCACCGGCATCATCGTCGGCCACCTGGTCGCCCTCGGCCGCGCCCGCTGGTGGGGCGGCACCGGCTCGGGCGCCGCCCTCACCCTCGGCGTCCTGCTGCTCTACGGCTGGGTCGCCGCCGGCATGGTCAGCCTCACCGTCGTCGTCCTGGTCGGCATAGCCAGGCGCAACCGCTGGCGCCAGGGCGTGCTGCACGGCGCGGTCGACATCCTCGGCATAGCCGCCGGAGCGCTCGTCCTCGGTGCCTTCGGCCGGGTGCCGTCCGTCGAGAAGCCCTGGAACCCGGACACCTGGACGGTCTACACCGCCCCCGAAGTCGTCCTGGTCGCCCTCGCCTATCTCGCCGTGACCCGCACCCTGCTCTGGTACCTGCACGCCCCGCGCCACGGCGGACTGCCCACCGTCGCCCGCACCGCCCTGATCAGGCAGGGCCTTGTCGCGGTCGCCCTGCTCGGCATCGCCCCGCTGATCTGTGTGGTCGCGGTCGCCCAGCCGGTCCTGCTGCCCCTCTTCTCGATCCCGCTCATCGCCCTCGACTCCACCCTGTGGATGGCCCGCGCCAGGGCCGAGGAGCAGCTGCGCGATCCACTGACCGGGCTGCCCAACCGGCAGTGGCTCCTGGAGCGCATCTGGACCGCCCTGGACGACGCCGAACGCATCGGCGCCAAGGCCGCGCTCATGCTGATCGACCTCGACCGCTTCCGGTCGGTCAACGACACTCTCGGTCATCTGGCCGGTGACCGGCTGCTGTTGCAGATAGCCGACCGGCTGCGGGTGGCGCTGCCGCGCGGGGCGGAGGCCGCGCGGCTCGGCGGCGACGAGTTCGCCGTACTGCTGCCCGTCGCCGACTCCACCACGTCCGCGACCCGGGTCGCCCGCAACCTCGTCGCCGCGCTCAGCTCCCCGCTCGACCTCGACGGGCTCACCCTCGTCCTGGAGGCCAGCGCGGGCGTCGCCGTCTTCCCCGACCACGCCCTCGACGCCGAGGGACTGCTGCGCCGGGCGGACGTCGCGATGTACCAGGCGAAGCGGGACCGTACGGGCGTGGAGGTCTACGAGTCCAAGCGGGACTCCAACACCCCCGACCGGCTCGGCCTCCTCGGCGATCTGCGCCGCGCCCTCGACGCGCACGAGGTGCAGGTCCACTACCAGCCCAAGGTCCGCTTCGACGGCCAGGTCGCGGGACTTGAGGCGCTGGTGCGGTGGGTGCATCCGGAGCGCGGGAAGGTGCCGCCGGACGAGTTCATAGCGATCGCCGAGTCGTCCGGGCTGATGCCCCATCTCACCGAGTACGTGCTCGACACGGCCCTCGCCCAGGTCGCCAGATGGCGGGCCCAGGGCCTGTTCGTGCCGGTCGCGGTGAACGTCTCCCCGCGCGATGTGCACACCCCCGGATTCGCGGGCTCGGTCGCCGCGCGCCTCGCCCGGCACGGCGTCCCGGCGGGATCCCTCCAGCTGGAGATAACCGAACACGTCCTCCTGGAGGACCCCCAGCGCGCCGCCGACACGCTCAACGGCCTGACCGGCCACGGCGTCAAGATGTCCCTCGACGACTTCGGCACCGGCTACTCGTCCCTCGTGCATCTGCGGCGGCTCCCCGTCAGCGAGTTGAAGATCGACCGGTCGTTCGTGGCGCGGCTCGCGGTGGACACGGAGGACGCGGAGATCGTGCGGTGCACGGTGGACCTGGCGCACTCGCTCGGGCTTCTCGTCGTCGCGGAGGGCGTCGAGGACGACGAGACGTGGGAGCGGTTGCGGGACCTGGGCTGCGACGCCGTACAGGGGTGGCTGGTCGCCGCGGCGATGCCTCCGGAGGACATGACGGCGTGGTTGCTGGCGCGGGGGTCCCGGGGGTGGCAGCGGCCGCGGGCCGCGCTGCCTGCGGCGGCTGCGGATGATCCGGGGCGGCTTGGCTGACTGGTTGCGCCCATGGGGGAGGGGCTCCTGTGGATTTGCGGCTGCGGCTCCGCTGTGGCTGGTCGCGCAGTTCCCCGCGCCCCTGACAACGCAGCCCTCGTTGTGAAGTGGACGGCCGGCAGCCCTGGGCGCGCCCAGGCGGCGGAGCCGCACATCGACACAGCCCCGCGCCCCTGAGGGGTCGCCCCGACCCTGCTGTGAAGTGGACGATCACCAGTCCTCGGTGAGGCCTCACCGAAACCGTTTAACGGCTACGGCCCCCCGCCCCATAGGATTGGCCCCAAACCACACACACTCACCCCAGAGGAACGCTGCATGCCTGGCATCACGCGCGAGGAGGTCGCCCACCTCGCCCGGCTGGCGCGTCTGGAGCTGAAGCCCGAAGAGCTCGAACACTTCGCGGGACAGCTGGACGACATCATCGGCGCGGTCGCCCGCGTCAGCGAGGTCGCCGACCAAGACGTACCGCCGACCTCTCACCCGCTGCCGCTGACGAACGTCATGCGCGCGGACGAGGTCCGTCCCTCGCTCACCCCCGAGCAGGCGCTCTCCGGCGCCCCGGCCCAGGAGCAGCAGCGTTTCAAGGTGCCGCAGATCCTGGGGGAGGACTAATCACCATGACGGACCACAGCAGCATCATCCGGCTCACCGCCGCCGAGACCGCCGCGAACATCGCGTCCGGCGTGCTCACGGCGGTCGAGGTCACCGAGGCCCACCTCGCCCGGATCGAGGAGGTCGACGCGAAGGTGCACGCCTTCCTGCACGTCGACCGCGAGGGCGCACTCGCGCAGGCCCGCGCCGTCGACGAGAAGCGGGCCAGGGGCGAGGAACTGGGTCCCCTCGCCGGCGTCCCGCTCGCGCTCAAGGACATCTTCACCACCGAGGGCATCCCGACGACCGTCGGCTCGAAGATCCTCGAAGGCTGGATCCCGCCGTACGACGCGACCGTCACCAAGCGGCTCAAGGCCGCCGACGTCGTCATCCTCGGCAAGACCAACATGGACGAGTTCGCCATGGGGTCCAGCACCGAGAACAGCGCGTACGGGCCTACCGGCAACCCCTGGGACCTCACCAAGATCCCCGGCGGCTCCGGTGGCGGTTCCTCCGCCGCCCTCGCCTCCTTCCAGGCGCCGCTCGCGATCGGCACCGACACGGGCGGCTCGATCCGTCAGCCGGCCGCCGTCACCGGCACGGTCGGCGTCAAGCCGACGTACGGCGCGGTCTCCCGCTACGGCATGGTGGCGTTCTCGTCCTCCCTCGACCAGGGCGGGCCCTGCGCCCGTACGGTCCTGGACGCGGCGCTGCTGCACGAGGTCATCGCCGGGCACGACCCGCTCGACTCCACGTCGATCGACGCCCCGGTCCCGCCGGTCGTCGAGGCCGCGCGGAACGGCAGTGTGCAGGGCATGCGCGTCGGCGTCGTGAAGCAGTTCCGCGGCGAGGGCTACCAGGCCGGTGTCATCCAGCGCTTCGACGAGGCCGTCGCCGTACTGAAGGAACTCGGTGCGGAGATCGTCGAGTTGGACTGTCCGTCCTTCGACCTCGCCCTGTCGGCGTACTACCTGATCGCGCCCTCCGAGTGTTCGTCGAACCTCGCCCGTTTCGACGGCCTGCGCTACGGCCTCCGGGTCGGCGACGACGGCACCCACTCGGCCGAGGAGGTCACCTCCCTCACCCGTGAGGCGGGCTTCGGCCCCGAGGTGAAGCGCCGCATCATGCTCGGCACGTACGCGCTCAGCTCCGGCTACTACGACGCGTACTACGGCAGCGCCCAGAAGGTCCGTACGCTCATCACCCGCGACTTCGAGAAGTCGTTCGAGAGCGTCGACGTGATCGTGTCGCCGACGACGCCGACCACCGCGTTCCCGATCGGCGAGCGTGCCGACGACCCGATGGCGATGTACCTCGCGGACCTGTGCACCATCCCGACCAACCTGGCGGGCAACTCGGCCATGTCGCTGCCCTGCGGTCTCGCACCGGAGGACGGTCTCCCGGTCGGGCTGCAGATCATCGCCCCGGCGCTGAAGGACGACCGCCTTTACAAGGTCGGCGCCGCCGTCGAGGCCGCCTTCGTGGAAAAGTGGGGCCACCCGCTGCTTGAGGAGGCACCGTCACTGTGAGCAACGCACTGTCGAAGGCCAAGGGCTTCAAGAAGTCCAAGTCCGGCACCTATGTGTCCATCGCCACCACCGCGTTCGGCGCGCTGGGTGTCGCCAAGCAGATCAAGAAGGCGCGCACCGAGCACGACACGCTCCGTCTGATCGACGCCACGGTCTCCGCCGTCGCGATCGTCACCGGCCTCGCCATCCTGTACCGCGAGCTGAAGCGGCTGGGCGACGACGACGTCCTGCTGGGCTGAGAGGGAAAGTTCACCGTGACCACCACGACCGACCTGGAGTCGTACGAGGACGCTCTCGCGTCGTACGACCCCGTCATGGGCCTTGAGGTCCATGTCGAACTCGGCACCAAGACCAAGATGTTCTGCGGCTGTTCGACCGAACTGGGCGCCGAGCCCAACTCGCAGACCTGCCCGACCTGCCTCGGCATGCCGGGCGCGCTCCCGGTCGTCAACGCGATCGGCGTCGAGTCCGCCATCAAGATCGGCCTCGCGCTGAACTGCGAGATCGCCGAGTGGTGCCGCTTCGCCCGGAAGAACTACTTCTATCCGGACATGCCGAAGAACTTCCAGACCTCCCAGTACGACGAGCCGATCGCCTTCAACGGCTACCTCGACGTCCAGCTGGAGGACGGCGAGACCTTCCGGGTGCAGATCGAGCGCGCCCACATGGAGGAGGACACCGGCAAGTCGCTGCACGTCGGCGGCGCGACGGGCCGTATCCACGGCGCCTCGCACTCGCTGCTCGACTACAACCGCGCCGGCATCCCGCTCATCGAGATCGTCACCAAGCCGATCGAGGGCGCGGGCGAGCGCGCTCCCGAGGTCGCCAAGGCGTACGTCGCCGAGCTGCGCGAGCTGATCCGGGCCCTCGGTGTGTCCGAGGCGCGCATGGAGCAGGGGCAGATGCGCTGCGACGTGAACCTGTCGCTGCGCCCGCACGGCCGCGAGAAGTTCGGCACGCGGAGTGAGACCAAGAACGTCAACTCCCTGCGCTCCGTGGAGCGTGCCGCCCGGTACGAGATCCAGCGCCACGCCGCGGTGCTGAACTCCGGCGGCACGATCATCCAGGAGACCCGCCACTTCCACGAGGACACCGGGTCGACGACCTCGGGCCGCGTGAAGGAGGAGGCGGAGGACTACCGG
Organism: Streptomyces sp. NPDC001100; assembly: GCF_053598575.1. Lineage (NCBI taxonomy): Bacteria > Bacillati > Actinomycetota > Actinomycetes > Kitasatosporales > Streptomycetaceae > Streptomyces > Streptomyces sp. NPDC001100. The sequence goes on from NZ_JBSFKO010000004.1 coordinate 112,369, forward strand.
TACTTCCCGGAGCCGGACCTGGTGCCGGTGGCCCCCTCGCGCGAGTGGGTCGAGGAGATCCGCGCCGGGCTGCCCGAGCAGCCGCTGGCCCGCCGCAACCGGCTGACCGAGGAGTGGGGGATCACCGCGTTCGACATGCAGTCGATCCTCAACGCCGGTGCCATCGACCCGATCGTCGCCACGATCGACGCCGGTGCCGACGCGGCCTCCGCCCGCAAGTGGTGGATGGGGGAACTGGCGCGCAGCGCCAACGAGTCCGGCAAGGCACTCGACGAACTCCCCATCACGCCCGAGCAGGTCGCCCGGGTCACCGCGCTGGTGAACGCCGGTGAGCTGAACGACAAGCTGGCCCGTCAGGTCATCGAGGGCGTGCTCGCCGGCGAGGGCACCCCGGACGAGGTCGTCGAGAAGCGCGGTCTGAAGGTCGTCTCCGACGACGGCGCCCTCACCACCGCCGTCCAGGAGGCCATCGCCGGCAACCCGGGCATCGCCGACAAGATCCGCGGCGGCAAGGTGGCCGCGGCCGGTGCCCTGGTCGGCGCGGTCATGAAGGCCACCCGCGGCCAGGCCGACGCGGCCCGCGTCAAGGAACTCGTCCTGGAGCAGCTGGGCGTCAGCGAGGGCTGATCCAGTACGTCGTGCACGGCCCCGGAGACCTGATCTCCGGGGCCGTTCCCGTCACACCCGGCGGCCCACGACCCGGGCGAAGCCGAGCAGTTGTCCCTGGTCGGCCGTCACCAGCTCCACCGACTCACGAGCCATCCGCGCCATCCACTCGTACGGACTCTCCTCGGCGCACACCTCGCTCCACAGCAGCCAGTCCTTCCAGCCGTCGGGCTGCCAGTCGGCGGCCTCGACCTCCACGGTCCCGCCGCGGGTCCAGTGGCGACGCCACCAGTCGGGGGAGTGGAAGGCCCAGAAGCCGGGGTCCCAGAAGGGCTTCAGGTGCTCCGGCGGTTCGTCGCCCGGCAGTTCCTCCCGGAGCGCGGGCATGACGACGCCGATCCGTCCGCCCGGCTTCAACAGCCTTGTCAGCGTGGGCAGATAGAGGTCGGCGGTGCCGAAGTACTGGTACGCGTCGATCGACACGATCGCGTCGAACGTGCCGTCTCCGAAGGGGAGATCGTGTGCCTCCACGTGCAGGGGCAGCACCCGGTCCGCGACACCCGCCTCCGCGATCCGTACGGCGTTCTCGTCGGGCTTCACCCACAGGTCGGCGGCGGTGACCTGGACGTCGTACTCCTTGGCGAGGAAGACGGAGGTCATGGCGCGCCCGCAGCCCAGGTCGAGCACGCGCGCGCCGGGGCGCAGGGTGTCGGGGCCGAGGGCGGGGGCCAGCCACTCCAGGAGCCACAAGGCGTGCGGGCCCATCTGGTTCTCGATGGTCCAGCGGACGTCGTAAGTGTTGCTGCGCGGGTAGCGGGGGTGGGTCAGGCGGTCGGTCGGTTCGGTGTCGGACATCGGTGAACGGGCCCCTCCGGTTCTGCGTAGCTTCCTGTGGGAGAGCAACGAGATTGTGGAGGACGTCGGTTGGCCGCGCACCAGGTTTCTCAGGCGGAAGCGCTACGCTCGCCCGCCATGGACGGACGCGGAGATTCCGAGATATCCGAATTGGACGACTTCGGGGATCCGGCACTGGACGCGCGGCGGGCCCGCTGGACGGCGGTTCTGACGGGTGCCGTGCTGACCCTCGCCGGCGTGGCCGCGGCGGCGCTGAGAGCCGCCGGTTCCGCACCGGTGCTCGTCCCGGCCGCCTATGCCGTGGGTGCCGCGCTGTGCGCGCTCGCGTCGGTGCTCGGCTCCCGTGGCCGTACCAGACGGGCGTTGTGGCTGCTGGTCGTCGGCGCGATGGTGATGGCGCTGGGGGACCAGTTCGACTGAGGCGTCCGCCGGGGTGACAGAGTCTCCGTTACTGTCCTGTGATCTGGCTCCCACTCCGGTGATGAAGCCCTCGAACGTCGTGAACGATCACTTTCGGCTGCGAGAGTGGGGCACGTATCGCTCATGCGTTCTTTGCGGGCTGTTCATCCTTCGGACGATGTTTCCCGGTCAAAGATCCACAATTCGCCATCCCCGGGAGCACGTTCGTGGCAGCCCTTGCCCGCTGGTGTGTTCGGCACCGTCTCGCCGCCGTCCTGTTGTGGCTCCTCGCGTTCGGCGGGGTCACCGCTGCCGCCGCCGTCACCGGCTCGGCGTACTCGAACGACTACGAGGTCCCCGGCACCGAGTCGGGCCGCGCGACTCAGCTGCTCAAAGAGGCGTTTCCGGGCCTCGGGGGCGACAGTGACACCGTCGTCTGGCGCACCTCGCCCGGTTCCGTCCGCGCCGCCGACGTCGAACAGACCATGACCGGCGCCCTGGACAAGATCTCCGGTCTGCCCGGAGTCGCCTCCGTGGTCAGCCCCTACGACGGCCAGGGCACCGGCCGGATCAGCGCCGACGGGCGGACCGCCTACGCCACCGTCACCTTCGCGCACCAGGCCGAGGACATCGACAAGTCCGAGGCGCGGGCGGTCGTCCGCGCCGCGAAGGCCGCCGAGACCGACGGGCTCCAGGTCGAGCTGGGCGGCAGCGCCATCGGGCTCACCGAGTCGTCGAGCGGACACACCGCCGAGATCGTCGGGGTGGCCGTCGCCGCCCTCGTCCTGTTCCTCGCCTTCGGTTCGCTCGCCGCGTCGCTGCTGCCCATCGGCACCGCCCTGGTGAGCGTCGGCACCGCGTATGCGGCGATCGTGCTCCTGGGGCACGCGATGACGGTCGCCGACTTCGCGCCCATGCTCGGCATGCTGGTCGGGCTCGGCGTCGGCATCGACTACGCCCTGTTCATCGTGACCCGGCACCGGCGCGGGCTGAAACGCGGACTGTCCGTCACCGAGGCGGTCACCAACGCGGTGGTCACCACCGGGCGCGCGGTCGTCTTCGCGGGCGCCACGGTGTGCATCGCGCTCCTGGGGATGCTGATCCTGCGGCTCGGCTTCCTCAACGGGGTGGCCGTCGCCGCCACGTTGACCGTGCTGCTCACCGTCGCGGCCTCCGTGACCCTTCTCCCGGCCCTGCTGTCCTTCATCGGCCCCCGCGCCCTCAGCCGCCGCGAACGGCGCCGGCTGGCCGAGCACGGGCCCCAGCCGGAGCTGCCCACCGGTCTCGCCGCCCGCTGGTCCGCGTTCGTCGAGCGCCACCCCAAACTCCTCGGCGCCCTCGCCCTGGCCGTCATCACCGTCCTCGCCCTGCCGACCCTCTCGCTCCACCTGGGCACCTCCGACCAGGGCAACGACCCGAAGACGTCGACCACCCGCCAGGCCTACGACCTCCTCGCGGACGGCTTCGGGCCCGGCGTCGACGGTCCGCTCACCCTCGTCACGAAGATCGACGGAGCCGAGGACAAGCTCGCCCTCGACAACCTCGACGCCACCCTCCGCACCACCGAGGGCATCGCCTCCGTGACCCCGGTGACCTACGACGCCGGCGGCGCCACCGGGTACTTCACCGTCGTACCGGACTCGGCACCGCAGTCCCAGCGGACCAGCGACCTCGTCGAGCGGCTCCGCACCGAGGTGCTGCCCCGGGCCGAGACGGAGACCTCGCTGGACATCCACGTCGGTGGCGTCACGGCCGGCTACGACGACTTCGCCGGCGTGATCATCGGCAAACTCCCGCTGTTCGTAGGGGTCGTCATCTCGCTCGGCTGTGTGCTGCTCCTGCTCGCCTTCCGGTCCGTCGGCATCCCGCTCAAGGCCGCCGCGATGAACGTCGCCGCCGTGGCCGCAGCCTTCGGAGTCGTCGTCGCGATCTTCCAGTGGGGCTGGGGGAGCGAGTTCCTCGGCCTCGGCCGGGCCGGACCGATCGAACCCTTCCTCCCCGTGATCATGGTGTCGGTCCTCTTCGGGCTCTCCATGGACTACCAGGTCTTCCTGGTCAGCCGGATGTACGAGGAATGGCTGGAAACCGGCGACAACCGCCGGGCCGTCCGCGTCGGCCTCGCCGAGACCAGCCGGGTCATCAACTCGGCCGCCGTCATCATGATCTCGGTCTTCCTCGCCTTCGTGCTCAGCGGCGACCGCGTGATCGCCATGTTCGGCATCGCGCTCGCCTCCGCCGTCGCCCTGGACGCGTTCGTCCTGCGCACCCTCCTGGTGCCCGCCCTCATGCACCTGCTCGGCGGCGCCAACTGGTGGCTGCCCCGCCGCCTGGACCGCGTCCTGCCCCGCATCAGCATCGAGCCCCCCGAGTGCCGCGCCGCCCATGAGAGGCTGGCCGCTGCGACGGACGCCGAGGTGGCGGACGTACTGGCGAAGGAGCGGGAGCAGGATGTACGCGATATCCCTGGGTGACGACGGAGCCGAACTGCGTCCCCTGGAGCCGTGGCACGCAGAGGAGTTCTTCGCCCACCTGGAGCGCGGCCGGGAGTTCATCGGCCAGTACATCTCCTTCGGCTCCAAGGAGACCGACGTCGAGTCCGCGCGGGCCATGCTCCAGCGCTACGCCGACCTGCGCGCCGCCGACAGCGCGTCCCTGCACGGCATCTGGCTGGACGGCAAGCTCGTCGGCGGCGTCCTCTTCCTGAACTTCCACGCCGACCAGGGCAACTGCGAGGTCGGCTGCTGGCTGGAACCCGCCGCCGCCGGGCGCGGGCTGATCACCCGGGCGATCCGGATCCTCATCGATTTCGCGATCGAGCAGCGCGGTATCCACCGGGTCGAATGGCATGCCGCCGCGGGCAATGAGAAGAGCCTGAATGTTGCGCGCCGCATGGGCATGACCAGGGACGCGGTCCTCCGTGAATCACACCCCCACGGGGGCGTACGGCACGACGTGGAGGTGTGGTCCGTGCTCGCACCCGAGTGGCGCGAGGCACGCGGGCGTGCCTGACACAGCGATCTTTAAGGAACTTCTCAGAAACCACCCCTACCGTGCGCAGCATGGGTACCAAGACTGTTGACGAGGCCGCGAACGAGGCCCCCGAGGTGAAGAGCGACGCGGAAACCGTCGACGTCACCAAGACCGATGTGACGAAGGCCGATGTCACCAAGACCGACGAGGAAGTGACCGAGCAGGAGCCCGCCAACGCGGAGGCCGCCGAGGCCGAGGCCTCCGAGGACGAGGACGACCTCACCGAGGAGGAGTACGCGGCCGAGCTCGCGAAGCTCGGGCTTGAGGAGCCGGAAGCCTCCTCCGGCGTCGGCCAGGGTGCCGCCGCCGTGGTCTCCGCCGCGCTCGGCTTCATCTCGCTCTCCGGCGGCTGGGTCGGCTCCGTCGCCGCCGCCCGCGAGACCCTCGTCGGCCAGCTCCACACCGCGTCCACCGCGAGCGTCGCGACGCAGATCAAGGAGGTCTACGGCGACGCCTGGCACACCACCGCGCTCTGGGCCGGCATCTTCGCCCTGGTCGGCCTGTTCGTCGGCGTCGGCGCCCTCGTCCGGCCCGCCTTCGGCGCCCCCGGCAAGCCGCAGGCCACCTGGATCAAGTCGGTCTCCTGGGCCGGCGTCGCCCTCGGCGTCGTAGGCCTGCTCCTGGCCGTCCTGAAGTACACCGACGTCCTGCTCAGCCTGCCCTCCGCGAGCTGAGTCACCGCAGTTCACCAGGGGTCTTAGGTCCTCCGTAAGCACCTTACGGAGGACCTGAGGCCCCTTACGCATGTCTAAGGCCCGCCCGGCCCCGCAAGATGCGGAACTCTCCCGATGTGGCGGACCCCCCTTGGAGACGAAGGTTGAGGCATCGCAGAGAGCGAAGCCGAAAAACCGCCTCCATCAAGGGACTTGAGATGTACGAGTACGAGATGCACCAGCTCCGTTCCGCCGAACTCCGCCGGCTGGCGGCCAACGAGCGGCTGGCCCGCGAGGCCGTCCGCGGCGCCCGTGCCGCCCGCCGCGAGCAGGCCCGGCAGGCCGCCGAGAGGGAGGTGCATACCGAACGCCCGCGCAGGCACCTGTTCGCCCGTGCGTCGTGACCGGAGGGGCACGGGAGGGCGGCCGTACGGCGCCCGCCCGGCGGGTCGGCGGGGCGCTCCTCCCCGCGACCGCCCTCCCGAAAACGAGTGCCGCGTTGTCAGACCCGCGTGACATGCTCGCAGGCGTGGAGACCCGGTCCGTCAGTCCGGTCTTCGTCGGCCGCGCCGACGAACTGGACACGCTGAACGACGCGCTCGCCCGCGCTGCCGCGGGCGAGCCGCAGGCGTTGCTGCTGGGTGGCGAGGCCGGCGTCGGCAAGACCCGGCTCGTCGAGGAGTTCGCCACGGCCGCCTGCCGCCGGGGCGCCGTCGTCGCACTCGGCGGCTGTGTCGAGATCGGCGCGGACGGGCTGCCCTTCGCCCCGTTCTCCACCGCCCTGCGCGCCCTGCGCCGCGAACTGCCCGCCGAACTCTCCACGGCCGCCGCCGGCCAGGAGGAGGAACTGGCCCGACTGCTCCCCGAGTTGGCGGAGACCCCCACCGCACACCGGTCCCGCCGCGGCGACGAGGAGGGCATGGCCCGCCTCTTCGAACTCACCGCGCGCCTCCTGGAGCGCGTCGCCGCCGAGCGCACGGTCGTCGTCGCCCTGGAGGACCTGCACTGGGCCGACGCCTCCACCCGCCACCTCCTCGCCTACCTCTTCCGCACGCTGCGCACCGGCCGCCTCCTCGTCCTTGCCACCTACCGCGCCGACGACATCCACCGCCGCCACCCGCTGCGCCCCCTGCTCGCCGAACTCGACCGGCTGCGCACGGTCCGCCGGATCGAGCTCGGCCGCTTCAACCGGCAGGAAGTGGCCCGCCAGATCGCCGGCATCCGCGCCGCCGAGCCGGACCAGGCCCAGGTCGACGAGATCTTCCGGCGCTCCGACGGCAACGCCTTCTTCGTCGAGGAACTCGCCGTCGCCGCCGACGACGGCTGCCGCACCGGCCTCACCGACTCCCTGCGCGACCTGCTCCTCGTCCGGGTCGAGTCGCTGCCCGAGAGCGCCCAGCGGGTCGCCCGGATCGTCGCCGAGGGCGGCTCCACCGTCGAGTACCGACTGCTCGCCGCCGTCGCCCGGCTCGCCGAGGACGACCTCATCGAGGCACTGCGGGCGGCCGTCGGCGCCAACATCCTCCAGGCCGCGCCCGGCGGCGACGGCTACCGCTTCCGGCACTCCCTGGTCCGCGAGGCGGTCGGCGACGACCTGCTGCCCGGCGAGCGCTCCCGCCTCAACCGCCGCTACGCCGAAGCCCTGGAGGCCGACCCGACGCTCGTCCCGGCCGACCAGCGCGTGATGCGGCTGGCGAGCTACTGGTACCACGCCCACGACCCCGCCAAGGCCCTCCCCGCCGTCCTGGACGCCTCCGTCGCGGCCCGCGGCCGACACGCCCACTCCGAGCAACTGCGGCTCCTGGAGCGGGCGATGGAGCTCTGGGACACCGCCCCCGACGCGGTACGCGCCGGCCTGCGGCCCGTCGACTACGCCGAGGTGTATCCCGCGTGCGGCTGCGACCCCGAGACCACACCCCTGCGCTACCTCGACCTGATGGCGGAGGCCGCCGTCGCCGGGCGGCTCAGCGGGGAGCGCGAGCGCGCCCTGAAGATCACCAAGCGGGCGCTGCATCTCCTGGAGGAGGAGGGCGACCCGCTGCGGGCCGCCTGGTTCTGGGTGCAGCGCTCCGTCCTGATCCGGCACCAGGGCCGCGGCGACGGCTGGTCGGAACTCGCCTCCGCGCAGGAGCTGGTGCGCGGCCTGCCGCCCTCCGAGGTGCACGCGGAGGTACTGGCCAAGGTCGCCGGCTGGTCGATGGTGCATGTGCCGGGCCCCGACGCCTATGCGGCCGCCGAGCGCGCGGTCGAGTACGCGCGCATGGTGGGCGCCCGCGAGATCGAGATGGACGCCCGCCTCACCCTGGCCGGCCTCATGGTCGCCTCCGGCGATGTCGAGGCGGGCCTCGCCGAGCTGGTCGAGGTGAACGAACGGACGGTCGCCGAGGGTATCTCCACCGTCGCGGGCCGCAGTTATGTGAACCTCCCGTCCTCCCTCGAAACCGTCGGCCGCTCCCGCGAGGCCGTGCCGATCCTGGAGACCGGGCTCGCCTTCGCCAAGAAGTACGGCCAGTTCGACAAGGAGGCCTGGATCTGGGGCAACCTCGCCGAATCCCTCTTCACCCTGGGCCGCTGGGACGAGGCCGCCGAGGCCGCGACCAAGGCCGAGCGGGTGGGCCAGAGCTCCAAACCCCGTGGCTTCCACGCCCGTCTTCGGGCCGAACTCGCGCTCGCCCGGGGCGAGGTGGCCGAGGCCCGCCGCCAACTGGCCGCCGCCCGCGAGCACTACGGCATCCATGACGTCGCACCCCAGCACCACCAGCCCCTGGAGCGGATCGACATCCAGGTCGCCGCCGCCGAAGGCCGCCTCCTCGACGCCCGCGCCACCCTCGAACAGGTCCTGGACTCCGGGTTCCGGCCCGGCACCCATTTCGAGACCTGGCCCCTGCTGGTGGCCGCCACCGTCGCCGAGGCCCAGGCCATCGGCCTGCCCGCCGCCGACCCCGGCCGCCCCAAGATCCTCGAACGCATCCGGGAGGCCGCCAAACGGGTCGCCACCAACGCCCCCGTCTGGCAGGCCCACGAGCGCTGGCTGCGCGCCGAACTGCTGCGCGCCGAGGGCCGCTGCACCCCGGACGACTGGTCCGAGGCGGTCGCCGCCTTCGAGCGCCTCGACCGCCCCTACGACCTTGCCCGCGTCCGCCACCGCCTGGCCGAGGCGCTCCTGTCCGACACCGGCGCCGGCGACACCGACACCGACGGCGGCAGCGGTGACGACCGGCGCGACCGGGCCACCGAACTCCTCCGGCTGTCCGGTGCCGTAGCCGAGCACCTGGGCGCCCGCCCGCTCGCCGACTCCGTCGCCCTGCTCGCCCAGCGGGCCCGGCTGACGCTCACCAGGGTCCCGGCGCCGCGAGCCGTCACCGCCGACCCCGTGGAGGCGCTCGGCCTCACCAGCCGGGAGCGCGACGTCCTGCGCCTGGTCTCCGCGGGCCGCACCAACCGGCAGATCGCCGAGGAGCTCTTCATCTCCCCGAAGACCGCGAGCGTCCACGTCTCCAACATCCTCGGCAAGCTCGGCGTCTCCGGCCGGGGCGAGGCGGCGGCCGTGGCCCACCGGCTCGGGCTGTTCCCGCCCGACCCGCTCACCGTGCGTTCGGCCGGATGAGTCGTACGCTGTAGGGGACCGGGCCAGGGGAGGCGCCGTGTTCAACATGTTCGAGGAACTGTTCTCACCGGGCCGCAAGCACACCGAGGACGAGCGCAACCGCCTGGAGATGACCAGGGTCGACGTCGCCGACGGCGACCCCGGACGCGGGCCGATAGACCTGGAGTCCGGCAAGGTTGTCGTCCGCCTGCCCGAAGCCGAAGCCGAACCTGAAGCCGGCCCCGACCCCTCCACAGACCCGTCCCCTACGACACCTGAAGCTCCAGAATCCGGTCGTCCCCCGACTTAGGCGTGCCCCGCCCGTCCGTGTTGCTGGTCACCAGCCACAGCTTGTCGCCGCCCGCCGAGACCACCGTGCGCAGCCGGCCGTACTCGCGGGTGAGGAAGGCCTGCGGAGCGGCCGACGCCTTCGTGCCGTCCAGCGGGATGCGCCACAGGCGCTGGCCCTTCAGGCCCGCCATCCATATGGAACCCTCGGCGTAGGCGATACCGCTGGGGGAGGCGTCGTCGGTGTGCCACTGGGTGATCGGGTTGTGGTACTTGGAGTCGCTGCTTTTCCCCTCCGCGTTCGGCCAGCCGTAGTCGTCGCCCGGAGCGATCGCGTTCAGCTCGTCCCAGGTGTCCTGGCCGAACTCCGAGGCGAACAGCCGCTGCTTGGAGTCCCAGGCCAGGCCCTGCACATTGCGGTGGCCGTACGTGTACACCGGCGAGTTCGGGAACGGGTTGCCCGGCGCCGGGTCGCCCTCCGGGGTCAGCCGCAGGATCTTGCCGCCCAGGGACTTCTTGTCCTGGGCCAGACCCCGCTGACCGGTCTCGCCCGTGCCCGCGTACAGCATGCCGTCCGGGCCGAAGGCGATCCGGCCGCCGTTGTGGATATAGCCCTTGGGGATGCCCTTGAAGATCGTGTCCGGGGCGCCCAGCTGCTCTCCGGCCGGCTTCTTGGGGTCGTACAGCATGCGGACGATGCGGTTGTCCGAGTCGGAGGTGAAGTAGGCGTAGATCATGTGGTCCGAGGCGTAGTCCGGGGAGAGCGCGATGCCGAGGAGGCCGCCCTCGCCTTGCGGGGAGACCCCGGAGACCGTGCCCAGCTCGGTCTTCCGGCCCGTCTTCTCGGTGATCCGGGTGATCGTGCCGTCGTCGCGGGAGGAGACGAGGAGGTTCCCGTCGGGCAGCGGGGCCAGGCCCCAGGGGGTCTTCAGACCCTCGGTGACCGTGCGCAGCACCTTCACCGTGCCCTTGGCGGGCGGGATCCGCGCGGCGGGCTGCCCGGAGGACGACGACCCCGTGGTCGTACTGGCGCTGCCCGACGGCGTGTTCGTGCCGTAGCGCGGGTCTCCGCCGCCGGAGGAGCAGCCGGCCGTCAGCAGGAGCGCGGTCACGGCCAGGGCGGCCGACACGACTCGACGTTGCACGATCAGGTCCCTTCGACGGGCGGGTTCTCCTTGTCATACACCGCTCACGCCGGACGGGTTCCCGATCACCGACGACCGACGCAGGATCGAGCCCTCTTCCGAATCCGGCGGTCAGTCCCAGGAACCCAGCGCCGCCGGGAGTTCCGCCACCTCCGTGAGGTCCTCCGGCGTGAGGCGGAGCTCCGCGGCTCCCGCGTTCTCCGTCACCCAGCGTTCCTGCTTGGTGCCGGGCACCGGCACCACGTGCGAGCCCTGCGCCAGTACCCACGCCAGGGCCACCTGCGCCGGGGTGACCTCCGGGCCGTGGCGGCGGGCCACGCGCCGCAGCCCGGCCACGATCGGCTGGTTCGCGGCGGTCATCTCGGCGGTGAAGCGGGGGTGGCGGGCGCGCACGTCGTCCGGTTCGAAGCCCTCGCCCGGGGTCAGGGTGCCGGTGAGGAAGCCGTTGCCGAGCGGCATCGCGGCCAGAAGGCCGACCCCGCGCGCCGCGCACCACGGCAGCAGCGCGTCCAGCGCCTCCGTCGACCACACCGACAACTCGGCCTGCACCGCCGTCACCGGGAACACCTGCTGCACGCGCTGGAGTTGGCGGATCGTTCCGTCATGCAGCCGCGCCCCGGGCCGGCGCGCCGAGCGGGCGCCGACCGCGCACATGCCCAACGCCCTTACTTTTCCGGCCCGTACGAGATCCGCCATGGCTCCCCACGTCTCCTCGACCGGGACCTCGGGGTCGGCGCGGTGCAGTTGGTAGAGGTCGATCACCTCGGTCTGGAGGCGGCGCAGCGAGGCGTCGCAGGCACGTCTCACATAGCCGGGGCGGCCGTTGGCCACGATGTGCTGTTCGCCGACCAGCAGGCCGACCTTGGTCGACACGAACGCGTCCTGGCGCCGCTCCTTCAACACCCGCCCCAACAAAAGCTCGTTGGTGAACGGGCCGTACATGTCGGCGGTGTCCAGCAGCGTCATGCCCAGGTCGAGCGCCCGGTGCACGGCCCTGACCGACTCGTCGCCCCGCTGCCGCGAGCCGCTGTAGGCCCAGTTCATCGGCATGCAGCCGAGCCCGACGGCCCCCATCGAGAGCGCCCCCGCGCCGATCGTCCTGCGCTCCACCTGCCCGTGACCCTCCCTCTCCTGGTCCACCAACCTAACCTCTGCACGCGCGCGTGCCTGACATAGCCTCCTGACCATGACTGTCGACGTGTGGCTGCCCATCCCGCCGGAGGAGATCGAAGGGCTCCCCGAGGGGCCCGACTACCTGTTCTGGGACGGAGGTGAGGAGGGCGATCAGGAGTTCCCCGGCGATCCCGCCGACTGTGCGGTATACGTCGTGCCGTACATGAAGCGTCACCCCGTGAAGACCCGGCCGCTGGAGCACATGCGGAATCTCCAGGTCGTCCAGACGCTGACGGCCGGGATCGACGACATGACCGCGGACCTCTCCCTGATCGTCCCGGGGGTGCGGCTGTGCAACGCCCGCGGAGTGCACGAGGCGAGCACCGCCGAACTCGCGCTCACGCTGACCCTCGCCTCGCTGCGCGGCATCCCGCAGTTCGTGCGGGCGCAGCAACAGGAGCGCTGGCAGGGCGACTTCCACCCGGCGCTCGCCGACCGGTCCGTCCTCATCGTCGGCTACGGCGCCATCGGAGCGGCCATCGAGGACCGGCTCACTCCCTTCGAGCTCGCGCGGGTGGCGCGCGTGGCGCGCTCCGGGCGCACCACGGAGCGCGGACCGGTGCATCCGTTCACCGAACTGCCCGCCCTGCTCCCGGAGGCGGACGTGGTCATCCTGTCCACGCCGCTAACCGAGACCACCCGTCACCTGGTCGACGCCGAGTTCCTGGCCCGGATGAAGGACGGAGCGCTGCTGGTCAACGTGGCCCGCGGTCCCGTCGTGGACACCAAGGCGCTGCTCGCGGAGCTGGAAAGCGGCCGTATCACCGCCGCGTTGGACGTCACCGACCCCGAACCGCTGCCCCAGGGGCACCCGTTGTGGCAGGCGCCCGGGGTACTGATCAGTCCGCATGTCGGCGGCCCCACGTCGGCGTTCCTGCCGCGTGCGAAGCGTCTGGTTGTGGACCAGTTGGGACGGTTCGTGAACCATGAGCCGCTGCGCAACGTGATCCTTACGACAGGACCGACCGAGTAGTCACGACAGGCGCGCAATCCGCTTCCGGTACCCTCCGCAACCTTCCGGAAGCGGGGCGTGCGCGCGTCTCCGCTGGTCGTCACGGAGCGTAGAGGAACTATGTCCCTGAGTGACGAGACTGGTGTATCGTCCCGGCAGGGGCTGCGCCGCGCACCGTTCGGCGCCGGGGACGGACATTTCAGACTGTGAGGGGGGCGACGGGCGATGCACGGCCTATGGACGAGCGATCCGACGCGGCGGGGCCGCCGACGGCGACCCTGGCGCACCGCCGCGCGCAGACGCGGCCACCACGGCTGTCACGGCAATCACGGCGATCACGACAGCCGAAGCGGTCACGGGGGCCGGCCCAGCCGCCCCAGCCATCACCACCGCAGGTACAACAGCCGCCGCAGGCACGCCCATCCAGCGCACCGGAGCCCGCGGGACCGGGGAGCGGCACGGACCGGGAGGGCCCGGTGAGTTCGCCACCGTCTGCGACGACCACCCTCAACGGGGCGCTCCGGGACCGGACTTCGCCGGGAGCGCGGCAGCCACGACCGCCGGCCTCCGGCGGCTGGGGCCTGGTCCAGCAACTCGTCCTGGCCCTGGTGTGCGCGGGATACGCCGTCGGTTCCGCGCTCGACTGGGGTTCCGCCCAAGTCGCCCTGATCATGGGCGACTTCGGTCTCAGCGCGGCGGCCGGTACCGCCGCCGTCTCATGCTTCCTCTACGCGCGAAGCCGCCGTATCCGCTTTCGACCCGCCTGGCTGCTGTTCTCGCTCTCCTCGGCGATGGCGGCACTGGGCAACGGAGTCTGGGGGTGGTACGAGGTCGTCCTGGAGCGCCCCGTGCCCAGCCCCAGCTTCGCCGACCTGTTCTTCCTGTGCTTCGCGCCGCCGGCCATCGTCGGCCTCCTGGTGCTGGCCAAACGGCCCGTCACCAAGGCCGGTTGGGTCTGTCTGGCGCTGGACGCCTGGCTGATCGGCGGCTCGCTGCTCACCCTGTCCTGGAGCCTCGCGCTGGCCCAGGCCGCCAAGTTCGACGGGCCGAGCGTGGCCCACACCGCGCTCTCCCTGGCGTACCCGCTGCTCGACATCGCCCTGGTCAGCATGGTGCTCGCGCTGCACTTCCGGCGCTCCTCGGTCAACCGCACCGCGGTGAACACCGCGATCGGCGCGCTGGCCCTGACCGTGATGTGCGACGCCCTGTTCACCTCGCCGCTGCTCCACAACAACTACCACTCGGGCCAGTTGCTCGACGCGGGCTGGTTCGCCGGCTCACTGCTCCTCGCCTACGCCCCCTGGGCCGCGCCCCGGCACACCCAGCCCGAGGACGACGGGCACACACGCGTGGTGCACGAACACCGGCCCGGACAGCGCGGCGGAGTCCAGCAGCACGCTTCCGCGCCGGGCGCCGACCAGGGGCGGTATCCGGTCACCCGGCCGATCGCCGGTTCACTGGCCGCGCTCACCCCGTATCTCGCCGCCGCCGTCTGCACGCTGGGGATCCTCTACAACGTCCTCAACGGCCGCAGCCCCGACCGAGTGGTGCTCATCACCGCGGGCTGCGTGGTGCTCGCCCTCGTGGTCCGCCAGGGCATCATGCTGCTCGACAACATCGTCCTCACCCAGGAGTTGGCCCAGAAGGAGAACCACTTCCGCTCCCTGGTCCAGGGCTCCAGCGACGTCATCATGATCGCCGCCCCGAACGGCATCCTGCGCTATGTCTCCCCGGCCGCCGCCGGTGTCTACGGCAAGCCCGCGGAGGAACTGGTCGGGAACGAACTCGCCTCGCTCATCCACCCCGAGGACCTCGGCTGTGTGGTGCACGAGGTGCGCCGCTTCCTCGCCGCCAGCCCCTACGAGGAGTCCAACACCCGGATCGAGTGCCGCTTCCGTTCCGGCGACGGCGGCTGGCTCAACGTCGAGTCGACCGTCAACCGCCATCACGGCGGCCTGATCTTCAACAGCCGGGACGTCACCGAACGCGTGCGCCTCCAGGCGCAGTTGCAGCACAACGCCGAGCACGACCCGCTCACCGACCTGCCCAACCGCGCCCTGTTCACCCGGCGCGTCCAGCAGGCCCTGTCCGGCCGCCGCTCCACCGACCGCGGCACGGCCGTGCTCTTCATCGACCTCGACGGCTTCAAGGCCGTCAACGACACCATCGGCCACCAGGCCGGGGACGAACTCCTCATCCAGGCCGCCCGCAGGCTCGACGGCGCGGTCCGGCACGGGGACACCGCCTCCCGGCTCGGCGGCGACGAGTTCGCGGCCCTGATCGTCGGCGACGGCACCCGGGACCGGGCCGCCCGCGAGCGGCACATCATGGAGCTCGCCGACCGGCTGCGCATCACCCTGTCCCAGCCGTACCTCATCGACGGCAACGATGTCCGTGTCGCCGCCTCCATCGGCGTCGCCTTCGCCGAACCGGGCCTGGGCGCGGGGGAGTTGCTGCGCAACGCAGACCTCGCGATGTACCGCGCCAAGGGCGCGGGCAAGGGCCGGGTCGAGCTGTACGCCCCGCAGATGCAGCAGGACGTCGTACGGAAGGCGGAGCTGGCGACCCGGCTGCGGGCCGCGCTGCACGACGGCGAGTTCGCGCTGCTGCACCAGCCCGTGGTGTCGCTGACGGACGGCCGGATCACGTCGGTCTCCACGCAGGCGCGCTGGCGTTCGTCGCAGGGCGTGCTGTTCACGCCGGCCGAGTTCCTGCGGGTGGCCGAGGACAGCGACAAGACCGCCGAGCTGGGGCGCTGGATGCTGGAGGAGGCCGTGGAGCAGGCCGCCGAACGCCTCGCGGTCGGCCCCGCCGTCTCCGTGGCCGTGCGCATGAGTGCCCGACGGCTGCTGGACAAGTCGATGCCGCTCGGCTCGATCGAGGCCCTGCTGACCCGGCACGGGCTGCCGTCCGGCTCCCTGGTCATCGAGCTGTCCGACACCGACCCGAGGGTCTCCCTGGACGAGCTGGAGCGCCGCCTGACCGCCCTGCGGCGGCTCGGAGTCCGGATCGCCCTCGACGGCTTCGGCAGTGGTTACGCCACCATCACGACGCTACGGCGGCTGCCCGTCGACGTACTGAAACTGGACCGCAGTCTGGTCGAGGGCGTCGTCGAGTCCGCGCGGCTGCACAAGATCACCAGCGGGCTGCTGCGCATCGCCGGCGACCTCGGGCTCCAGTCCGTGGCCGACGGGGTCGACCTGCCGGAACAGGTGGTCGCCCTGCGCGCGATGGGCTGTACGCACGGACAGGGCATGGCCTTCTCCGGACCGCTGGACGAGTACCGGCTTCGCCGGGCCCTGTCCTGCGGCCACTACCCGGTACCGCACGGGCCGGCCGAGCCCGCGTTCGCGGGCAGCCCCCCGGGGGTGTACACCAGTGGTGTGCCCGTCGTTTTCGGGGGCGGAACAGCTCTCCGCTCACATAATGAGACTCCCGTCCCACCCACTTGACAGTCGGTGCGTGCCGGGGGGAGGGTCAGTCCCATGCGCACCCGAATTCTCGTACTTGGAAAGCGCGTCGGCTGAAGCTGGTGACGTCCGGACGGACCCGGAACTCCCAGCGACCGCACCCGGCGCGCTCCCCTCGCTTGCCTCACGGCACGAGGGGTTTTTTGTTGCACAGGATCGAGTCGTGCAGCAGCAGAACCCCGCACAAACCTCGCAAAAACCCTCAGCATCGAGAAGAGAATGACGATGACCGAGCAGGCCACCGGGGCCCATCCGCAGCCGCGGCCCCGATCCGGAGGACAGCCGTCCGCCCCCGAGCACGTCACGGGTGCGCAGTCCCTCATCCGCTCTCTTGAGGAGGTCGGGGCCGACACGGTATTCGGCATTCCCGGCGGTGCGATCCTTCCGGCGTACGACCCGCTGATGGACTCGACGCGGGTTCGTCACGTCCTGGTCCGGCACGAGCAGGGCGCGGGCCACGCGGCCACCGGCTACGCGCAGGCCACCGGCAAGGTCGGCGTCTGCATGGCCACCTCGGGGCCCGGCGCCACCAACCTGGTGACCCCGATCGCCGACGCGCACATGGACTCGGTGCCGCTCGTGGCGATCACCGGGCAGGTCGCGTCCAAGGCGATCGGTACGGACGCCTTCCAGGAGGCGGACATCGTCGGCATCACGATGCCGGTCACCAAGCACAACTTCCTGGTCACCAAGGCCGAGGACATCCCGCGCGTCATCGCGCAGGCCTTCCACATCGCCTCCACGGGCCGTCCGGGCCCGGTGCTGGTCGACATCGCGAAGGACGCCCTCCAGGCGAAGACCACCTTCTCCTGGCCGCCGGTCATGGACCTGCCCGGCTACCGCCCGGTGACCAAGCCGCACGCCAAGCAGATCCGCGAGGCCGCCAAGCTGATCACCGCCGCGAAGCGGCCCGTCCTCTACGTCGGCGGCGGCGTCATCAAGGCGCACGCCACCGCCGAGCTGAAGGTCCTCGCGGAACTCACCGGAGCGCCCGTCGTCACCACCCTGATGGCGCGCGGCGCATTCCCCGACAGTCACGAGCTGCACGTGGGAATGCCGGGCATGCACGGTTCGGTCACCGCCGTCACCGCGCTGCAGAAGAGCGACCTGATCGTCGCCCTCGGAGCCCGCTTCGACGACCGCGTCACCGGCAAGCTGGACAGCTTCGCGCCGTACGCCAAGATCGTCCACGCCGACATCGACCCCGCGGAGATCGGCAAGAACCGCGCCGCCGACGTGCCGATCGTCGGGGACGCCCGCGAGGTCATCGCCGACCTGGTCCAGGCCGTGCAGAAGGAGCACAGCGAGGGCCACACCGGCGACTACACCGCCTGGTGGAAGGACCTCAACCGCTGGCGCGAGACCTACCCGCTCGGCTACGACCAGCCCGACGACGGCTCGCTCTCCCCGCAGCAGGTCATCGAGCGGATCGGCCAACTCGCCCCGGAGAACACGATCTTCGCGGCGGGCGTCGGCCAGCACCAGATGTGGGCCTCGCAGTTCATCAAGTACGAGAAGCCCGCGACCTGGCTCAACTCCGGCGGCGCCGGAACCATGGGCTACGCGGTCCCGGCCGCGATGGGCGCCAAGGCAGGGGCCCCCGAGCAGACGGTCTGGGCGATCGACGGCGACGGCTGCTTCCAGATGACCAACCAGGAACTCACCACCTGCGCCCTGAACAACATCCCGATCAAGGTCGCCATCATCAACAACGGCGCCCTCGGCATGGTCCGCCAGTGGCAGACCCTGTTCTACAACCAGCGCTACTCCAACACCGTGCTGCACAGCGGCCCGGAGGCGGACGGCAAGCAGCCGAGCGCGGGCACCCGCATCCCCGACTTCGTCAAGTTGTCGGAGGCGATGGGCTGTTACGCGATCCGCTGCGAGTCCCCCGACGACCTCGACAAGGTCATCGAGGAGGCGAACTCGATCAACGACCGCCCCGTCGTGATCGACTTCATCGTCCACGAGGACGCCATGGTGTGGCCGATGGTCGCCGCCGGCACCTCCAACGACGAGGTCATGTTCGCCCGGGACGTCCGCCCCGACTTCGGCGACAACGAAGACGACTGAGCGAGAGAGACCACAGAGAAATGTCCAAGCACACACTCTCCGTCCTGGTCGAGAACAAGCCAGGTGTCCTCGCCCGGATCACCGCCCTGTTCTCCCGGCGCGGCTTCAACATCGACTCCCTCGCCGTCGGAGTCACCGAGCACCCCGACATCTCCCGCATCACGATCGTGGTGAACGTGATCGAGGCACTCCCGCTCGAACAGGTCACCAAGCAGCTCAACAAGCTCGTCAACGTGCTGAAGATCGTCGAACTGGAGCCGGGTTCCGCCGTTCAGCGCGAACTCGTTCTGGTGAAGGTGCGCGCCGACAACGAGACGCGCTCGCAGATCGTCGAGATCGTCCAGCTGTTCCGCGCCAAGACCGTCGACGTCTCCCCGGAGGCCGTCACCGTCGAGGCCACCGGCTCCAGCGACAAGCTGACCGCCATGCTCAAGATGCTGGAGCCGTACGGCATCAAGGAGCTGGTCCAGTCCGGCACGATCGCCATCGGCCGTGGCGCCCGCTCCATCACCGACCGCTCGCTGCGCGCGCTCGACCGCTCCGCGTAGACCCGTGTGCGGGCGGCTCCGGCCGCCCGCATTCCGAGACCCCCGAACTTCGATTCCGCCCGCCGTCATACGGTGGGACGCAACACCTGCACACCAAGGAGAGAACCCAAAGTGGCCGAGCTGTTCTACGACGCCGACGCCGACCTGTCCATCATCCAGGGCCGCAAGGTCGCGGTCATCGGCTACGGCAGCCAGGGCCACGCCCACGCGCTGTCGCTCCGTGACTCGGGTGTCGACGTCCGAGTCGGTCTGCACGAGGGCTCCAAGTCCAAGGCGAAGGCCGAGGAGCAGGGCCTCCGTGTGGTGACGCCGTCCGAGGCCGCCGCCGAGGCCGACGTCATCATGATCCTCGTGCCCGACCCGATCCAGGCCCAGGTCTACGAGGAGTCCATCAAGGACAACCTCAAGGACGGCGACGCGCTGTTCTTCGGCCACGGCCTGAACATCCGCTTCGACTTCATCAAGCCGCCGGCCAACGTCGACGTCTGCATGGTCGCCCCCAAGGGCCCGGGTCACCTGGTCCGCCGCCAGTACGAGGAGGGCCGCGGCGTTCCGTGTATCGCGGCCGTCGAGCAGGACGCGAGCGGCAACGCCTTCGCGCTCGCGCTGTCGTACGCGAAGGGCATCGGCGGCACCCGCGCCGGCGTCATCAAGACGACCTTCACCGAGGAGACCGAGACCGACCTGTTCGGTGAGCAGGCCGTCCTCTGCGGTGGTACGGCCGCGCTGGTCAAGGCCGGCTTCGAGACGCTGACCGAGGCCGGTTACCAGCCCGAGATCGCGTACTTCGAGTGCCTGCACGAGCTGAAGCTCATCGTCGACCTCATGTACGAGGGCGGCCTGGAGAAGATGCGCTGGTCGATCTCCGAGACCGCCGAGTGGGGCGACTACGTCACCGGCCCGCGGATCATCACGGACGAGACCAAGGCCACGATGAAGCAGGTCCTCGCCGAGATCCAGGACGGCACCTTCGCCCGTGAGTGGATGGCCGAGTACCACGGCGGTCTGAAGAAGTACAACGAGTACAAGCAGAAGGACGCCGAGTCCCTGCTGGAGACCACCGGCAAGCAGCTCCGCAAGCTGATGAGCTGGGTCGACGAAGAGGCGTAAGTCCAAGGGCCCGGGGGCCGGAGCGAGTGCTCCGGCCCCTTTGTCCAACCCGTCCAGCCTCGGACGGGTGATCCTTCCGTAGAGGCGTAAGACGACTGTCGGCGCGCCACTACACTGCCGTACTACATACGCGTCAGGCCCACAGCGTCGTGCGTCTCCGCGGCTAGCCCCTCCACCGCCTGCGGCCGTCGGGACGGCCGTCCGCACGCAATGGACTTGTGAGGACTCACGTGAGCTCGAAACCTGTCGTACTCATCGCTGAAGAGCTGTCGCCCGCGACGGTGGACGCCCTCGGCCCGGACTTCGAGATCCGGCACTGCAACGGCGCCGACCGGGGCGAGCTGCTCCCCGCGATCGCCGACGTGGACGCGATCCTGATCCGTTCGGCCACCAAGGTCGACGCCGAGGCGGTCGCCGCCGCGAAGAAGCTGAAGGTCGTCGCACGAGCCGGCGTCGGCCTGGACAACGTGGACGTCTCCGCCGCCACCAAGGCCGGCGTGATGGTCGTCAACGCCCCCACCTCGAACATCGTCACCGCCGCCGAACTGGCCTGCGGTCTGCTGCTGGCGACCGCACGCCACATCCCGCAGGCCAACGCAGCGCTGAAGAACGGCGAGTGGAAGCGCAGCAAGTACACGGGCGTCGAGCTGGCCGAGAAGACCCTGGGTGTCGTGGGTCTGGGACGCATCGGCGCCCTCGTGGCGCAGCGCATGTCCGCGTTCGGGATGAAGGTCGTCGCCTACGACCCCTACATCCAGCCCGCGCGGGCCGCCCAGATGGGCGTCAAGATCCTGTCGCTCGACGAGCTGCTCGAAGTCTCCGACTTCATCACCGTGCACCTGCCCAAGACCCCGGAGACGGTCGGTCTGATCGGCGACGAGGCGCTGCGCAAGGTCAAGCCGACCGTCCGCATCGTCAACGCCGCGCGCGGCGGGATCGTGGACGAGGCGGCGCTGTACTCCGCGCTCAAGGAGGGCCGCGTCGCCGGCGCCGGCCTCGACGTGTACGCGAAGGAGCCCTGCACGGACTCCCCGCTCTTCGAGTTCGACCAGGTCGTCTCCACCCCGCACCTCGGCGCCTCCACGGACGAGGCCCAGGAGAAGGCCGGTGTCTCGGTCGCCAAGTCGGTGCGCCTCGCGCTCGCCGGTGAACTCGTCCCCGACGCGGTGAACGTCCAGGGCGGTGTCATCGCCGAGGACGTCAAGCCGGGCCTGCCGCTCGCCGAGAAGCTCGGCCGCATCTTCACCGCGCTGGCGGGCGAGGTCGCGGTCCGGCTCGACGTCGAGGTCTACGGCGAGATCACCCAGCACGACGTCAAGGTGCTCGAACTCTCCGCGCTCAAGGGCGTGTTCGAGGACGTCGTCGACGAGACCGTGTCGTACGTCAACGCCCCGCTGTTCGCGCAGGAGCGCGGCGTCGAGGTCCGGCTGACGACCAGCTCCGAGTCCGCCGACCACCGCAACGTCGTCACCGTGCGCGGCACGCTGAGCAGCGGCGAGGAGGTCGCGGTCTCCGGCACGCTGGCCGGTCCCAAGAACCTGCAGAAGATCGTCGCGGTCGGCGAGTACGACGTCGACCTCGCGCTCGCCGACCACATGGTGGTGCTGCGGTACGAGGACCGTCCCGGTGTCGTCGGCACGGTCGGTCGTATCTTCGGTGAGTCCGGGATCAACATCGCCGGTATGCAGGTCTCCCGGTCGGTCGCGGGCGGCGAGGCGCTGGCCGTGCTGACGGTCGACGACACGGTGGCGGCGAATGTGCTGGCCGAGGTGGCGGAGGAGATCGGCGCGACGTCGGCGCGTTCGGTGAACCTGGTCTGAGCCTGAGCCATATGTGAACGCCGGGCGGGTTGAGGAGGGAATCCTCAACCCGCCCGGCGTTCCTGTGTGTTGGGCCCTCACGCCTGCGCTTCCTGCGGTTCCGCTGCCACCCGCTCGGGCGCCTTCACCCGCAGCCCCCGCAGGGTCCGCGCCGCCGCTGTCGCCGCGCCCAGCAGCAGTACCGCACCCGCGATCGCCGCGCCGTGCATGCCGTCGGTGAAGGCCTGCCGTGCGGTCGCCGTCAGAGCATCTCCCGTGTGCCCCGGCAGTCGGCGGGCGACGGCGAGGGCGCCGCCGAGGGTCTCGTGGGCCGGGGCGGGGGCCGAGGCCGGGATGCCGTGGCGGTAGACGGCCGTACCGATGGAGCCGAGGACCGCCATGCCCAGCGCGCCGCCGAACTCCGCGCCCGTCTCCATCAGCGAGGACGCGACGCCCGCCTTCTCCACCGGCGCGCTGCCCATCGCCAGGTCCATGATCTGGGACATCACCATGACGATCCCGGAGGCGAGGACACCGGCGGCGGCCAGGGCGAGCCAGAGGGAGTCGGTGCCGGTGAGGGCGAGCATGCCGTAGCCGCCGGAAGCGAGGGCAAAGCCGGTCGCGACGACGTAGGCGCGGTCAACTCCCTTCTGTACAAGGGTCGTTGCCAGCGGGGCCGCCGCGCCGATCGGCACCGAGGGGAGCAGCGCCCACAGGGCCGCCTCCATCGCGCTCTTGCCGAGCACCGACTGCAGGTACTGCGTGGTGAAGAAGGCCGAGCCCATCATCCCGAAGGCGGAGACCAGGTTCAGGACGACGGAGGGGCCGAAGCCGCGGTTGCGGAAGAGGGCGGGGTCGATCATCGGGGACGCGGCCGTGCGCTGGCGGTGGACGAAGAGGGCCGCGAAGAGCAGACCGACGGTGATCGAGACGACGTACTGGACGTGCCAGCCCTCGGAGGGGATCTCCTTGAGGCCGTAGATCACCGGCAGGACGCCGGCCATCGACAGCGGGACGCTCGGCCAGTCGAAGCGGCCGGGGGCGGGGTTCTTGGACTCCGGGAGCAGGAACGGGCCGATGAGCAGGAGCAGGGCCATCGCGGGGAGGTTGATCAGGAAGACCGAGCCCCACCAGAAGTACTGGACCAGCACCCCGCTCAGCACCGAGCCGAGCGCGACACCGGCGGTCATCACGCCGGACCACAGACCGATCGCCTTCGCCCGCTGGCCGGGGTCGGTGAACATCGTCCGCAGCAGCGCCATCGTCGAGGGCATCAGGGTCGCGCCGCCGATGCCGAGGACCGCGCGGGCGGCGATCAGGGTCTCGGCGCTGTCCGCGTAGGCGGCGATGACGGAGGCGGTGCCGAAGGCCGCCGCGCCGATCAGGAGGAGCCGGCGGCGGCCGATGCGGTCGCCGACCGAGCCCATCGTCATCAGCATGCCGGCCAGGACGAAGGCGTAGATGTCGAAGATCCACAGCTGCTGGGTGCCGCTGGGCTCCAGGTCCGCGCTGATCGCCGGGATGGCGAAGTAGAGGACGGAGACGTCCATCGAGACGAGGAGCAGCGGAAGCATCAGGACGCCGAGGGCGGTCCATTCCCTGCGCCCGGCACGGGAGTTGGGGGTGCTCGCGGGGTTCGTCGAGCTCGTCGAGTTCGTCATGACAGCGAATGTACGCGCGTATTAAACGCTTGTCTAGAACGCTCGTGTAAGTCATGCGTATGGGACGGCTGTATGGATCGGCGGTAGGGTGGCGGGCATGGGACACCGTGAGGATCTGCTCGAAGGCGCGAAGCGCTGCCTGCTGGAGAAGGGGTTCGCGCGCACCACGGCGCGCGACATCGTGAAGGAGTCGGGGACGAACCTCGCGTCCATCGGCTACCACTACGGCTCGAAGGACGCGCTGCTGGCACAGGCGTACGTCTCGCTCGTGGACGACATGTCCTTCGAGTGGGGCGACCGGCTCGAAGGGGCACCGGGCTCGCTGGAACGGTTCAGGGAGGTGTGGTCGAACGTCGTCGCCTCCCTCCGCCAGCCCGGCTCGATGTGGCGGCTCAGCGGGGAGATCATGGCGATGGGCGACCAACTGCCGGAGGCCCGCGACCAGTTGGCGCTCGCGCAGCGCGAGGGCGGCCGGGGACTGGTCTCGCTGCTCATGGGTGTGCCGGAGGAGGAGGTGTCGGACGAGACCGCCGACACGCTCGGTTCGTTCTACATGGTCGTGATGTCCGGGCTCATCATGCAGTGGACCTTCGACCCGAAGACGGCACCGGACGCGGACCGGCTCACCGAGGGTCTGCGTCAGTTGGTGGAGGGTGTGCGGCAGGCGGGGTGATGCGCTGGTCGTTCGTCGGCCCGCAATGCCGGTGTCGCCGTCCGGCGGACGGTCGGCCCGACGGCCGCGTTCGATGGGGACGTGCTCTCCGAGGGGCTTCGCCCCGCGCCGGAGGGCGTGCGCGAGACGCGCCGACCTGGTGGGTCATCCGACAGCGGCCGTGCCCTCGCGCCGCCGGTCCCGCACGGCTGGTGCCACCGCCGCCAGCATCAGCAGCGCGGTCAGCGCGAAGGCCCACGGGTAGCCGGTCAGGCCGGCCGTGATGCCGAAGCCCGCCGCGCCCACGCCCATTCCGGCGTCGTAGGCGAGGTTCCACAGGGCGCTGACCGTGCCGTAGGAGGCGGCGGAGACGCGGGAGTACATCAGGGCGAGCGTGGCGTTCTGGGTGATGCCGAAGCCCGCGCCGAAGAGGGCTGTGCCCGCGATGACCGCTACCGGGTCGGCAGTTGGGGCGACGACGAGGACGCCCGCCGCCGACAGGAGCAGGCCTGGCAGGACGAGCCGGGCGCTGCCGTGCCGGTCGCCGTGGCGGCCCGCCAGCCAGCGCGTCACGGTCGAGGCCGCGGTCTGCATGAAGAGGGCCACCGCGACGACTCCGGCGGACGCGGACGGGACGGCCAGCGGCAGGAAGGTGACCACGATGCCTGCGGCGGTGGCGGTGGCCGCGAAGACCAGGACCGGCCGGAGCAGCGCACCCGTGCGCAACCCCCGTACGACACCGAGCGGTTGCCCGGTGCGGTCGGCCCGGTCCGGGAGCCCGAGAACGAAGACGATCGCGGACAGCGCGGCGAGGCCACCGGTCACCGCGACCGGGCCGTAGCCCACGCGCACGGCCAGCCACAGCCCCAGCGGCAGTGCGACCAGCGACGGCACGCCGGACACCACACCCACCAACGCGAGCCCCTCGCCCCGGCGTTCGTCCGGGATCAGCGACGCGGTGAGGGCACCGCCGGCGACGATCGTCAGCGCGAAACCGAGCCCGCGCACGAAGCACACCGCGACGATCCAGACGGCATCCCCGGAGACGGTCAGCACCAGCGCCGGGGCGCCGAGCAGGAACAGCCCGGCGATCAGGGTCAGCCGACAGCCGAAGCGGCCGACGAGCCGGGGAGTGACCAGCTCGCCCAGGACCGTCGCGAGCATCAGCGAACCGGTCGCGAGGCCCGCCGCGCCTTCACCGCCGCGCTCGGCCGCGTAGGCCGGTACGACCGAGAGCAGCAGGAAGAAACTGAGACTGGCGCCGACCATGCTGATGAAGCGGAGGAGGAGGGGGCGGGTCAGGAGCGGCGGGCGCGCACTCGAAGTGGCTTCGGAGGCGGGGGAGTCGGGGGTTGCGGGGGGCGGGGGGTCGGGCTTCCGGCCGGTCGTCATGGCATCGACAGTAGGTTCCGACCCGAACCCCGGGCAGCGCCAATTCCGGGCCGCTGGACTGGTTGGAGGGCCATCACCTCAAGTAGAGGGTCACTACTTCAAGTGAGTCGGCCGGCGGTGCCCCATGGGCGATTGTCACTCGATCGGTCCATCGACAAATCGATTCCCCGGGTGAACGGCCCGGCCTTCGGTCAACCGCACCGGCCGGCGCGGCGATCGTAGGGCCGGTATCAGACCGTCCGAACGCCCAGCCGATCACCCACCAAGGAGTTCCCTTTGCGAGTTCGTCGTGTCGTGACCAGTGCCCTCGGTGCCGCAGCCCTCGTGCTCACCTCGCTCGGCTCGGTGGCCGCCGCCCCCGCGTCAGCCGCCCCCGCGTCCGCCGTCATCTGCGGCTTCTTCAAGACCAGTACCGACGCCTACTACAGCCACTGCACGAGGGACGGCTCGCATGTCGTCATCAAGGTCAAGGTCGCCCTGGCACGCGACCACGAGCTGTGCGTCGCCCCCGGCACGACCTGGCTGGGCTCAGCCCGGAAGATCCAGGGCGCCTACTACGTCGGGCGGACCTGCTGACGCGTCACGTCACGTCGCGTCGCCCAGCAGCCCCCAACCGCCTTACAGCCGCGCCCCCTTCAACACCATGTGCAGCAACAGCCGGTCCTCCCCGTCGTCCAGGTCCAGCCCGGTGAGCTGCTCCACCCGTGACAGGCGGTAGTAGAGCGTCTGGCGGTGGATGCCCAACTCGGCGGCCGTGCGCCCCGCTTGGCCCGCGCGGTCGAGGTACACCTCGGCGGTGCGGGCCAGTTCGTGGTGGGCGGGGGAGAGGAGGGGGCCGACCGCCGGGTCGTGGGCGGAGTCCGGGGGGAGGCTGGTCAGGAGGCGGTACGGGCCGATGCGGGACCAGTCGGCGACCGGGGCGAAGCGGGGTTCCGCGAGGGCGGCGCGGGCCGCCGCCGTGGCTTCCCGCCAGGCGGTGGCGAGGTCGGTGAGGCCGGTGCGGGGCCGGGCGATGCCCGCCGCGCGGTGGGCGCCGGGCGGGCCGTCCTTCAGGAGACGGGCCGCCGCCGCCTCCGCCGAACTCCCCGCGTCCGTCGACCGCAGCCGTACCAGCACCGCCAGGCACTGCTGCTCCGCCGCTCCCCACGGGACCGTGCAGAGCGCCGTCGCGTGCGGCACCGTACGGGCGGACGGGGCGTCGTCGGGATCGGCGGACGGCCAGGGGGCGACGCACACCAACGTGTACGGGCCGTCGCCGCGCGTGCCGAGGGCCGTGCGCAGGGCCGCCACCGCCATGTCGCCCTGCCAGCCGCGCTCGGCGGTCAGCACCGCCCGCAGCTCCCGGCTGAGATCCGCCCCGTGCTGCGCCTCGTCCGCGAGCAGCGCGCCGATGCGGGACGCCACCTCCATGGCCGCGTCCAGCTGCGGGGCGGTGGGCCCGGGATCGTCGGCCAGGAGCCAGACGTAGCCGAGGACGACGCCCCGATGGCGTGCCGGGAGGCAGATGCGGCCCCGGTGGACACCCGCCTCCGGCGTGGGCGGGATGCGGACCGGGCCGGTCGCCCGGGTGATGCCGAAGCCCTCGAACCAGGTGCGGATCGCCGCCGTGGAGCGCCGGGTGAGGATCGAGCGGGTGCGGACGGGGTCCAGGGCGGTCGGGTCCAGGTCGCCCTCACCGTCGTAGGCCCCGAAGGCGATCAGCTCGAAGTCGCGGTTCTCCAGGGTCGCCGGGGCGCCGAGCAGTTCGGAGATCTCGTCGACGAGCTCCTGGTAGTCGCCTCTGGAATCGGATGTCACCCGGGCATTCTCGCGCATTACCCCGCCGTATCCGCGCCGCCTTCATACATCTGTCTGAGATCTGCGGCACGGATGCGTGACAGCTGTCGATGGTCGACGATCGGAGACAACCCTAGGTTTCACGGTGGTTCCCCGTCTGCCCGACCGCTTGGAGGTTCCCCGTGCTGGGTCCCGTGATTCTCGCCGCCTCGCGCAGCGAACAGATGCGTCGGCTGATCTCGGCGGCGCCGGTGACCAAGCAGGTCGTGGACCGCTTCATCCCCGGCGAGACCGTCGACGAGATCGTGCCGATCGTCCAGGACCTGACCGCCCAGGGTCTGGAGCTGACGATGGACGTCGTCGGCGAGGACATCACCACCCCCGAGCAGGCCGCCGCCGCCCGCGACGCCTACCTCCTGCTCGTCGACCGGCTCAAGGAACTGGAACTGGGTACCCGGGCCGAGATGTCGATCAAGCTTTCCATGTTCGGGCAGGCACTGGACGACGGCCACGAGCTGGCCCTGGCCAACGTCCGGCCCGTCGTCGAGGCCGCCGCCGCCATCGGTACGACCGTCACGCTCGACGCCGAGGACCACACCACCCTCGACTCGATGTTCGCGATCCACGAGGAGCTGCGGAAGGACTTCCCGGAGACCGGCTGCGTCATCCAGGCCTACCTCTTCCGCACCGAGTCCGACGCCCGCCGCCTCGCCGAGGCCGGCAGCCGCGTCCGGCTCGTGAAGGGCGCCTACAAGGAGCCCGCCGAGGTCGCCCACCAGCAGAAACACGAGATCGACAAGGCGTACGTCCGGATTCTGCGGATCCTGATGGAGGGCTCCGGCTACCCGATGATCGGGTCCCACGACCCGCGCCTCATCTCCATCGCGCAGGAACTGGCCCGGCGCGCGGGCCGCAAGCTCGACGAGTACGAGTTCCAGATGCTCTACGGCATCAGGAGCGACGAGCACCTGCGCCTCGCCGCCGAGGGCCACCGGATGCGCGTCTACACGGCCTACGGCACCGACTGGTACGGCTACTTCATGCGGCGGCTCGCCGAGAAGCCGGCCAACCTCCGCTTTTTCGCCCGAAGCATGCTGACCCGGGGCTGAGAGATGACGCACGCATCGAGGTCGTTCTGCCGGGGGTCCGGGGGTTGTCCCCCGGGCAGGCACAGCATGCGGCGGCTCGCCGAGAAGCCGGCCGACCTCCTCTTCTTCTTCGCGCGATCCACCCTCACCAAGGGCTGACCCAACACCCGCTCACGTACAAGGAGTTACGGATCTCATGGACGCTGTGACCCAGGTCCCCACCCCCGTCAACGAGCCGGTGCACGGCTACGCGCCCGGCTCTCCCGAGCGCGCCCGTCTTGAGGTCAAGCTCAAGGAGCTGGCCGAGAACCCGATCGACCTGCCGATGACCATCGGCGGCGAGAAGCGGATGGGCGGCGGCGAGCGCGTCGACGTCGTCCAGCCGCACAACCACAAGGCACGGCTGGGCACTTACGCCAACGCCACCCAGGACGACGCCCAGGACGCGATCGACGCGGCCCTCGCCGCCGCGCCCGCCTGGCGCGCGATGTCCTTCGACGACCGCGCCGCGATCATCCTGCGGGCGGCCGAGCTGTTGTCCGGCCCGTGGCGCGAGACCCTCGCCGCCTCCACCATGCTCGGGCAGTCCAAGACCGCCCAGCAGGCCGAGATCGACTGTCCCTGCGAGCTCGTCGACTTCTGGCGCTTCAACGTCAAGTACGCCCGCGACCTGCTCGCCGAGCAGCCCCCGGCCAACTCCCCGGGCGTCTGGAACCGTCTCGACCACCGCCCGCTCGAAGGCTTCGTCTACGCGATCACGCCCTTCAACTTCACCGCGATCGCGGGCAACCTGCCGACCGCGCCCGCCCTCATGGGCAATGTCGTGGTCTGGAAGCCGTCGCCGACCCAGACCCACTCCGCCGTGCTGCTCATGCAGTTGCTGGAGGAGGCGGGTCTCCCCAAGGGCGTCATCAACCTCGTCACCGGCGACGGCATCGAGGTGTCGAAGGTGGCCCTTGAGCACCGCGACCTCGCCGCCATCCACTTCACCGGCTCCACCAAGACCTTCCAGTACCTGTGGAAGACGGTCGGCACCAACATCGAGAAGTACCGCTCCTACCCGCGCCTGGTCGGCGAGACCGGCGGCAAGGACTTCGTCGTCGCCCACCCGAGCGCCGACCGCGCCGTGCTGAAGACCGCGCTGACTCGCGGCGCCTTCGAGTACCAGGGCCAGAAGTGCTCCGCGACCTCCCGTGCGTACATCCCGGCGTCGATCTGGAACTCCGGTTTCAAGGAGGAATTCGCCGCCGAGGTCGACTACTTGACGATGGGTGACGTCACCGACCTGTCGAACTTCATCGGCGCGGTCATCGACGAACGTGCGTTCGCCAAGAACAAGGCGGCCATCGACCGTGCGAAGGCGGACCCCACCTGCACGATCGTCGCGGGCGGTTCGTACGACGACTCGGTCGGCTGGTTCGTCCGCCCGACCGTCGTCGAGTGCAGCGACCCGGCCAACGAGGTGTTCACCACCGAGTACTTCGGCCCGTTCCTCGCCGTGCACGTCTACGAGGACGACGCCTACGACGAGATGCTGACCCAGATGGAGTCGGTGTCCGACTACGCCCTCACCGGCTCGGTCATCTCCAACGACCGCGCGGCGGCGGCGTACACGATGGAGAAGCTGCGTTACGCGGCCGGCAACTTCTACATCAACGACAAGTCCACCGGCGCCGTCGTCGGCCAGCAGCCCTTCGGCGGCGGCCGCTCCTCCGGCACCAACGACAAGGCCGGCGCCCCGCAGAACCTGATGCGCTGGACCCTGACCCGCGCCATCAAGGAGACCCTGGTCGCACCGACCGACTACACCTACCCGCACATGGGCTGACCCCCACACAGGGCGCCCGCAGCGGGCAGACTCCCCGTCATGACCCCAACCCCTCTGCAGGACACGGCGGTTACGGCGGACGACGGAGTACGGCTGTGGGCCTCCCGGTCCGGCCGTGGCACACCCGACACCCCACCCCTGGTGCTGTGCCACGGCGGACCCGGACTCTGGGACATGTCCGAGGACGTGGCCGGGATGCTCGACTCCCGTACCACGGTGGTTCGTTGGGACCAGCGCGGTGGGGGCCGGTCGGAGCCGTGCGCGGGCCCGTGGACCACCGCCCGCTTCGTGGCCGATCTCGACGCCGTACGACGGCACTTCGCGCTGGAGCGGCCGGTGCTGCTCGGTCACTCCTGGGGCGCCTCACTCGCCCTGGGCTACGCCCTCGCCCACCCGGACCGGGTGGCCGCGCTGATCTACGTCAGCGGCACCGGCATCGGACCGGACGTCGACTGGCACGGCGCCTACGAGGCGAACCTCCTCGCCCGCCTCGGTGAGGATCCCGCGCGGCTCGCCCGCTGGCGGGAGGTGCCCCGCGACAGCCGCGAGCGGGCCGTGCTCCAGTGGTCCGCCGAATTCGTGGACCGGGAGCGGGCGGTCGAGCATGCCGAGCGCATGGCCGACCCGTGGTTCCCCATCAACCTGGCCTGCAACAAGGCCCTGAACGCCGAGGCGAGACAGACCGCCGGCACCCCCGCCCTGTACGCCGCCTGTGAGGCCCTCGACCTCCCCGTGCTCATCGTCGACGGGGAGCGGGACATCCGCCCCCGGTCGGCTCTCGACTCGCTGGAACGGGCGCTGCCCCAGGTGCGGCGGGTGACCCTGGCGGGCGCCGGGCACCTCCCGTGGGTCGAGGACCCCCACGGGTTCCGCGAAGCGGTGCTGACGGCGATGCGGCCATGACAGCCATGGCGCCATCAGGGCAACCATGGCGCCATCAGGCCAACCGCGACGTCAGCGCGTTCATGACAGCGATGCGCCGATGACGGCACGCCGTGAGCCCGTGTCTCCGATACTGACCCCGTGACCATCCGTATGCGCATCGCCCACACGGCCGACCTCACCCCGGCCGACCTCCGCGCCGCCCGCACGCTGCTGGACGCCGCCTTCGCCGGTGACCTCACCGACCAGGACTTCGAGCACGGCCTCGGCGGCCTTCATGCCCTGCTCGCCGACGAGGACGGGCTCGTCGCGCACGGCTCGGTCGTCATGCGCCGGGTGCGCTATCAGGGCCGCTGGCTGCGGGTCGGGTACGTCGAAGGGGTCGGCGTACGGCCCGACGCCCGGCGCCGGGGGCACGGCGGCCGGATCATGGCCGAGCTGGAGCGGATCGTGGACCACGCCTACGACGTAGGCCTGCTCGGCGCGAGCGACGAC
This sequence comes from Streptomyces sp. NPDC001100, assembly GCF_053598575.1. Lineage (NCBI taxonomy): Bacteria > Bacillati > Actinomycetota > Actinomycetes > Kitasatosporales > Streptomycetaceae > Streptomyces > Streptomyces sp. NPDC001100. Next base: position 143,830 of record NZ_JBSFKO010000004.1, read on the forward strand.
GGCGCCCGCCTCTACACCGCGCGCGGCTGGCGGCTGTGGGGCGGCAAGATCTCCGCCCTCGGCCCGGACGGCATCGTCCATCTGCCCGAGGAGGAGGACAGCACCTACGTCCGCCCCGCGCTCGCCGGACCCCTGGACCTCGACGCCGATCTCCTCTTCGACTGGCGGGACGGGGACGTACTCTGACGGGGCGTCAGGCCGTAGCCCGCACCAGGGTCTTTCCCACGTTCCCGCCGCGCAGCATCGACAGGAACGCCTCCACGATCGACTCGAAGCCGTCCACGACCGGAGACGCGGGGACGGCCGTGGACGGCGGGCCGCTGCGGATCGCCGCGTTCCGGAGCGCGGCCCTGTATCTGCTGCCGCCGGTGCTGGAGCGCCTCGCCGTCTCCCATCCCGGGATCGAGCCGACCGTGCGGGTGGTCCGGGAGGTCGGGCCCGGCACCGCCGGGGAGGTGGCCGAGGGGCGGGCGGACCTCGGGATCGCGACCGTCGGCACCGGCGCGCCCGTCCCGCCGGGGCTGGTGGGCGACGTACTCCTGGAGGAGCCGTACGCGCTGGTGCACCCGGTCGGTCACCCGGCGCCGCGTTCGCTGCCGCCGGTCGACTGGGCCGAGAACTGCTCCTCCCGCACGCGCGCCTGGTGGGCCGCGCAGGAGTGGATCCCGGCGGCTACGGTGCGCGCCGAGGACGACGGGGCGGTGCTCTCCATGGTGGGCAGTGGTTTCGGCATGGCGATCATGCCGAGGCTCTCGCTCACCGGGGCGCCGCCCTCGGTCGAGGTCACCGATCTCGGGGCGGAGCGGCCGACGCGGAGGGTCGGCCATGTGACCACCCCCGAACTGGCGGCGACGGCGGCCGTCAGGGCACTGGTCCGCGAACTGCAGGCCGGAAGGAAACCGCAGGTCAGCGCCGCGTGACTCGTTTCACCGTCTCAGATAGTAGGAAGTCCGAGTAATTGTGGAGACAGATGCGCGGTCCTGTCCTAGCTTTGTAGGAGCCGAACGTCTCGCTAGACCAAGCGAATGGCGGCCGTGAGCCGGACAGTATGCAGGCAACCCCTGTGGTCCGTGGCTCCCCGCCCCCTCCGGCGTCTCGTAACCCCTTTTGGTACTCCAGGAATTGTCGAAGGAGTCGATTCTCCATGGCCGAGACGACCGTCCGCCGCCGCGTCCGCCACGTGACCCGCACCAGCGAGTCCGAGCGCAAGAACGCCGCCGCCGCCCTCCAGCGCGCCCTCGACCGCCGGGACAACGGCGGCGAGACCGGCCACTGAGCAGCAGTAACACCACCCAGCAGCCGGGAGCCGCGCCCGCACGGGGTGCGGCGCGGTCTCACCGACCGCGCCGCACCTCGAAGTGGTCGATGCGCCTGCCGTTCTGGTCCAGTGCCGACACCCTGAGCCTCGGCGTGCTGCCGCTCTCCGCCTCCACCGAGAGGAGGGAGAAGCCCCGGTAGCGCACCCGCGACCACTCCACCGTCTCCGCCTGGCTGTGCTGGCCCTTCGTCCACTGCATGGTGTCGACCGTCCCGTGCCGGGTGACGTGCCCCTCGTAGCTCTCCTTGACGCCCGCCGGGAAGCCGTACAGATCCCGGCCGCCGCCGCCCGCCGTGACGTACACGATCCCGTCCTTGGTCGGGTCGGTGGACGCGCCGATGGGCACCGCCCTGCCGACCGCGCCCTTCCTGATGGCGTCGGTCCGCTCGTACACGTGGTTGTGCCCGTTGATCACCAGGTCCACCTGGTGCTTCGCGAACACCGGCAGCCACTCGCTCCGCACCCCGCCGTCCGAGGCGTGCGTGGAGGTCGAGTAGGCGCAGTGGTGGAAGAAGACGACGAGGAAGTCGACTCCCTTGGCCGCTCGCAGGTCGCGCAGTCTGCGGTCCAGCCACTTCGTCTGCTTCCCGCCCGTGTAGCCGAGGTTGGCGGTGATCTCGTACGACACGTCGTTCGCGTCCAGCGCCACGACGCCGACGTTGCCGTAGACGAAGGAGTACACACCCGGCGCGTGCGAGGGGTCGAAGCCGTTGTCCGGGAGGGACCAGCGGGCGAGCTGGCCGCCGTAGCCGTCGGGGGAGTACCAGGCCTCCATGTCGTGGTTGCCGGTCGTCACCATCCACGGGACGGTCCGGGAGACGCCCTCGTTCTGCTTGAGGAACAGGTCCCAGTACGTCGGGTCGTAGCCGTCCGTCGTCTTGCCCTGCCCGTTGGTGTCGGCGTAGCAGATGTCGCCGGCGTGCAGATGGAAGGCCGGGTTCTCGCGCAGGACCACGCGGTCGTTGGCCGCTGCCGCGTTGCTCACGCCCTGGTCGCCGAAGGCCGTGAACACGAACTTCCCCGGGCTCGCCGGCGCGGTACGGAAGGAGGCGATCGTCGAGCGGTGGGCCGGGGCGGCCGGGTCGAAGCCCTCGTGGCCGACGCCGTAGTAGTACGTGGTGCCGGGGCGGAGGCCGTCCAGGGCCGCGTGGACGTAGTACTGCTCCACCGCGGGGCGGACGCCGGTCAGGCCGGGGGTGTGCAGGGGGCGTACCTCGGCGGTGATGCGGTGGCTGAGGTCGTCGGGCCTTGGACCCACCCGTACGTACGGCTTCCTGACCGCGAACGGCACCTGCCAGGAGATCCGCATCTCCGTCTTCGGGTCGGCGCCGAAGGCGAGATGGCGGCCGAAGGGGGTGACCACGGCACCGGGCACCTTCGACGTGGCGGGGGTGGGGGTCGCCGACTTGCTGTCGGTGGCGCTCTTTCCCGCGCACCCCGTCAGCAGCCCGCCCGCCACCGCGCCCGCCGACACCAGCGTGCGGCGCCGGGTCAGCTTGGTGCGAAGGTACTCGTACTGCTCGGCCATGCTCATCCGGACCGCGAGGTGTTCCGGGATGCCGACGTCGGGTGTCTCCATGTCGATGAAACTCCCCCAGGAGTCCAACGGGCGCCATGCGTAAGGGTGAACGTACGTCGAACGGCCGACACCGTACCGCGAGGCGCGTCCGCATCATGGACACCCGGTGTCATCCCATGGGACGCGGAGTACGGTGTCGGGCATGTCTCGCAGCATCGATCTCGCAGTGATCCCCGGTGACGGCATCGGTCAGGAAGTCGTGGCCGAAGGTCTCAAGGTCCTCTCCGCCGTCCTTCCGCAGGACGTGAAGCTGGAGACCAAGGAGTTCGACTTCGGCGCCCGCCGCTACCACGCGACCGGTGAGACCCTCACCGACGCCGACCTGGCCGCACTGAAGCCGCACGACGCGATCCTGCTGGGCGCGATCGGTGACCCGAGTGTCCCGTCCGGGGTCCTTGAGCGCGGCTTCCTGCTGAAGCTCCGCTTCGCCTTCGACCACCACGTCAACCTGCGGCCGAGCAAGCTGCTCCCGGGTGTGGCGACCCCGCTCGCCGGTGAGCCGGAGATCGACTTCGTCGTGGTCCGTGAGGGCACCGAGGGCCCGTACACCGGCAACGGCGGCACCATCCGCAAGGGCACCGAGCACGAGGTCGCCACCGAGGTCTCCGTCAACACGGCCTTCGGTGTCGAGCGCGTGGTCCGGGACGCCTTCGCCCGCGCCCAGGCCCGTCCGCGCAAGAAGCTCACGCTGGTCCACAAGAACAACGTGCTGACCTTCGCGGGCCACCTGTGGACGAACGTCTTCAACAAGGTCGCGGCCGAGTTCCCCGAGGTCACCACCGACTACATCCACGTCGACGCGGCGACGATCTACCTCGTCACCGACCCGGCCCGCTTCGACGTGATCGTCACCGACAACCTCTTCGGCGACATCATCACCGACCTCGCCGCGGCCGTCTCCGGCGGCATCGGCGTCGCCGCGAGCGGGAACATCAACCCGTCCGGCGAGTTCCCCTCGATGTTCGAGCCCGTGCACGGCTCCGCGCCCGACATCGCGGGCCAGGGCAAGGCCGACCCCACCGCTACGGTCCTGTCCGTCGCCCTCCTGCTGCGTCACCTCGGCTACGAGTCCGAGGCCGTGCGCATCGAGGAGGCCGTCTCCGCCGACCTCGCGGAGCGCACCGGCAAGCCCGCGCGCAGCACCACCGAGATCGGCGACGCGCTCGCCGTACGAGTAGCCGGCTGACCCGCCGCACTACTCGAAATCTCTCGCAGTATTTCGAAGCCGCCGGGTCGCAACCGCACCCGGCGGCTTTTCTTACGTCCCCGCCGGGTGCCACCATCATCCCTGGGTCGCATTCACGCCGTTTTCGTCCACGGTCCACCACGCGCGATAATCGAACGCGGAGCCGCGGAATGAGGCAATGCTCGGACGTCCTAACACTGGCCACTGGCAGTCGAGGGCGTGAGCGCGGCCCGTCACACACAACCGGTGAAGGACAACCACTCATGACGACGCCCACGATCGAGCTCAAGCCCTCGGCCTCGCCACTTTCCGCCGCCGAGCGCGACGCGATTCTGGCGAACCCCGGGTTCGGCCGCCACTTCACCGACCACATGGTGACGATCAAGTGGACCGAGGGCCGCGGCTGGCACGACGGCCAGCTCGTGCCGTACGGCCCGCTCTCCCTCGACCCCGCGAACATGACCCTGCACTACGCGCAGGAGATCTTCGAGGGCCTCAAGGCCTACCGCCAGGCCGACGGCTCCGTCGCCACCTTCCGCCCCGAGAAGAACGCCCGCCGCTTCCAGACCTCCGCCCGCCGCCTCGGCATGCCCGAGCTGCCGGTCGAGACGTTCATCGAGGCCTGTGACGTGCTGGTCCAGCAGGACCGCGACTGGGTCCCGGCGCACGGCGGCGAGGAGTCCCTCTACCTGCGCCCGTTCATGATCGCGACCGAGGTCGGCCTGGGCGTGAAGCCCGCCAACGAGTACCTCTTCCTGGTCATCGCCTCCCCGGCCGGCGCCTACTTCCCCGGTGGCGTGAAGCCCGTCTCCATCTGGGTCTCCGAGGACCACGTCCGCGCCGTCCCCGGCGGCATGGGCGACGCCAAGACCGGCGGCAACTACGCCGCCTCCCTCCTCGCCCAGGCCGAGGCCGCCGAACAGGGCTGCGCCCAGGTCTGCTACCTCGACGCGGTCGAGCGCAAGTGGGTCGAGGAACTCGGCGGCATGAACCTGTACTTCGTGTACGGCAACAGGATCGTCACCCCCACCCTCACCGGCTCCATCCTGGAGGGCGTCACCCGCGACTCCCTCCTCACCCTCGCCCGCGACCTCGGCTACGAGCCCGAAGAGGGCCGGATCTCCATCGACCAGTGGCAGCGCGACTCCGAGAACGGCACGCTGACCGAGGTCTTCGCCTGCGGTACGGCCGCGGTCATCACCCCGGTCGGCACTGTCAAGCGCACCGGCGCCGAGTGGCAGCAGTCGGGCGGCGAGCCCGGCGAGGTGACCCTGCGCCTGCGCGGCGCCCTCCTCGACATCCAGCGCGGCGACACCGTGGACAAGCACGGCTGGATGCACCCCCTGGGCTGAGCGGGGCTCCCGGTCGAGGGCCGGAAGCCGGTTCGACGCGTATCGCCTCCCCCGTGCGGGTATCCACTGATTCCGCAGGAGACGGGAACACGGGGGAGGGGACGCGGTGAGTGGTGGGCCGATACCGCGACTGCGCTGGCTGCTGCGCGCGTTACGCACTCCGCGCCGCCCGCAGAGCCTCACCGTGCTCGTGCTGCTCGCCGCTGCCGCCGGGCTGCTGCTCTGGCGGGCCGACACGATGGCCAACTACAGCGAGAACCTCGCCCTCAACCTGGGCACCGACCTGGTCGGCGTGGTCATCACCGTCTTCGTGATCGGCCCGCTGATCTCCCGGGCCCAGGAGGGCCGGGTCCGCGAACACACCCGGCTCGACTACGAGTGGTTCGCCGCGCAGGTGTACGGCTCCACGTCCAACGTGAAGGTCCTCGACACCTTCTCCAACCTCTTCGGCCCGCAGTTCTCCGAGCGCCTCTACCGCGGTGTCCGCTCGGCCACCGCCCACGGCGCCCGGGTGCAGATCCTGCTCCTGGACCCCGACTCCCTCGCGGTGATCCTGCGCGGGCGTGAACTCGGCGAGCAGAGCGCCGACATCCGCCGCGACATCATGCGCAACCTGCGCACCCTGGACCGGTTCGCCGAGCGGCTCGACGAGCACTCCCGGAGCCTGCTGGAGGTACGGCTCTGCTCGACCTCCCCCGGCGTGACCCTCTACCGCTGGGACGAGCGCTGCCTCGTCTCCTTCCTCACCGTCGGCCGACTCTCGGGCGAGGGCGTCCAGTTGGAGGTCGCGGTCCGCTCCCCGCTCGGCACCTTCGTCGAGCAGCGCTTCGACGAGCTGTGGCAGCAGGGCAAACCGATGGACCACTTCACCCATCTGCCGGTCACCCTGGTCGACGCGGCCGACGGACGGCGGGAGTTCAGCTGCCGCTTCGTCTACGTCGACGACCGCCTGTACGTCGAGGCCCCCGACCTCGTCACCTACCTGGCGCGCCGCCGCCTCGACCAACTCTCCGCCCACAGCGGGGTGCTGGGCCCGGGCGAAGCGCACGAGGTCATCGTCGTGGACGACCGCAGCGAGCTGCACGGGCGGCTCATCCACCACTTCACGGAGAAGTACGATGCGCAGGCGGCGGCCTTCGTGGAACTACGGCCGCCTACGGTCCTGGTCACGGAATAGAGGGCCCCGGCACACATGAGCTCAGCGCACCACCCCCGCTTTCGCGCCTTCACGCCCCGTGACCTGGACGGACTGCTGAAACGCGTGTCCCTGACGGCCGCCGAACGGCTCGCCCTCCGAGCCGTCTCCACGGTCCTGCCCTTCCGCACGAACAGCCACGTCGTCGACGAGCTGATCGACTGGTCGGCGGTGCCGGACGACCCGATCTTCCGGCTGACGTTCCCGCAGGCCGGGATGTTGCCCGAACCCGATCTCAAGCAGATGGCCGACCTCCTCTCCCAGGAGGCACCGAAGGCCGAAGTCCTGCGCGCGGCCCACGAGATCAGGATGCGGCTCAACCCGCACCCGTCGGGCCAGCTCGACGCCAACGTGCCCGTGCACGAGGGCGAGCGGTTGGAAGGCCTCCAGCACAAGTACCCGGAAACCGTGCTGGTCTTCCCGCGCCAGGGGCAGACCTGCCACGCCTACTGCACGTACTGCTTCCGCTGGCCCCAGTTCGTCGGCGAGTCCGAACTCCGCATCGCCACCGACGACATCGCGACCACGTCCGCGTACCTCCGCGCCCACCCCGAGGTCACCAGCACGCTGATCACCGGCGGCGACCCCCTGGTCATGAGCACGGAGGTCCTTCGCCGCTACGTCGACCCGCTCCTCGACATCGACACGGTCCGCTCGATCCGCATCGGCACCAAGTCCCTCGCGTTCTGGCCGTACCGCTTCACGACCGACCGCGACGCCGACGACCTGCTGCGCCTCTTCGAGAAGGTGGTGGCGAGCGGCCGTCACCTCGCCCTGATGGCCCACTTCACCCACCCCCAGGAGCTGCGCCCGCCGGTCGTACGGGAGGCGATGCGCCGGGTACGGGGCACGGGCGCCGTGATCCGCTGCCAGGGCCCGCTGGTGGCCGGCATCAACGACAACGCCGACGCCTGGGCCGAACTGTGGGACGAGACGACCACGCTCGGCGCGGTGCCGTACTACCAGTTCGTCGAGCGCGACACCGGCCCCCAGGGCTACTTCGGCGTCCCGCTGGCCCGCGGCCACCAGATCTTCCGCGACGCCTACGCCCGTGTCTCCGGCCTCGCCCGCACGGTCCGCGGCCCGGTCATGTCCGCGATGCCCGGCAAGGTCTGCGTCGACGGCATCGCGGAGGTCGCCGGCGAGAAGGTCTTCGTCCTCCACCTGATCCAGGCCCGCGACCCGTCCCTGGTCGACCGCCCGTTCTTCGCGGCCTACGACGAGACCGCGACCTGGTTCACCGACCTGAAGCCGGCGTTCGGGGCGAGCGAGTTCCTGCCGGGGCTGGAGGTGGGGTGAATGGGCGCCGCGTCATCACAACCGTCGGCCGCGGTGGCCGGTCTTTCCCTGGCCCTGGCCTTCTTGGTGTCGCTCGTGATCGCGCTGCTCGCCGTGATCGTCAACGGGAGTCCCGGCAGCCGGTTCATGGGCACCCTGCCGATGGCCGCCACCGGGTTTCTAGAGCACCGCACAAGCTGACATCGAACCACTTCAAACGGACTTGTTTCCTTTTTTCGTGAGCCGAGTTTAGAGTGCTGCTCTAAACGAAGGGACGACCCCTATGCGGCTCACCCCCACCGAACGCGACCGCCTGCTGCTCTTCGGTGCCGCCGAGCTGGCCCGCGCCCGCAAGGCGCGCGGTCTCCGGCTGAATGTGCCGGAGGCCACCGCGCTCATCGCGGACACCGTGTGCGAGGCCGCCCGGGACGGTCTCAGGCTCGCACTCGCGATCGAGCGGGCCTGGTCCGTATTGGGGCCCGACGACGTCCTGCCGGGTGTCGCGGACGTCGTCACCGAGATCCATGTCGAGGCCGTCTTCGACGACGGCTCCCGGCTGGCGGTCGTCTCCGACCCCATCGGCGGCGGACTCGGCGGCGAGGCACCGGGCGCGCTCCTCCCCGGACCCGCGCACGCCGAACCCGAGGCGGTCGTCCGGCTCACCGTCACCAACACCGCGACCGTCCCCGTCTCCGTGACCTCCCACTTCCACTTCTTCGAGGCCAACCCGCGCCTCGACTTCCCGCGCGCCGAGGCCTACGGCATGCGGCTCGCCGTACCCGCCGGGTCGTCCGTCCGCTTCGGGCCGGGCGAGAGCGCCGAGGTCGGCCTGCTGCCGATCGGCGGCGAGCGGATCGCCATCGGTTTCGCCGGGCTCGTCGACGGACCGCTGGACGCACCGGGCGCGAAGGAAGAAGCCCTGCGCCGGGCAACCGCCTGCGGTTACCTGGGAGTCGAGCTGTGAACCCGTACGAGTACGCCGCCACCCACGGCCCCCGCGCCGGCGACCGGCTCCGCCTCGGCGACTCGGGCCTGACGATCCGCGTCGAGTCCGACGCGCAGCGCTACGGCGACGAGTTCCTCGCCGGCTTCGGCAAGACGGCCCGCGACGGACTGCACCTCAAGGCCGCCGCCGTGCGCGAGACCTGCGACGTCGTCGTCAGCAATGTCGTCGTGATCGACGCGGTGTCGGGCATCCGCAAGGTGTCCATCGGGATCCGGGAAGGCCGGATCTGCTCGATCGGGCGGGCCGGTAACCCCGACACCCTCGACGGGGTCGACGTCGTCGTCGGCACCGGTACGTCCATCGTGTCCGGCGAGGGGCTCATCGCCACCGCGGGCGCGGTCGACACCCACGTCCATCTGCTCTCACCTCGCATCATGGAGGCATCTCTCGCCTCCGGGGTCACCACGATCATCGGGCAGGAGTTCGGCCCGGTCTGGGGCGTCGGCGTCAACTCGCCCTGGGCGCTGCGCCACGCCTTCAACGCCTTCGACGCCTGGCCGGTCAACATCGGCTTCCTGGGCCGGGGTTCGTCGTCCGACGCGGCCCCCCTGGTGGAGGCGCTCGCCGAGGGCGGCGCGTCCGGCTTCAAGGTGCACGAGGACATGGGCGCCCACACCCGCGCGCTGGACACGGCGTTGCGGGTCGCCGAGGAGCACGACGTCCAAGTCGCCCTGCACAGCGACGGGTTGAACGAGTGCCTGTCCGTCGAGGACACCCTGCGGGTACTGGAGGGCCGGACGATCCACGCCTTCCACATCGAGGGCTGCGGCGGCGGACACGTGCCGAATGTCCTGAAAATGGCGGGAGTTGCGAACGTCATCGGCTCCTCCACCAACCCCACCCTGCCCTTCGGCCGGGACGCGGTCGCCGAGCACTACGGCATGATCGTCTCCGTCCACGACCTGAAGACCGACCTGCCCGGCGACGCGGCGATGGCCCGTGACCGCATCCGCGCCGGGACGATGGGCGCCGAGGACGTCCTGCACGACCTGGGCGCGATCGGCATCACCTCGTCCGACGCGCAGGGCATGGGCAGGGCGGGTGAGACGGTCCGCCGTACGTTCGCGATGGCCGGGAAGATGAAGGCCGAACTCGGTGCACCGGAGGGCCACGACAACGAACGGGTCCTGCGCTACATCGCCAAGCTGACCATCAACCCCGCGATCGCCCACGGACTTTCGCACGAGGTGGGGTCGCTGGAGGTCGGCAAGCTCGCCGACATCGTGCTGTGGCGGCCCGAGTACTTCGGCGCGAAACCGCAGCTCGTGCTGAAGTCCGGATTCCCGGCCTACGGAGTGGTCGGCGACCCCAACGCGGCGACCGACACCTGCGAACCCCTGGTCCTGGGACCGCAGTTCGGCGCCCACGGTACGACCCCCGCCGACATCTCCGTGGCGTTCGTCGCGCAGGCGGCCCTGGACCAGGGCGGGGACTCCATGCCGACTCGCCGTCGCCGGGTGGCAGTTCGCAGCACACGCGGCATCGGCCCCGCCGACCTGCGCCTCAACTCCCGTACCGGAGCGGTCGACGTCGACCAGCGCACCGGCCTGGTCACCCTGGACGGCGAGCCGATCCGCTCCGAGCCCGCCGACTCGGTCTCCCTCAACCGCCTCTACTTCCTCTAGAACCTCAGAACTCAGAACTCGGAACTACGACATAGGACTTGGGACTTCTGATGAGCTTCCGTATGCCGCCTGAGTGGGCACCGCACGAGCGGACCTGGATGGCCTGGCCAGGACCCAACCCCACCTTCGCCACCGCCGAGGAGCTGGCGGAGGCCCGTACCGCGTGGGCGGCCGTGGCCCGTGCCGTGCGCCGCTTCGAACCGGTGACGATGGTGCACGGACCGGGCCAGGGCGAGTCGGCGCGCGAGCTCCTCGGCCCGGACGTCGACCTGGTCGAGCGCGACCTCGACGACGCCTGGATGCGGGACATCGGCCCCACATTCGTCACCGACGGCCGCGAACTGGCCGCCGTGGACTGGACGTTCAACGGCTGGGGCGCCCAGGACTGGGCCCGCTGGGAGCACGACTCCACGATCGCCCGCCATGTGGCGGACCTCGCCGGAGTACCGGCACTCAGCAGCCCCCTCGTCAACGAGGGCGGCGCGATCCACGTCGACGGCGAGGGCACGGTCCTCCTCACCGAGACGGTCCAGCTCGGCGAAGGCCGCAACCCCGGCTGGACCCGCGAGCAGGTCGAGGCGGAGATCCACGCCAGGCTCGGCACCACCAAGGCCATCTGGCTCCCGCACGGCCTCACCGGCGACTACGGCGTCTACGGCACCCAGGGACACGTCGACATCGTCGCGGCCTTCGCCAGGCCCGGCACCGTACTGGTCCACAGCCAGCGCGACCCGGCCCACCCGGACCACGCCCGCTCCCAGGAGTACCTGGCCCTCCTGCGCGCCGAGACCGACGCGAAGGGCCGCCCCCTGGAGGTCGTCGAGGTCCCGGCACCGACCGTCCTCAAGGACGAGGACGGCGACTGGGTCGACTACTCCTACATCAACCACTACCTCTGCAACGGCGGGGTCGTGCTCTGCGCCTTCGACGACCCGCAGGACGAGATCGCGGCCGGCGTCTTCCGGCGCCTCTTCCCCGAGCGGACGGTCACGCCGGTGGACGCCCGTACGATCTTCGCGGGCGGTGGCGGCATCCACTGCATCACGCAACAGCAGCCGAGGGGCTGAGGACGGCGAGAGGGAGGCGGGCGATGGCCGGTGCGCGGAAGAACGCGCCGCCGCGCGAGGACGTCCTCGCCGCAGCCATGGGCATGATCGCCGAACGCGGTCTGGAGAAACTCACCATGGCGGCGCTCGGCCGCGAGGTCGGCATGAGCAGCGGCCACCTCCTCTACTACTTCCACTCCAAGGACGAACTGCTCCTCCAGGCCCTGGAGTGGAGCGAGGGCAGACTGGGCGCCGAGCGCGGACGCCTGCTCACCCGCACCGGAGCCACGGTCCGCGAGCGTCTCGACGCGTACGTCGACCTGTACGTCCCGGAAGGCCACCGCGATCCGCACTGGACCCTGTGGCTGGAGGTCTGGAACCGCTCGCAGAACGCCGCCGACGACGCCCGCGACCGGCAGGCCGCCATCGAGGGCGTCTGGCACCGCGACCTGGTCGCGCTCATCGCGGAGGGTGTGTCACGGGGCGAGTTCCGCCGCGTCGACCCGGACCGTTTCGCCGCCCGGCTCCGTGCCCTCCTCGACGGTTTCTCCATCCATGTGGCGATCGGCCTGCGCGGCACGGACCGGGCGCAAGTTCTCGGCCACGTAAGGGAGTTCATCGACGAGGGGCTCCTCGCGGACGCCTGACGGGGCGCCCGGGTTGTACGCAGAGGTGCGCATTGACCCGAGGTGCCCGGTGCGCTTGCATCCCAGTGAGTCCCCGGTGCGGGACCGGGGGGAAGACGAGGTTTCGGGGGAAACCATGTTCATGTCCAGACGCACCGCCGGCATGTCCTTGGGGGCCGCGCTGCTCCTCGCGCTGAGCGGTGCCGCCGTCCCGGCCGACGCGGCACCGCACCGGCCGCCCGGCGCGGAACGGGTCAGCACCACGGCCGACGGCGGCCAGGCCGACGGATCGTCCGCCGATGCCGCGATCAGCGCCGACGGCCGGTCCGTCGTGTTCGCGTCGACCGCGCCGAGCTTCGGCTGCGCGGGGTACTTCAACTGCCTGCGGCTGAAGGACCTGGCCACCGGCGGGCTGACCGCGATCGACCTGGGGCCCGGCTACATGTACGGCTCGCCCGTGCCGAGCGCGGACGGGAGCCGTATCGGCTACTCCGCGGGCACCCGGTTCACGGCGCCGTACCTGTACGACCGTGCCACCGGCGGCTCGACCAGGCTGTGGCCCGAGAACCCGCCCGGATTCAACGAGTTGGGCCGCGTGGAGTCCCTCAGCCCGGATGGCACGCACGTCGCGTACACCCTCGGCAACCGCAACGGACCGCAGGCCACCCGGCTCCTGTACGTCCGCGACACGGCCACCGGCGCCGACGAACTGGTCTCACCGGCCGAGGAGGGCGACAAGAACGGGGCCTCGGTGAGCGCCGACGGCGAGCGGGTCGCCTACGGCGTCCGCACCGGCTCCGAGGAGGATCCGGCCGACGTCTACGTCAAGGACCGCGCGACGGGCGAGCGGACCCAGGTCGACAAGGGCCTCGGCGCCGCCTACCTGGTCCGCGTCACCGCGGACGGCCGCCGCGTCCTCCTCGACGCCGAGGGCGGTCTGTACGTGGTCGACCTGCGCACCGGGACATCCCGGCGGGTGGCCGAGGGCAACCCCTCCGCGGCCACGGCGGACGGCCGGTACGCCGTCGTCTCGGGCGCGGACGGCACCCGGGTGCGGGACCTGCGGACCGGGCGGAAGGGAGCCGCCCTCCCGGCGTACGCCCAGGTGGGACCGGACGCGCTGACCGCGGACGGGCACACGGTGCTGTTCGCCTCGGAGGCGCCGTACCTCGTGCCGGACGACACCAACAGGGCATCGGACGTGTTCGTCTACACGGGGAAGCTCGCCACCCACCCGGCCCCGATGCCGTACGTCACCGAACGGATCAGCGGCACGCGGGACGGGCAGCAGCTCACCACCGCGTCCCACGATCCGATGCTCGCCGACGGACGGAACCTCTCCTTCACGTCGGACGGCACGGTCTTCGTCAACGCGCCCGGCGGCATCTCCCAGGTCAGCGACAGCGCCCAGAAACCCTCGTCCGAAGGGACCCCCTGCACCAGCGGGCGCATGGTCGGCTATGTGGCGCCGCACGCGACCGACGGCGCCCCGGAGGTCTTCGTCCGTGACCGCTCGGTCGGCAAACTGGGCGGCATCGGCTCCTACCAGGGCGTCCGCTTCACCTGGATGGGACAGCCCGCGATCGACCCCGGCTGCCAGTGGATCACCTACGCCGCCACCCTGCCCGCCACCGCCGCCGACCCCTCGCCCCAGCCCCGCGTCTATCGCTTCAGGTTCAACGGCGGCACCACCGACGTGGTCAGCGCCCCCACGGGCGGGGCGGCCGGTCGTCCGTCCATCGCCGACAACGGCCGGTACATCGCCTTCGAGCAGGGCGGCGCCGTCTACGTCCGCACCCTGGACACCGGCGCCCTGGAGAAGGCCGGCGACAGCGCTTCGGCGCCGTCCCTCAGCGCGGACGGCCGCAAGGTCGCCTTCCGGCACGACGGGGCCGTCTACGTCCGCGACCTCGACGCCGGGACCACGACCCGGGTCGGCCGGGGCGCAGAGCCCTCGCTCTGCGGGGACGGCACGCGGGTCGCGTACACCTCGGGACGCTCCGTGTACCTGCTCGATCTCCCCACCGGCAAGCGGCAGTTGATGAGCGTCGACCGCTGGGGCGGCCGTAACGACCTGCCGGCCCTGCACCCGTCGGTCAACGCCGAGGGCACGGCCGTCGCGTTCGAGTCGGCGTCGCCCGACCTGGTGCCGGGGGACACCAACGGGGTCTCGGACGTGTTCGTGCGCCAGGTGAGTTGATCAACCGACTGTTCGCATCATGAGACGGACGGTGAGCGCGGAGGCGGTCTGTGCCAGACTGCCCCCGTGTTCTCGTTCGCCACGATTATTGGCAGCAGGCGCGCCGGTCCGCAGTGACCGCCTCGTACGACCAGGTACGGGCGATCACCGTCGTCTCTCGACCCGCGCGCAGACCTCTCGCACCCGCGAGGGGTTTTTCGCTTTTCTGGCCCACCTTCAGCCGGGAAAGCAGTGCGAGGGATCATTGAGGGACGGTGGAGCCGGTCATTCCGGTACAGACCGAGATTCAGATCCTCAGGAGCCAGACACCATGACGGAAACCAGCGCACTCGACGATGCGTTCCACGTCTTCGACACGACCCTGCGTGACGGCGCGCAGCGGGAGGGCATCAACCTCACCGTCGCGGACAAGCTGGCCATCGCCCGGCACCTGGACGACTTCGGCGTCGGTTTCATCGAGGGCGGCTGGCCGGGCGCCAACCCGAGGGACACCGAGTTCTTCGCCCGCGCCCGGCAGGAGATCGACTTCAAGCACGCGCAGCTGGTCGCGTTCGGCGCCACCCGCCGCGCCGGCGCCAAGGCCGCCGAGGACCCGCAGGTCAAGGCGCTCCTGGACTCCGGCGCCGAGGTCGTCACCCTCGTCGCCAAGTCCCACGACCGGCATGTCGAGCTGGCCCTGCGCACGACCCTCGACGAGAACCTGGAGATGGTCCGCGACACCGTCTCCCACCTGGTCGCGCAGGGTCGCCGCGTCTTCGTCGACTGCGAGCACTTCTTCGACGGCTACCGCGCCAACCCCGAGTACGCGAAGGCCGTCGTACGGTCCGCCGCCGAGGCCGGCGCGTCCGTCGTGATCCTCTGCGACACCAACGGCGGGATGCTCCCGGCGCAGGTCCAGGCGGTCGTCGCCACCGTCCTCGCCGACACCGGCGCCCGGCTCGGCATCCACACCCAGGACGACACCGGCTGCGCGGTCGCCAACACCCTCGCCGCCGTCGACGCGGGCGCGACCCACGTCCAGTGCACGGCGAACGGCTACGGTGAGCGCGTCGGCAACGCCAACCTCTTCCCGGTCGTCGCCGCCCTGGAGCTGAAGTACGGCAAGAAGGTCCTCCCGGACGGAAAGCTCCGCGAGATGACCCGCATCTCGCACGCGATCGCCGAGGTCGTGAACCTCACCCCCTCCACGCACCAGCCCTACGTCGGCGTATCGGCCTTCGCCCACAAGGCCGGCCTGCACGCCTCCGCGATCAAGGTCGACCCCGACCTGTACCAGCACATCGACCCCGAGCAGGTCGGCAACACCATGCGCATGCTGGTCTCCGACATGGCCGGCCGCGCCTCCATCGAGCTCAAGGGCAAGGAACTCGGCGTCGACATCAGCGGCGACCGCGAACTGGTCGGCCGGGTCGTGGACCGGGTCAAGGAGCGCGAACTCAAGGGCTACACCTACGAAGCGGCCGACGCGTCCTTCGAACTCCTCCTCCGCGCCGAGGCGGAGGGCAAGGCCCGCTCCTACTTCCAGGTCGAGTCCTGGCGCGCGATCGTCGAGGACCGCCCCGACGGCAGCCACGCCAACGAGGCCACCGTCAAGCTGTACGCCAAGGGCGAGCGCATCGTCGCCACCGCCGAGGGCAACGGCCCGGTCAACGCCCTCGACCGCGCCCTCCGGGTCGCCCTGGAGAAGATCTACCCCCAGCTCGCCAAGCTCGACCTCGTCGACTACAAGGTCCGCATCCTGGAAGGCGTCCACGGCACGTCCTCCACGACCCGCGTCCTGATCTCCACGTCCGACGGCTCGGGCGAGTGGTCGACGGTGGGCGTCGCGGAGAACGTCATCGCCGCGTCCTGGCAGGCCCTGGAGGACGCGTACACCTACGGCCTCCTCCGCGCGGGCGTCGAGCCCGCCAAGTAGGCCGTCCTCAGCAGGAGTTCTCGGCGAGTTTCTCGAACTCGCCGAGGCTCATGGCCTTGTCGTCGGCCCAGACCTGGCCGGGTTTCAGGGCGGACAGGTCCTTGGCGGTGAAGGTGACGGTGCCGGTGTACTCGTAGTCGGGCTCGGCCTTGCCGAAGGCGAGTTCGTACGTGTAGCCCGGCACCACCCGCTGCGGGCCCACGGGTGTGGCGTGCCAGACGGCCGGTGGTGAGAACAGCGGGAACCGTGCGTCGGCCCCGCGCCGGTCGTCCTTCGCGTCCCAGCCCGAGAGGTTCTTCTCGGGATCGCCGTGCGTGCCGAAGAGCGACAGCCCGGTGATCTTGTCCTCGCCGCACGGCCGCACCACCGCCGTGAAGCCCCCGCGCGCATCGCGCTGTACGGCGACCAGCGGCCGGATCTCGGCCCCGCACCCGCTCAACACCAACGCGCCGGCGACCGTGCCCAGCACGGCCGCCGCCCCCCGTGTACGTTTCATGACCCTCCTACTGCAGATGCCACTTCTGGTTGGCGGCTCCCGTGCAGGTCCAGATCTGCGCCCGCGTCCCGTTCGTCGACGTATTGCCCGTCACATCAAGGCACTTGTTGGCTGCCGTATTCACCACATCACCGGTCGCGGAGTTGTACGACCACTGTTGCGCGGCGGTTCCGTTGCAGTCGTACAACTGCACCTTCGCCCCGTCCGCCGTCGAGGCCGACGTCACGTCGAGGCACTTGCCGAGCGCCCGCACCGTGCTGTCGGTGCCCACGGTCCACTGCTGCGCGGTCGAGCCGTTGCAGTCGTAGAGCTGGACGGCCGTGCCGTTGGTGGTCGAAGCACCGGCCACGTCAAGGCACTTGCTCGCCAGGCCCACGAACGCACCGGTCTGGGCGCCCCCGCCGGACTGCGTCCCCGTCCAGGTGAAGGTCGCGGACGTCTTGCCGGGGAGGGAGTAAGTCGCGTGCTGGCCGCCCCAGTTGATGGTGACGGTCTTCGCGGTGGACGCGTCGTTGTACGCGATCAGCGCCTTCGAACCGTCCGGGTTGCGCCACGCCACGTTGGGCACGTTGGTGGAGGCCGTAGAAGCGATCCGCTGGGCTCCCGGCCGTACGAACTTCGTCAGCTGGCCCATCGTGTAGTACTCGACCGTGTAGTCGACGGTCCCGCTCGCGCCGTCACCGTTGTGCACGGTGATGAGACCCGTGCAGGTGCCGCAACCGCCGTTGTGCGGGCCCATGTTCTGGTCCACCGCGAGCGACCACTTGGTCACCGACTTCGCCCAGTTGCGGGTGTAGTCGATGATGTTGTTCATGTCCTCGCGCTGCTGGTTGGCGATCCAGGTGCCGCCGGAGTGCTCGGTGCCGAAGGCGTCCAGCGTCGGGTACTGGTTGTGCACGGTGGTCTGCTTGGTGACGCCGCTGATGTCGCTGTAGCCGTGCCAGGCGATGCCGCCGAAGTTGGGGTTGGAGCGGACGGCCGCGTCGTCGACCGTCGCCGCCGCGTAGGAGTCGTAGACGTCCCAGTTCCAGTCGTGCGCGAGGACCTTCGTGGTCAGGCCGGACGCGTTGAGCTTGGGCAGCAGCTCGCTCTTGGTGAAGTAGGCGAGCCCGGACGCGTTCCAGCTCATCGACGGGTAGCCGGAACAGCAGGTCGGCTCGTTCTGGACGGTCACGTACGAGACCGGAACGCCCTGGTCCTTGTACGCCTGGAGGTACTTGACGAAGTAGTTGGCGTACGCGCCGTAGTCCTCGGACTTCAGCCAGCCGCCGTTGAGCGAGCCGCTGTCCTTCATCCACGCGGGTGCCGTCCATGGCGAGGCCATGACAGTCAGAGAGGGGTTGAGGGAGAGCGCCTGCCTGGTCAGCGGGACGACGTCCGCCAGGTCGTGCGCGATCGAGAAGGAGGTGAGGTTCGGGTCGGTCGCGCCGGAGGCCACGTCGTCGTACGTGTACCCGTACCGGGCCAGGTCCGAGGCGCCCATCGGATTGCGCAGGAACGACAGCCCGATCCCGTCCGTCGGCGAGAACAGTTTGGTCATCGTCGCGTTCCGGGTCGCCGTCGACAGCGCGCCGCTGCTGTTCATCAGCCAGGCCGCGGTGTCCGTGAAGGACGCGCCGCCGCCGGTGAAGGTCTGGTAGCGGGTGTTCTCGTCGACGGTGATGTTCTCGCCGCTGCCGCCCGTCCCGGACGAGAAGGCGAACGGGGTCTGGGCCTGGAGGCCGCGCGTGACATGGCGTCCCGCGGCGTCGTCGGTGGTGGTGAGCCAGGCCGTGACCTGTTCACCGGCCGCGTGCGCGGGGGGTACGGCCGCGGTGAAGCCGGCCACGGAGAGCAGCCCGGCGAGCAGCAGCCGGGCCGTGCGGGGGGTTCTCCTGGACATGGATGCGTTAGCCCTTCCTGACGAGACGTCTTGACGGGTCTGCGGGCCGTTAGTTAACTCACGGCGTGATCTAAGTCATGAGTGAACTGTGCGATCCCAGAGTGAACCAGAGCTCCAGAGCCGAGGGAAGGTCCATGCCAAGAACCGCCCTGCTCGTTTCCACCGCCCTGTGCGCCGCGCTGCTGTCACCGGCCGCCGTGTCCCAGGCGGCAGCCGCCGCCGACCCAGCCCCCACCCCCGTCGACCGCTTCGAGGGCGAGGTGCCCTTCGCGAGCCAGCCCGCCGAGGGCATCTTCACCTGGGGCAGCGACAACGACGACCCGCCCCAGCTGGCCCTGACCGCGAGACCCGACGCCCCCGAGGGCGACAAGGTACTCACGGGCACCTACGACATCAGCGGCTACGGCGGCTTCACCCACGACTTCGCCGCGACCGAGCCCGCCCACGACTGGTCCGCCCACCAGGGCATCCGTTTCTGGTGGGACGGCCGGAACACGGGCAAGTCGACCAACTTCGAAATCAAGGACGGCGGCGCCAACGGCGAGGCCTCCGAGCTGTGGACGACGTCCTTCACGGACGACTTCACCGGCTGGAAGCAGATCGAGATCCCGTTCACCAACTTCGTGTACCGCACGGACTACCAGCCCGTCGGCGGCATCGACCACGTCCTCGGGCTGACGCAGATGTGGGGCTACGCGGTCACCCTCCCCGTCGGCATCCACAGCCAATTCGCCATGGACGACGTCGAGTTGTACGGCAAGGCGGATCAGTCCCTGCGCGCCAACGTCACCACCGACTCGGCCGTCTATCCGGTGAAGGAGGGCGGTACGGCCACGGTCAAGGTCACCGTCGCCACCACCGGCTCCGCGCCGATCGACGACCCGGTGACCGTCGCCTACACGTCCGACGGCGGCACCGCCACCTCCGGCAAGGACTACACCCCGGTCTCCGGCACCCTCACCTTCCCGGCGGGCACCGCGTCCGGCACCACGCAGACCGTCACGGTCCGCACGCTGAAGGACAGGTCCGCCGAGAACGCCGAGACGATCCCGCTGAAGCTCACGGTCACCGGCGCCAAGGCCCCGGCCGAGACGCCCCAGGTCGTCATCGACGCGCACGGACTGCCGTATCTGGACAGCAAGTTGCCGATCAAGAAGCGCGTCGCCGACCTCGTCAAGCGCATGTCGCTGGAGGAGAAGGCCGGGCAGATGACCCAGGCCGAGCGCGGCGGCATCGGCACGGGCGCCGACATCGCCACCTACGACCTCGGCTCACTGCTCTCCGGCGGCGGCTCGACCCCGACGCCCAACACGGCGGTCGCCTGGGCGAAGATGATCGACTCGTTCCAACTCCGGGCCCAGGCAACGCGGTTCCAGATCCCGCTGATCTACGGCGTCGACGCCGTCCACGGCCACAACAACCTGGCCGGCGCCACGATCATGCCGCACAACATCGGCATCGGCGCCACCCGTGATCCCCAACTCGCCGAGAAAACAGGCGCGGTGACGGCCAGTGAGGTCCGCTCGACCGGTGTCCCGTGGGACTTCGCGCCCTGCCTCTGCGTCACCCGTGACGAACGCTGGGGCCGCTCCTACGAGTCCTTCGGCGAGGACCCGGCGCTCGTGCAGTCCATGGAGACGATGATCCAGGGCCTCCAAGGCGCCGCGAACGGAAGGCAGTTGAAGGACGACGACAAGGTCCTCGCCACCGCCAAGCACTTCGTCGGCGACGGCGGCACGGCCTACGGCTCCTCCACCACCGGCACCTACACCATCGACCAGGGCGTCACCACGGTCACCCGCCAGCAGCTGGAAGCCATCCACCTCGCCCCCTACCAGACGGCGGTCGACCGGGGCATCGGCACGGTCATGCCGTCCTACTCCTCGCTCGACATCGTCGGCGACGGCCTCGGCCCGGTGAAGATGCACGCCCGCGCCGACATGATCAACGGCGTCCTCAAGAACCGGATGGGCTTCGACGGCTTCGTCATCAGCGACTGGAACGCCATCGACCAGCTCCCCGGCGACTACGCCTCCCACGTCGACACGGCGGTCAACGCGGGCGTCGACATGATGATGGTCCCGTACAGCTACAAGGACTTCACCTCGACGCTGATCGCCGAGGTGAAGGCGGGCCACGTCACCGAGAAGCGGATCGACGACGCCGTGTCCCGCGTCCTCACCCAGAAGTTCAAGCTGGGCCTCTTCGAGAAGCCGTACGCCGACACGAGCAACGCGGCCCAGATCGGGTCCAGTTCGCACCGGGCCGTGGCACGGCAGGCGGCGGCCGAGTCGCAGGTGCTGCTGAAGAACGCGGGGGGCGTGCTCCCGCTGAAGAAGTCTCAGAAGGTCTACGTCGCCGGTTCCAACGCCGACGACCTCGGCAACCAGACCGGTGGCTGGACCATCACCTGGCAGGGCTCGTCCGGCACGAACACCACCGGCACGACGATCCTGCAGGGCATGAAGAACGCCGGCGGTGACGTCACCTACTCCAAGGACGCCTCCGCCCCGACCAGCGGCTACGACGTCGGTGTGGTCGTGGTCGGCGAGACCCCGTACGCCGAGGGCGTCGGCGATGTCGGCAACGGCAACGACCTGACGTTGACCCCCGCCGACCAGGCAGCCGTGGACAAGGTGTGCGCGGCGATGAAGTGCGCGGTGCTGATCGTCTCCGGGCGCCCGCAGCTGATCGGCGACCGCCTGCCGAAGATCGACGCCCTGGTCGCCTCCTGGCTGCCGGGCACCGAGGGCGACGGCGTGGCCGACGTCCTCTACGGCAAGCGCTCCTTCACCGGCCAACTCCCGGTCACCTGGCCGAAGTCGGAGGCCCAGCTGCCGATCAACGTCGGCGACACGACGTACGACCCGCAGTTCCCGTACGGCTGGGGTCTGACGACCGGGTCGAAGGCGCCGACGGGTGGCGCGTCCACGCTGAAGGCGCTGGAGGCCGCGGCGGCGAAGGCCCGGTCGGCGGCGACGGGCAAGGCGCTCGTCACCCAGGCGCGGCTGATCGTCCAGCAGAAGGTGGGGCAGAACATCACGGCGGCGGTGTCGAAGCCGTTCGCGGACGCGGACCATCTGCTGCTGACCGGGAAGTACGGCGCGGCCGTAAAGAAGCTGGAGGAGGCTTACCGGGCGGCGTGAGGGAGCCGTTGTAGGGGCGTGTGGGGTTGTCGGTCGGCTGCGGCTTCGTCGTGGCGCGCCCACGCGGCGGAGCCGCATATCGATACTTCCCCGCGCCCCTATGGGGCGCTTCCGCTAGCGTCGGATTATGAAGGTCGTCGCTTGGAGCCGGAGCCTCCCGGGGTTGTTCGTGGCCCTGCTGCTCACCGCGCTGACCATGGTGTCCCCGGCCGCCGCGGACACCGGCGTCTCGACGATCGGCCGGGCCCTGCGCGAGGGGCCGGTCTACGTCGACCCGGCGGCTTCCGGACTGCCGTCCGCCGACGCGCTCGCGCAACGCATCAAGAAGGCCGACAAGCCGGTCTTCGTCGTGGTCCTCCCGGCCGGCTACCCGACGGCGAACCTCTTCACGAACCTCCGCACCGCCACCGGCATCACCGGCCTCTACGCGATCCGCCTCGGCGACCGTTTCGACGCCCGCGCGGACTCCTCGGTCCTGTCGAACGCGGCCGTGAAGAACCTGGTCGCCAGCGTGCAGGGCGAGGACGCGAAGACCCAGCTCAACGACTTCACCGACCGGGCCATCGCCAACATGGGCGGCTCGGCGCCCGCGTCCTGGGGCGGCTCTTCCAGCAGCAACGGAGTCTCCGGTACGGCGCTGATCGTCGCGGGTGGGGTCCTGGTCGCCGGTGGCGCGGGGGCGTACACCCTCGTACGGCGTTCCCGCCGCCGCAGGCTGGAGGAGCAGCTGGCCGCGCTGGACAAGCTGCGGGTGGTGGTCGACGAGGACATCACCGCGTTCGGCGAGGAACTGGACCGTCTCGACTTCCACCCGGCCGAGCCACGCGCCGACGACGCGATGCGCGCCGACTACGAGCGTGCCCTCGACGCCTACGAGCAGGCGAAGACGTACATGGCGGCGGCCACGAAACCCGAGGACGTCCGGGCCGTCACCCAGGCCCTGGAGGACGGCCGGTTCTCGCTCGCGCAGCTTGCCGCCCGGCGCGAGGGCCGTCCGCTGCCCGAGCGCCGCGCCCCCTGTTTCTTCGACCCGCGCCACGGCCCCTCGGTCGCCGACGCCACCTGGACCCCGGCCGGCGGCGCGCCCCGCGAGGTGCCGGTCTGCGCGGCCGACCAGGCTCGGCTCGCGGACGGCCGGGACCCGATGATCCGCGAGGTCGACACGGACTACGGCCGCCGCCCGTACTGGGACGCGGGCCCGGCCTACGGTCCCTGGGCGGGCGGCTACTTCGGCGGCGGCCTCCTCCCCGGCCTCCTCGTCGGCACGCTGCTCGGCAGCATGATGGCCACCCCGTCCTACGCCTCCGACTACGGCACCGGCTACGGAGACTTCGGCAGCGGCGGCTACGACGGCGGGGACGTCTCCGGGGCGGACTTCGACCCCGGGGACTTCAGCGGCGGTTTCGGGGGAGGGGACTTCGGAGGGGGCGGCGACGGGGGAGGCGGCGGCGACTTCGGCGGCGGTTTCTGAACCGCGTCAGGTCACGATGGCCGCCGTGTCCCACACGATGAGTGTTTTGCCGCGGTCCAAGGTCATCAGGTGTTTGCGGTCGGGCGACATGCGGCAGTCGAGTACGAGGTCCGTGTGGGCCACAAGGGTGTGCAGGAGCTCGCCGGTGCCGGTCGACCGGATCTGCACTTCTTCGCGGGCGGGGACGGCGAGCCATTCCTCCGTGGTGGCGAAACGCGTACCCCTCAGCTTGAGCGTGAAGCGCTCGCGATGGCCGGGCAGTTCCAGCACTCGGAGCGTGTCCAGGTCGCCGATCGCGATCCATGAGCCGTCGGCGGCGAGGCCGAGCCGGTGGACCGACTGCGGCTGGGCGGGCAACTCGGCGAGCAGCCGGCCGGAACGCGGGTCCCAGAGCAGGATCTGCCTGCCGAGGCCACGGGTGGCCAGGGTCTTCCCGTCGGCGCTGAGCGTCAGATGCGACATGCCCTTCGTCGTGGGTTTCGTGCCCCGGCGTTCGTTGGTGAGCGGGTCGACGAAGCTGCCGGTGAAGCAGTTGTAGGCGATCCACATGCCGTCCGGACCGTGCACGGACTCGTCCACGGTGCCGACCTTGAAGGGGAGCCTCTCCTCGCCGCTGACGGCGTCCCAGGCCCGTGCCTTCTCGCCCGCGCTGCTGGTGATGAAGAAGCTGCTGTCCGGAGAGACGCCGCAGTGGTGGATCGTGTCGGTCAGGTCGGGGATCACTCGTCGCAGGGCCTGGGTCTCCACGTCGTGGACGTGGACACGCCCCTTGGCCCCGACCGTCACCAGCCAGGTGCCGTCCGGTGACAGGGCGAAGTCCCAGGGGGACGCCGACAGCCGCAGCACGGCACGGACCGCCGAAGGCGGCTGCGGGGTACCGAGGGTCCGCAGCAACTCGGCCTGCTGCGACTCCGAATGGCCGACTGCGGCCAGATCGTCCAGCAGGCCCTGCGTTCCGAGCCGCTGGATCTTGGCGGTCTGCCAACCCGGGGAAGCCACGAGCGCGGCGGCCTGAGCCGGGTCGCTGTGGTGCAGGTGCCACACCAGGTGCCGCCACCAGTACGTGGCGCCGGCGGGCAGCGCCTGCCACGGGTCACCGGGTTTGAGCAGGGCGAAGGCGTTGTTCACGAGCCGCCCGTGCCAGTCGGCCTCTTCCTCCGCCGACCAGCGCGACTTCAAGCGCTCGTGCAGCTCCTGCGGGACGGTCAGCCACCGCCGGCCGTCGTCGGCCGTCCTGATGCGCATGAGGCCCACGCGATGGAGGTCCTCGAACAGGCCCAGAGTGCTGTGGATGTCGCCGTACTCGTGTCCCACTTCGTCCCAGGCCGCGGTGAGTTCGCTCACGCTCAGTTCGACGCCCGGGGGGACGATCGCCAGACGCCGGACATGGAGGGATTCCGTACGCCTGCGATCCAGGCTCTCCAATGCCCTGCCGACATGGTCGTCGCCCCAGTCCTCATGGCCTGTCTCCCGCTGCCAGCGCTCGATGAACCAGCGGTCGCGCCGACGCTGACGCCACTTCCCGATCACCTGTGCCTCCCCCTTCACCCGGAGGTTCAGTGAAACAGCTCGAACGCCCGTACGCAGGCATTCAGGGCGCATCGGCCAACCGCTCCATCAGCGCCCCCGCCAGCTCCAGCACCCCCCGCTCCGTCGCGCTCAACGAGGCCAGCGCGCCCGCCAGCCACACATCCCGCTCGGCCATGTCCCGGTCCAGCGCCCGCCGCCCTTCTGCCGTCAGCGTGAGCACGGACTGACGCCGGTCCACGGTGCCCGGCTCGCGCGCGATCAGTCCCTCCGCCTCCAGTTCGGCGAAGGTCCGGGTGAGGGACTGGGGCCGCTGCCGCTCGGCCGTCGCGATCTCGCCGGGTGTCGCCGACCGATGCCGGTGCAGATGCCCGAGCACGATCAACTGGTTCGGACTGAGCCCGCTCTCATTGCCGCGCTCCTGCCGCAGCCGCCGGTTCAGCCGGACGACACCGCGACGGATCCGGGCGGCTTCGAGGTGATGATCCATGTCAGAGATGGTACGTGAATTCTTACTATCCATGCATGGATTGCCCGGCTACTGTGGAGCAAGTGACCGCAAAACTGATACGCAATGCGTACGAAGCGGCCCTGACGATGACCGCTGTGCTGCTCTGCTGGGGCATCGCCCTCTGGCTGGAGGGCGCCGAAGGACTCCACACGGACGTGCTGGTCCTCGCCGTCGCCCTGACCCTCACCCTGTCCTCCACCCAGCGCACCGCCGACACCCGCCGCAGGCTCACCGCACTCGCACTGCTGCCCGTCACCGCCGGCGCCTCGATCTTCCTCGGCAGGTTGCTGGCCTCCCACTACACACTCGGCGCCGCCGTCTACACGGCGGGCATGGCGCTGGCCATCTGGATCCGCCGCTACGGCCCCGTCGCCACGAAGGCCGGCACGCTGCTGGCCCTCCCGCTGGTGGCCCTCCTCGTCGTACCGGGTCCCGCGCTGCCGCCCAAGGCACAGAGCGGGCTGGTCACTTGGGGCTGGTCCGCGCTGGTCGGGGCGCTGTCGTGCGGGGTGGTGTGGCTGGTGCAGGGTCTGGGGGACCGGTTCGGGCCCCGGCCCTGGCGGGCCGAACCCGACCCCGGACAACCGACGCGCCCCTCCCGCCTCCACCCCCGCCCCAGCACCCGCATGGCCCTCCAGATGGCGGCCGGGATCGCCGCCGCCTTCGCCGTCGGGCGGCTGTTCTTCGACGACCACTGGCCGTGGGTGGTCCTCACCGCGTACGTCGCCGCGAGCGGCAACCGGGGCCGAACGGACGTACTGCGCAAGGGAATTGAACGGCTCGCCGGGGCCGCGGTCGGCACCCTGCTGGCGGCGGGCATCGCGTCGATCGGCGTCACCGGCGACACCTCCGTGGCGCTGATGTTCGCCGTCCTCACGGTCGCTTTGTGGCTGCGTCCCCTCAACTACGCCTACTGGGCCGCCGGGATGACCTGCGCCCTGTCCCTCCTCCTCGGCTACTTCGGCCAGGACGCCCTGCACCTGCTCCCCACCCGGCTCGAAGGGATCGCGGTCGGCGCGGTGCTGTCGGTGGCGTCGGCGTGGTGGCTGCTGCCGGTGGCGCGCGCCCGCCGTCAGCCCGTTCTCGGCACGACCAGCCCCGTCTCGTAGGCCATCACGACGGCCTGTGTACGGTCCCGCAGTCCCAGTTTGGACAGGATGCGGCTGACGTGGGTCTTCACGGTCTCCTCGCCGACGTGCAGGCGGACGGCGAGCTCCGGGTTGGACAGGCCTTCCGCGAGCAGCCGCAGGACGTCGGTCTCGCGTGGGGTGAGGGCGTCGAGTGCGGTTCGTGCAGGGGCGGTTCGGGGGCGCTGGCGCGCGAACTCGGAGATGAGCCGGCGGGTGATCGCGGGGGCGAGGAGCGCCTCGCCGGCCGCCACGACCCGTACCGCGTCGAAGAGGCGCTCCGCCGTCACGTCCTTGAGGAGGAAGCCGCTCGCCCCCGCGGTCAGCGCGTCGTAGACGTGTTCGTCGAGGTCGAAGGTCGTGAGGACGAGCACGCGTGGCGCGTCCGGGCCCTGGAGGCGGGCGGTGGCCTCGATGCCGTCCATGACCGGCATCCGTACGTCCATCAGGACCACGTCGGGGAGCTGTTCGCGGCAGACGCGTACCGCCTCGGCCCCGTCGTGGGCCGTGCCGACGACGGTGAAGTCGTCCTGGGTGGCGAGGAGTCCGGCGTAGCCGGCCCGGACGAGTTCGTGGTCGTCGGCGACGACGATACGGATCGCTGTCATGCCGGTCCCTCCTCGTCCGGGTTGACGGGCAGACGGGCCTCTACGAGGAATCCGCCGCCGGGTGCGGGGCCGGTGCGCAGGGTGCCGCCCACGGTGGCGGCGCGCTCGTGCATGCCGAGGAGCCCGTGGCCGGAGTTGTGGCTGGCGGGTTGCCCGGGTCCGTTGTCGCGGACGCGCACCACCAAGTCCTCGTCCCCGTACCGGAGTTCCACGTCCACGGCGGCGCCGGGTGCGTGCCGGCGGGCGTTCGTCAGGGCCTCCTGCACGATGCGGTACGCCGTGACCTCGATGCCGGGGTCGAGCGTGGTGACCGGCCCGCTGATGATGAGGCGCGTGCGGGAACCGGCCGCGTCCCGTGACTCGTCGACGAGTTCCATGAGTTGACGGAGACCGGGCTGTGGCCGCCGCTGCACGCCGGTGTGCGCGTCCTCCCGCAGCACTCCCAGCAGCCGCCGCATCTCGGTGAGGGCGGTGCGCGCGGTGTCGCCGATGGCGAGGAGGCGGGTGGCGCCCTCGGCCGGCAGCCCGGGGGTGGTGAGGCGGGCGGTCTCCGCCTGGACGGCGATCATCGAGATGTGGTGGGCGACGACATCGTGCAACTCCCTTGCGATACGCGCCCGTTCGCCCCGGGCTGCGTGTTCGAGGAGGGTGTCCGCGAAGGCCTGTTCCGTGACGCTGTGGGCGAGGGCGGTGCTGCGCACATGGTGGGCGACGCCGGTGGCCGCGGCGGCGGAGGCGAGGGTCGCCACGAGGACGGCGACGATCCGGGTCGGGTCTTCGTGGCCGGCGAGCGCGATCACGACGTACGGCAGGACGAACAGCCCGCCGAGCGCGGTGGCTCCGGTCCGCCCCAGCACGTACACGCAGACCAGTTGGGCCACGACCCCGCCGACGGTGAGCATTCCGAAGGGCACGAGGGACAACACGCAGGCCGCACTGATCGCGACGGCCGCACCGCTCCGGGCGAACCGTCCGGTCCCGGTCCCGAGGACGAAGGGGAGCGGGACGGTGGTGGCGAGCGCGAGCAGCAGCAGCGAGGCGAAGCCCCTGGCCAAGTCGCCGCCGCGCAGCAGAACTTCGGAAACCGCGAGCACAGCCAGGCCGCCGGGCACGACGAGAACCGCAGGCCGCGACACGCCGGCACGGCCCGTGCGTCCCACGGCGGCCAGCCGCTCCAGGCCCGGGCCCCGAACGGTCCCGGGGTCTCGGCCCGGCTCCCCGATAGGCATCGGCCCGTTTCCCTCCGCCGCGACGGCGCTCACCTCGACGGCGTTCTCCGGCGGTGCCGAACTCTCCGTACCCGACGACCCCTCCACGCCCACCCGGACATTGTGACGACCCCCGTTCCGCCCGGCGTCCCCCTCGGGAGGGACCTCCGCGGCGTGACGACACGGTCTGGGGGGCGCGCCTAGCCTCCCTCACCATGAGCGACGCAACCATCGAAGTCCGCGACTTACGGAAGCGGTTCGGCCGGACCCTCGCGGTCGACGGCCTCTCCTTCACGGTCGAGCCCGGCACGGTGACCGGATTCGTCGGTCCCAACGGCGCGGGCAAGTCCACCACCATGCGCTCCCTGCTCGGCCTGGACACCCCCGACGAGGGCCGGGCCCTGATCGGCGGACACCCCTACCACGCCCTGCGCACCCCGCTGTTGGAGGTCGGCGCCCTCCTGGACGCCGCCGCCCTGCACCCCGCCCGCCGGGGCCGCGACCACCTGCGCTGGCTGGCCAACTCGCACGGGCTGCCGATGCGCCGCGTGGACGAGGTCCTCGAACAGGTCGGCATGGAGCAGGCGGCCCGGAGACGGGCGGGGGGCTACTCCCTCGGGATGCGCCAACGGCTCGGCATAGCCGTCGCGTTGCTCGGCGACCCGCCGGTTCTGCTGCTAGACGAACCCGTCAACGGCCTGGATCCCGAGGGCATCCAGTGGATCCGCACCCTGCTCCGCCACCTTGCCGCCGAAGGCCGGGCGATCCTTGTCTCCAGCCACCTGATGAGTGAACTCGAAGACACCGCAGACCACTTGGTGGTCATCGGCCGGGGACGTCTCATCGCCGACACGGCAGTCGCCGACCTCCTCGCTGCGGCCTCCGGCGACCGGGTACGGCTGCGCACGAGCAGTCGTACGGAAGCGATGGAACTGCTCGCCCGGGAGGGCGGCACGGTGGCCGTCACCGATCGCGACACGCTCACCGTCACCGGCCTGTCCGCCGAGCGGATCGTGGAACTGCTCTCCGCCTCCCGGGTCCCGTTCGCCGAAGTGGGCGCGCATCGGGCGTCGTTGGAGGAGGCGTACATGGAACTGACCAGGGAGGCGGTCGAGTTCACGTCGACGGCCACGGACGGGGACGAGGTGACGTCCCGATGACGACGACACCGACGACACCCACGAGGACGGTTCCCCCGTACCGCTCGGCCCTGCACCCGGCCCGCGCCGGCTTCGGCCGTCTGCTGCGCGCCGAGTGGACGAAGTTCTGGACGGTCAGGGCCTGGCCGCTGGTGCTGGCGATCGCCGCGGTGGTCACGGTCGTGGTCTGCCAGTTGGGCGCGAGCGGTTCCAGCGTCAGCGGCGGGCCGCCGGTCGTCCTCGGCCCGGGCGGCGAGGTCGTCAACGACTCCTTCCGCTTCACCCACCGCGCACTGACCGGCGACGGCACGGTCACGGCGCGCGTCACCGGCCTGAAGGACGCCTCCGGCAAGGGACTCGGACCCTGGGCGAAGGCCGGGATCATCGTCAAGTCGAGCCTGAAGCCGGGCTCGCCGTACGCGGCGGTGATGGCGACCCCCGGCCACGGCGTCCGTATGCAGTGGAACTTCACGCACGACAAGGCGGGCCCGACCAGCGACCTGACCGAGGCCCCGCAGTGGCTCCGCCTGCAAAGGCTGGGCGGGAAACTGACCGGCTACGCGTCGGTGGACGGTCAGAAATGGACCCGGCTCGGGGAGGTGCGGCTCGACGGGTTGCCCTCGACGGTCCAGGTGGGGCTGTTCCTGGCAGCCCCGGTCAACGAGATCGTCCACCGCTCCTTCGGCGGCACGAGCGAGGTGGCCGGCAGCGGCCAGGCCACCGGCACCTTCGACCACCTGACCCTCCAGGGCAGTTCGACGGACAGCGCCTGGTCGGCCACGGACGTCGGCGCCCCCGACCCCGACGCCCCGCCCGGGAACAGCCGGCCGGGCGCTTCGACGGTGTCCCCGACCGGCACCTACACCCTCACCGGCCAGGGAGACATCGCCCCCGACGAGAACAACCCCGACATGGTCCAGATGAGCTTCCAGGGAGTCTTCGTGGGCCTCCTCTTCATGGTCGCCCTGGGCACGCTCTTCGTGACGACCGAATACAAACGGGGTCTGATCCGTACGACGTTCACGGCGACGCCGTCCCGGACGAAGGTGCTCGCGGCGAAGGCGACGGTGATCGGGCTGATCACCTTCTCGACGGGCCTGCTGTCCACGGCCATTGGCTTCACCGTGGCCCAGAAGACCCTGCGCTCGAACGGCTTCAAGCCGCCCCAGTTCCCCGACCTCTCCCTGCTGGAGAACCCGGCGTCGAGGGCGGTCGTGGGCAGCGCGGTGCTGCTCTCCCTGGTGGCGGTCCTGGCCCTGTCCCTGGGAGTGGTCCTGCGCAGCAGCGCCGGCACGATCGCCACGGTGGTGGTCCTCGTGATCCTCCCGCAGATCCTGTCCTTCGCCCTCCCGCTCCCCGTCGCGCAGTGGCTGCTGCGGGCGACACCGGCGGCGGCCTTCGCCATCCAGCAGGGCCTCACCCACTACCCCCAGGTCCAGCACAACTGCCTCCCGGAGAGCGGCTGTTATCCCCTCACCCCCTACCACGGCCTGGCGGTACTCGCGGCCTACGCGGCGGCGGCGCTCCTGCTGGCGGTCTGGACGCTACGGAGGCGGGACGCGTGAGGTCACTGCACGCCGAATGGACCAAACTCCGCACACTGCCCAGCACTTGGTGGCTCCTGGCGGCAACGGTCGCCCTGACGGCGGCGGTCGGGGCGGCGGCGGTCTCGTCGCTCACCACCCGGGTGTGCCCGACACCGGCCGCCTGCCACGAGGACACGGTCAAACTGGCCCTCACCGGAATCCAGTTGAGTCAGGCGGTCTGCCTGGTCCTCGGCGCGCTGTCGATAGGCGCGGAGTACGCCACGGGCACGATCCGCACGACGCTCACGGCGATGCCGGGGAGATGGCGGGTCCTGGCATCGAAGGCGGCGGCTCTGTCACTGCTGACGGCATCGGCGGGAGCCCTCGCGGTCCTGGCCTCCCTGGGCCTGGCCCACCTGATCCTGCCGCCCCCGACGAACACCGCGACGCTCCGGGCGGCGGCCGGCTCGATCCTCGTCCTCGTCCTGGTGACGCTCCTGGGCCTGTCCCTGGCGACCCTGCTCCGCGACACGGGAGGCGCGATCACACTGGGCCTGGGCGTCCTCTACGTCGTCCCGCTCCTGTCCCACCTCGTCAGCTCCCCGACCTGGCAACACCGTTTCCAGCGCTGGGCCCCGATGCCGGCGGGCCTGTCCATCCAGGCGACAACGAACCTGGACAGGTTGGCGATCGCTCCGTGGCCGGGCCTGGGGGTTCTGGCGGCCTACGCGGTGGGCCTGTTGGGGGTCGGGGGAGTGTGGTTCAGGCTCCGGGACGCGTGACTTCGCCGAGGAACGTGGTCCAAGTCCTGGGGGAGACGGTGAGGATGGGACCGGCGGCGACCTTGGAGTCCCGGACGTGGACGGCGGAGGGGTGGGCGGCGACTTCGATGCAGTCCCCGCCCTCGCTGCTGCTGTAGCTGGACTTCCGCCAGGCGTAGGCGACTTCGATGCAGTTGCCGCCTTCGCTGCCGCTGTAACTGGACTTGAACCACGCCAGCTCGTCCGGTCGGTGCTGCTGCCGTGCTGCGGTGTTCATCAGTCTCCTAGCAGTCCGTTCAAGAGGCGCACACTCTCGGCAGGAGTGAGAGCCTGAGACCGCAGCATTCCATACTTGTGGTGATAGTCGCTGACCTCGTCGGGATCATCCACGAGGAAGCTTGCCCGCTGCACCTCCAGCCAGACCAGGCGATCGTGCTCAGGCGTTTCCAGCAGCACCATGGGACCGTCGAGACAGGCGTGCGGAGTCCGATCCATCGGCATGATCTGCAAGCTCATGTTCACCGGCTCGGTGAAGTCCAGCAGCTGCTGAATCTGCGTCCGCATGACCTCCGCACTGCCGACCTGCCTCCGCAGGACGCTCTCCTCGATGATGAAGTGCCCGACCGGCGGCCGTTTGCGCTGCCAGATCAACTGCTGCTGCATCCGGTTGTCGACCCACTGCTCGGCTGTCTCGTCCCCGAGTGCTGGATAGCGGTACTCGAAGACGGCGCGGCAGTAGTCCCTGGTCTGGAGAAGCCCTGGAATGACCAGGCTCTCGTACGACAGGATGCTGAGCGCCTCCTGCTCATTGTCGACGAGCCCTTGCGCGAACGCGGGCATCCGCTCCCGCACCGGCAACTTGTCCACCAGCGCGAACAACGCCCCACCCGTACCGAGCAGTTCATCGAACTCCACCGCCCGGTAGTCCTGCAACGCCAGCCGCCCCTGCTCGATCGACCGGATCGTATCGACGTGCAGATTCGCGAGCTCGGCGAACCGCTCCTGCGTGAGCCCCGCCTTCCGCCGGAAATGGGCGACCAGCCCACCCACCGCTTCCCAAGTGCCGACCTTCTTGGGCCTCTTCGCCGATTGCATGCGTGTCCCTTTCCCCCGCGCACACCCGAAGACGTCGTAGTGAGGTCGTAGCAATGAGAACTACGACCTCACTCACTGACCCACGATAGTGACTCCCTGTGACAGTGGTCCCGTGAATGAACAACTCCAACAAGGCCACACCCGCGAGGCGTTCTACCGCCGGGACCGCAGATCGGTCGCCCTGGCCCGCGACTTCACCCGGGAGACGATCACGTCCTGGTCGGTCACGGACCGGATGGACGACGCGCTGCTCTGCGTAAGCGAGTTGGCGACCAACGCGATCCTCCACGGTGTACCGCCGGGCCGGGGCTTCGCCCTCCACCTCTCCCTGCACCCCGACGGAGTCCTCCGTATCGAGGTTCACGACAGCGGCACCACCGAACTCCGCAAGGTCCGCACCCCGTACCGACAACTGGACGCGGAGGAGGGGCGAGGTCTGATGCTGGTCGCCGCGCTGTCGGACAAGTGGGGGGTCGGGGAACGGTCGCCCGGCACGGTGGTGTGGTGCGAGTTCGCGCTCAGGTGAGGGCCGCTGCAAGAAGAGCGAACGCGGCGATGATGACGGCGACGCGGACGTAGTGGTAGCGGTCCCAGCGGTTCATCTGCTCCTTCCAGTCGTCGGGCCGGTTCTCGGGGGTCCATGTCTTGCCCCGGTTGTTGATCGGGACGAGCAGCAGGATCGACATGATCACGCTCACGATCAGCAGTCCGGCGGCGGTGACGACGAGGCCGGCGCCGTCGTGGTGCCATCCGGCGACGGCCCAGACCGCGCTCAGGACGAGCGAGCCGATGTACCAGACCGGCATCACCGCGCCGAGCATCCGGCCCCCGTGGGCGCGGCCGAGCTGGCCGCTGTCCTCGGGAAGGGCGTTGAAGATCCGGTTCATGACGAAGGCGACGGAGAACTCCACCCCGACCATCACGCCGACGACCACGGTGGTGAAGACCTCAAGTGCGGTGAGCATCATGACTCTCCCTGATTTCTAGCATTGCTAGACGATGAGGCAACGCTAGACCTACTGCCGCTCGAATGTCTAGCGGTGCTAGGGTCGAACCATGTCGGTACAGGAACGCAAGGAGCGCGAACGGGCGAGCCGTGAGCGCCTCATCTTGGCGACGGCCCGCGAACTCGCCGAGCAGCAGGGCTGGGACGCGGTCACCACCCGCAGGCTGGCCGAGCGCATCGAGTACAGCCAGCCCGTCCTCTACAGCCACTTCCGCGGCAAGCGGGAGATCATCGGCGCCGTAGCCCTCCAGGGCGCCACGGAGATGGCCGCGGAGCTGCGGGCCGCGGCCTCCGCCGCGAAGGGCCCGCACGCCCGGGCCGCCGCCATCGCCCGCGCCTACCTCGACTTCGCCGAACGCAACCCGGCGGTCTACGACGCCATGTTCCAGCTCGACGGCGGCCTGGCCTTCGCGCAGGAGGACACCCCCGAGCCGCTGAAGGGCGCCTTCGCCGCCCTGCTGGAAAACCTCGACGCGGTCGCCGGAGAGGGAGTCCAACCGGGCCTGTTCACCGAGGTGTTCTGGGCGTCCCTGCACGGCCTGGCCACCCTGACCCGAGCGGGCCGCCTGCCCCCGGCCGACGCCGAACGAAGGACCCGGCTACTGGTGGACCGGCTCGCCGTGGTCTGACGTCGCAAGTCCGTAGCCCGCGCTTTTACCAGACCGGAAGGCGTGCGGGCGCGGAAGAACGAAACGACGCCCGGCACGCCGGTCGCGTGCCCATGCTGCTCCCAGCGTCGAGAACGGGGGAGAGAGCGTGCAGGCGTTTCTGGCGGGGGTCGTCCTTCTGGTGGGGCTGAGTGTGACACTGATCAGTGGCGTGCAGATGCCGCGGCTGAGGTCCAAGCGGCTGTTCCCCGAGTTCCTGGGCGGGGCGCCGTTCGCGGTGGGGTTCGGCTCGTGGGTGATGTGGGTGCTGATGTTCACGGCGCTCCGGGTCGGCTTCACCGGCACCAGGAACACCTGGATCAGCGTGGGTCTGCTCGCGCTGTGCGTCCTGGTGGCCCGTCCGATGGTCCGGATGGTGGCGCCCGCGCGGCTCAAGGGGAGCCGCCTGCTGGTCGCGGCGCGCGCGGTGGGCCTCTGCTCTGTGGTGACGGGCGTCATGGCGTTCCTGGACACCGGGATCGGCAATCAGGCCATGGCCGGGCTGACCATGGTCTACGCGACGACCGCCGCCGTACTGGGTCTGCTGCGCACGGTGGACCACGGCTACTTCCCGCTGGTCATGTTGTGGTCGGCGCTGCAGAAGGCGCTCCTGGCCGTCGCGACCGGGTACTGGATCGACCACACCGGCGGCACTCTCGCCCCCGACTCGGACCACGCCACCGCCGGAGCGCTGCTGCTCGCCGTTCTGTGGTGGTCGACGGTGGCGGTGTCCGCCGGGTGCGCGGTGGCCGCGGCCGTCCGCCTGGTGCCCTGGCTGAGGACCGGACCGCCGGCCGACCCCGCACCTCCCGGAGTGAAGTCCTGGCCCCCGGCCGTGGGCGATGTCTGGACGGCCGAACTCACCCACGACGACAACAACTACAAGGAGCGTCCGGTCCTCGTGCTGGAGCACACCCCGGGCTTCGTCCGCGTGCTCGGCGTCACCAGCGTCGACAAGTCCGACCGGAAGCGCGGATATCTGAAGCTCCGCCGGTCCGAGTGGGAGGGCGTGCTGAAGAAGGACGGCTGGCTGAACCTGGAGATCGCGCACATCCCGTACTGCGATTTCCTCTGGCGGCACGGGGAGTGCCCGGACCGGGTGTGGAACCTGCTGTGCACGAAGGCCGATGTGCGGGAGCGGCCGGCGAAGGCGGGACCGGCTCCCGGTTTCACGTTCCACCACCGGCTGCGGTCGGCGATGAACGGGCACGTCGGCCGTGACGCGCGCAAGGTCCGCGCCGACGCCGGCAGCCGGATGCGCCAGCCGTGGGCGCGGGAACGGGTCTGACCCGACGACACGGCGGCGGTGGGCTCAGGCAGTCGCGCCGGTCGTCTCCGGCGTCGGCAACACCCGCCGCGGGGGCGTCGGTTCGGGCAGCCCCCGGAACAGCAGCCAGCTCAACACCGGCAGCACGATCAGCGGGGTCAGCGCCGTCCGCAGGGACGTCGCGTCGGCGATGGTCCCGATCAGCGGAGTGACCATGCCCCCGATGCTGACGGTCAGGCCGAGCGTGATCCCGCTGGCAGTGCCGACGCGGGTGGGCAAGTAGTCCTGGCCGAGGGTGACATGCAGGGAGAAGGGGACGTACAGGGCGAGGGACGCCAGCGCCACGAAGATGTAGAACGCGGGGCCGGGGACGAACACCGTGCCCGCGATCGCCGGGATCGTCAGCAGGTACGACCAGCGGGCCACCGTCACCCGGTCCCAGCGGCCCGCGAGACCGCCGCCCACCACGGAGCCCAGGGCGCCGCCGGCGTAGAGGACGAACAGCGCCACGGTCCCGGCCGCCGTACCGCCTCCCATGCGCTGCTGCGCGTAGAGCGAGATGAAGGTGCTCAGGCCGATGAACTCCATGGAGCGGAGGACCACGGACATCGAGAGCCGCACGAATGACGCCTTGTCGTCGATGCCGACCGGGACCGTGCCGTGGGCGGCACCACTTTCCCGCTTCCCCAGCGCGCGCAGCACCGGTGGGCACAGCACGCTGCCCGCGAGGGCGGGGAGCACGAGCAGCGGTGACAGGCGCAGGCCGCCGGTGCCGACGACACCGCCGACCATGAGCGGCGCGGCGGCGAAACCGAGGTTCCCGCCCACCGAGAACCAGCCCATCGCGCTGTGGCTGCCCTCGCTGACGAGCCGGGCGACCCGGGCGGACTCGGGGTGGTAGGCGGCGACCCCGACACCGGACACCGCCACGAACACCAGGGTGAGTCCGTAGGAGCCGCTCAGGCCGCTCAGGGCGATGCCGAGTCCGCCGAGCACCGTGCTCAGCGGCAGGATCCACGGCATCGCCCGGCGGTCGGTGAGCAGACCGAACACCGGCTGCGCCACCGAGGAGAGCAGGGACGCGGCGAGCACGATGCCCGACACCGCGGCATAGCTGTAGGCGCGCTCGGCGACGAAGAACGGGATGAGCGCGGCGACCGAGCCCTGGTAGATGTCCACACAGGCATGGCCGACAGCGAGCAGCGTGATCGCTTTGTTCCTTGACATATCGCCATGTTCATCGCCCGGCGGTCTGTCGCGCTTCCGATAAACTGCCAGACAATGACAGAAGTCCGCCATGAGCCGGTGGCGCCGACCCGCACCCAGTGGCTGGCCCCCGGCGCCGCCATCGGCGCCCACCGCCACGACGACCACCAGATCGTCTACGCGGGGCGGGGCGTGGTGGCCGTGACGACCGGCGCGGGGTCGTGGATCGCGCCGGGCACCCGCGCCATCTGGGTACCGGCCGGCACCGTGCACGCCCACCAGGCCCACGGCGAACTCGAACTCCGGCTGCTCGGCCTGCCCGCGAGCGACAACCCGCTGGGGCTCGACCAGCCGACCGTCCTCGAAGTCGGGCCGCTGCTACGGGAGTTGATCCTCGCGTACACCCACTCTCCGGACGACGACAGTCCCGAACGCGCGCGCCTGCGGGCCGTGCTGCTGGACCAGCTGAAGGCCTCACCCCAGCAGCCCCTCCACCTGCCCACCCCAACTGCCCCTCTCCTGACGGCAGTCTGCGAGACCCTCGGCGCCAACCCGGCCGACGACCGCACCCTGGCAGCCCTCGGCAGAGAGGTCGGCGCGAGCGACCGTACGCTCTCCCGGCTCTTCAAGTCCGACCTCGGCATGACCTTCCCGCAGTGGCGCACCCAACTCCGCCTGCACCGTTCCCTGGTGCTGCTGGCCGAGGACACCCCGGTCACCGCCGTCGCCCACCAGTGCGGCTGGTCGTCCGCCAGCGCCTTCATCGACGTCTTCCGCCGTACCTTCGGACACACCCCGGGAGCACATCAGCGCCATGCATGAACTGACCCGTACCGAAGCCCGCCGTATCGCCGTCCAGGCGCAACTCCTCGACGCCCAGCGTCCCACCGAACTCCATGCCGTCGTACGCCGGTTGACCCTGCTGCAGATCGACCCCACGGCCGCGATAGCGCCCAACGCCGACCTGGTCGCCTGGAGCCGCCTCGGCTCGTCGTACGCCCGGGAGGACCTCACCGCCGCGCTCGCGAACCGCACACTCCTCGAACTCCGCGCGATGATCCGCCCGAGCGAGGACCTGGCGCTGTACCGCGCCGACATGGCCGTATGGGAGAAGGAGTCGAAGCACTACCGGGAGTGGGTCGCGGCCAACGACGCGTGCAGGCGCGACATTCTCGACCGGTTGGGGAGCGAAGGGCCGCTCACCTCAAGGGAGTTGCCCGACACCTGCGCGGTGCCGTGGCAGTCGTCCGGCTGGACGCACAACCGCAACGTCAGCCAG
This sequence comes from Streptomyces sp. NPDC001100, assembly GCF_053598575.1. Lineage (NCBI taxonomy): Bacteria > Bacillati > Actinomycetota > Actinomycetes > Kitasatosporales > Streptomycetaceae > Streptomyces > Streptomyces sp. NPDC001100. Next base: position 182,058 of record NZ_JBSFKO010000004.1, read on the forward strand.
CTCCTGGAGCTGATGACGCTGCGCGGGGAAGTCGCGATCGCTGGGCGGGCGGGACGCGAACGGCTCTGGGACCTGGCGTCCCGCGTCTACCCGGACGAACCAGCCGTCCCCGTCGCGGAAGCCCGCCGTCTCCGGAACGAACGGCGGCTCCGCGCACTCGGTATCGCCCGCGCCACCGGCACCGCGCTCCCGGTCGAACCCGCCGTCGTCGGCGAGGCCGGCGAACCGGCCGTCGTGGAAGGGGTGAAGGGGGAGTGGCGGGTCGATCCGGCGTATCTCGACCGGCCGTTCAGCGGGCGGACCGCACTGCTCTCACCCTTCGACCGACTGATCCACGACCGGAAGCGCACCACCGAACTCTTCGGCTACGACTACCAGTTGGAGATGTACAAGCCGGCCGCGAAGCGCCGCTGGGGCTACTTCGCGCTGCCGATTCTCTACGGCGATCAGCTCGTCGGGAAGCTCGACGCGACGGCTGACCGCAAGGCGGGCGTGCTCCTGGTGAACGCCGTCCATCAGGACGTGGAGTTCAGCAGGAGCATCGCCGATGCCGTGGAGGCCGAGATCGATGATCTGGCCGCGTGGCTCAACCTCAGGCGCTCTTGATCGCCGAGATGTCGAAGTTCAGCTTGATCTTGTCGGAGACGAGGACGCCACCGGTCTCCAGCGCCGCGTTCCAGGTGAGGCCCCACTCGGAGCGCAGGATCTCGGCCTTGCCCTCGAAGCCGACGCGCTCGTTGCCGAACGGGTCCTTCGCGGCGCCGTTGAACTCCAGGTCGATGGTGAGCGGCTTGGTGGTGCCGAGGATCTCCAGGTCACCGGTGATGCGGTAGTCGTCGCCGCCGAGGGCCTCCGCGGAGGTGGAGCGGAAGGTCATCGTGGGGAACTCCTCCGTCTTGAAGAAGTCCGCGCTCTTGAGGTGACCGTCACGGTCCGGGGAGCCCGTGTCGATGCTCTCCATCTTCACGTCCAGGGAAGCGGTCGACTTGGCGGGGTCCGAACCGTCCAGGTGCAGCGTGCCGCTGAAGTCGAGGAACTTGCCCTTGACGTTGGTGACCATGGCGTGGCGGGCGACGAAACCGAGCGTCGTGTGCGACGGGTCGATGGTGTACTCGCCGGTCAGCGCGGCCAGGTCGGGGTTGACTGCGGCGGGCGCCGAGGTGGTGTCGGTGTCGTCGCTCTTGCGGCCGAAGATGCCCATGACGTGCTCCTAAGGGGGACGGGAGTGGTGCGGGGTTGAATCTGTTGAATGTTCAACGATGCCAACACGAAGGACCGTAGACCTATTCCATTCAATTTTCAACATCATCCGCAGGGTGTTGCGCCAACTACTACGAGTACGCTCTCGCGGAGTGCTCGGCAACGCGGGAATCGACCCCGGGTTCCCTCCGGGAATCACTCCGGCGATGGCACCCTCCCGAGGTGAATGTGAGGTGGCTCTCAGCTATCGCCTTTGTGTAACCCCTACAACGGCCACGCCCCCTGAGCAGTCGGAACGGCTGCATGCCGGTGAGGTTCTGTTCGGTGGTACCAGGAAAACGGTCCCGAGACTGTGCAGAGTCGACGGCGCACAATCCTTGGTGTGCTTCGTAGGGTCGGTACATGACCGTTTTGGATGAGGCGCCGGGTGAGCCGACGGACGCGCGCGGGCGAGTGGCCGAACTGCACGAGATCCGTGCGTTGGCACTGGCCGGCCCGAGCGAGAAGGCGACCGAGGCGCAGCACGCCAAGGGGAAGCTGACCGGCCGGGAGCGCATCGACCTGCTCCTGGACCCCGGGTCCTTCCGCGAGGTCGAGCAGCTGCGCCGCCACCGCGCCGTCGGCTTCGGCCTGGAGGCCAAGAAGCCGTACACCGACGGTGTCATCACCGGCTGGGGCACCGTCGAGGGCCGCACGGTCTTCGTCTACGCCCACGACTTCCGGATCTTCGGCGGCGCGCTGGGCGAGGCCCACGCCACGAAGATCCACAAGATCATGGACATGGCCATCGCGGCCGGCGCTCCGCTGGTGTCGTTGAACGACGGCGCCGGCGCCCGCATCCAGGAGGGTGTCTCGGCCCTCGCCGGCTACGGCGGCATCTTCCAGCGCAACACCAAGGCGAGCGGGGTCATCCCGCAGATCAGCGTGATGCTCGGCCCGTGCGCGGGCGGCGCGGCGTACTCGCCCGCCCTGACGGACTTCGTCTTCATGGTCCGCGAGACGTCCCAGATGTTCATCACGGGTCCGGACGTGGTGAAGGCGGTCACCGGCGAGGAGATCACCCAGAACGGCCTGGGCGGCGCCGACGTGCACGCCGAGACGAGCGGCGTCTGCCACTTCGCCTACGACGACGAGGAGACCTGCCTCGCCGAGGTGCGCTACCTCCTGTCGATGCTCCCGCAGAACAACCGCGAGAACCCGCCCCGCGCCGAGTCCTCCGACGCCGCCGACCGCCGCTCGGACATCCTGCTCGACCTGGTCCCGGCCGACGGCAACCGGCCGTACGACATGGCCAAGGTCATCGAGGAGATCGTCGACGACGGCGACTACCTGGAGATCCACGAGCGCTGGGCCCGCAACATCATCTGCGCGCTGGCCCGCCTCGACGGCCAGGTCGTCGGCATCGTCGCCAACCAGCCGCAGACCCTGGCCGGTGTCCTGGACATCGAGGCGAGCGAAAAAGCTGCGCGCTTTGTCCAGATGTGTGACGCTTTTAACATTCCGATCGTTACGTTTCTGGACGTCCCGGGATTCCTTCCCGGCGTCGACCAGGAACACGGCGGAATCATCAGGCACGGAGCGAAGCTGCTCTACGCGTACTGCAACGCCACCGTGCCGAGGATTTCGCTCATCCTGCGCAAGGCGTACGGAGGTGCCTACATCGTCATGGACAGCCAGTCCATCGGCGCCGACCTCACGTACGCCTGGCCCACCAACGAGATCGCCGTGATGGGCGCCGAAGGTGCCGCCAACGTCATCTTCCGCCGCCAGATCGCCGACGCCGAGGACCCCGAGGCCATGCGGACGCGGATGGTCAAGGAGTACAAGTCCGAGCTGATGCACCCGTACTACGCGGCCGAGCGCGGACTCGTCGACGACGTCATCGACCCGGCCGAGACCCGCGAGGTACTCATCCAGTCGCTCGCGATGCTGCACACCAAGCACGCGGACCTGCCCTCGCGCAAGCACGGCAACCCCCCGCAGTAACCCGGCGGACCCTCCGCGCTACCCCCGCGGAAACCTCTCTCACGGAGACTGAGACCTATGACCACGCCTGACATTCGTGTCGAGAAGGGCCACGCCGAGCCCGAGGAAGTCGCCGCCATCACGGCGATCCTGCTGGCTCGTGCGGCGGCTGCCCCCACGACTGAGACCCACCGTCCCCTTCGCAAGGCCGGCTGGCGCCGGTTGGAGCGCGAGGGTGGATTCCGGGCGCCGCACAGCTGGCACTGAGCCCCCGAAGCACGCACAGGGCCCCGACCTCCTTCACCGGGCGGCCGGGGCCTCTGCATGCCTACAGTGGGCCCTCGGACGGCGACGGAGGGGGAACTCATGGGCGTGCCGGGCGAGTTGGCGGACGAGGTGGAACTGGTCGACGCGCTGCTGAAGCCGTTGGCGCAGGGTCCGGTGGACATCACCGACTCCGACTGGCTGGTCCGTCTGCGCGACGGGCCGAACCCCCTGGACGAGGCCGGTGTCCGCGAGGAGGCCGAGGCGGCACTGCGCCGGCTGCTCGCGCTCTACGAACGGGGCGACGAACCGACCCGGAGTGCCGTGCGGGCGCTGCTGGACCGGTGCGGCTCGTTCTGCTGGGCCGCGGAGGTGCCACCGGGGCGGACGCCCGAGGCCTTCCGGCAGCAGCTGCTGTACCTGTCCGCCCGGGACCAGAGCATCGACACCCGGGACGAGATGGTCACCCTGAACGGCATGTGCGAAGAGGCCCGTGCCGCGGGGGTCGACATCCGGCCCCTCCTGCTGGAGGCGGCCGAACTCTCCAGTGCCGAGGACAGGTACGGGATGGGTTCTGTCCGGGAGATCCTGCGGCGGGCGGCCGCCCGTGACCCCGCCGGGCTCTGGTGAACGCAAACGGGCCCCCGCGCCTCCCTCCGGAGACACAGGGGCCGCAGCACGTCGGTCCTACCGCAGCCGCGCCATCAGCGCATGCTCCACCAGCGTGATCAACGCCGACTTCGCGTCCGCGCGGTGCCGGGCGTCCGTCGTGATGATCGGGGTGTCCGGGCCGATCTGGAGCGCTTCCCGGACCTCGTCCGGGTTGTACGGCTGCTGGCCGTCGAAGCCGTTGAGGGCGATGACGAAGGGGAGGCCCGAGTTCTCGAAGTAGTCGACCGCGGGGAAGCAGTCGGCGAGACGGCGGGTGTCGACCAGGACGATCGCGCCGATCGCGCCTCGTACCAGGTCGTCCCACATGAACCAGAAGCGGTCCTGACCGGGGGTGCCGAACAGGTACAGGATCAGGTCCTGGTCCAGGGTGATGCGTCCGAAGTCCATGGCGACCGTGGTGGTCGTCTTGTCTCCGGTGTGGGTGAGGTCGTCGATGCCCGCGGAAGCGGACGTCATGACGGCCTCGGTACGCAGCGGGTTGATCTCCGAGACGGCCCCGACGAACGTGGTCTTGCCCACGCCGAAGCCACCCGCCACCACGATCTTCGCCGAGGTGGTGGAGCGGGAAGGACCGCCGCTAGAGCTTGCGAAGTCCACTGAGCACCCTTTCGAGCAGTGTCACGTCTGGCTGGCCGCCGGCGTTCTCGTCGCCGCCGGGCTGATGAATGGCGACCAGGCCCGCCTCCGCCAAGTCGGCGACGAGGATCCTGGCCACACCGAGAGGGATCGTCAGGAGGGCCGAGATCTCGGCCACCGACTTGATCTCCCGGCAGAGGTTGCAGATCCGCTGATGCTCGGGCAACTGGCCCTGCATCTGGTGCGGCTGCGCGGTGGTGTGCACCAGCGCCTCGATGGCGAGCTGGTAGCGGGGGCGGGTCCGGCCGCCGGTCATGGCGTACGGACGCACCAGGGGATTGCTCGACGAACCCGCGGGCGCGGCCTCGGGGGAGCGTCGGTGCGGCTGCACGGGCTGGATGCGCGGCGCCGGCGGCTGGTCGTACGGTGACGGACCGGGGCCCTGCGGGTACTGAGGGTGACGCGGGGAGGGCGAGGAGGGGAAGTTGTACCGGTTCTGGGAACCGTCGCCCTGCCCCTGCCCGGGGCCGTACGACCAGTTGCCCGAAGACGAACCGCCTGGGGGTGTTGCCACTTTCTCCTCCTCCGACTGTGCCGGGCACCCATCAATGTGGAGCCGCGTCCCGAAACCTTATGGCCTCGGGACGCCAAAACGCACCGTCCGTTTGTTAGTTGAGAAGGCTCCCCTGGAGCTCTGCTCGAAGGTCAGGGGTCAGGACCGTACCGGCACGGTCCACCAGGAGGGCCATCTCGTACCCAATGAGGCCGATGTCCGCCTCGGGGTGTGCGAGAACTGCGAGGGAGGAACCGTCTGACACGGACATGATGAAGAGGAATCCCCGCTCCATCTCCACAACCGTCTGGTTCACGCTGCCGCCCTCGAAGATGCGCGAGGCGCCGGCGGTCAGTGAGGTCAGACCCGACGCGACGGCCGCCAGCTGATCGGCACGGTCACGCGGGAAACCTTCGGACATCGCCAGAAGGAGTCCGTCGGCGGAGACCACCACCGTGTGCGACACACCGGGGGTGTTGTCCACGAAGTTGGTGATCAACCAGTTCAGGTTCTGCGCCGCCTGGCTCATCGGGCTCACACTAACGCTCCTGGTTGTAGGTGCTGCCAGAGCCGAAGCCCTGACCGTTCGTTTCGCTTCCTTCACTGCGTCCCCGCTGGACCCCGCGGCGCAGGTTGCTGAGCCTGCCCCGGATGTCCTCGGGAGCGCGGGAGACCTGGGGGCCGCCCTGAGGGGTGCTCTCGGCGGTGCCCTCGACCAGGTTGGCCTTGGGCACCCGCCTCGGCAGACCGGAGGAGGTGACCCCGCCGGCCTTCGGCTTCTTCAGCGCCGAGGCCTGCTGCCACCGCTCGTCGTTCGCCGAGCGCCAGTCCACGGTCCCGGTGCTGCCGTTGGCGCTGCCGTTTCCGTTCGCGGTGCCGTTCGCCGTACCGAAGATGTTGGTGCTGCTCTCCGGGGCGGAGGCCGTCGACTCCTGGCGCGCGGGCTGCGAACCGTTGGTGCCTTTCGCGGCCGAACCGCGGCGCGGCAACCCGGCGTCGGTCAGCGCGTGGACAGCCGAGGGGGCCGGTCCCGGACGGTCGAAGCCTACGTGATCCCGCTCACTCACGTCAGCGGCCTGCGAAGGTTCCGGTTCCGGAGCGTACTGGTCCGGGTAGCCGTTGCGGTAACCGTCCTGCTGCGGCCAGTCATCCTGATAGGACGGCTCTTCGAAGCCCGGATACGTCTCCGGGGCCGCGGCGTGCGCCGACGCGTGCTCCTCCTGCACCGGCTCCGCATACCCGGGCTCCGGGTAACCGCCGTTGGACGGGAAGGAGTCGGCGAAGGTGTCGTTCTGCGTCCCGTTGCCGTTCGGCGCGAAGTACTGCTCGTCGTACGCGGGCTGGAGCGGCTCGTCGTACGACGTCTGCTGCTGCTCCTCGTACGTCGGCTGACCGTTGTACGCCGTCGGCTGCTCCTGGTACGCCTGCTGTCCGTTCTCGGCGTACGGCTGCTGCTGGGGCTCCTCGAACTCGGCGAACTCCGGGTAGGCGCCCGGCTCCAGGGCCTCCTGGCCCGGCTTCTGGGACTCCAGGGCCGCCCGGCGCTCCTCGCGCATCAGCGAGCGGCCCACCGGGTCGAGCTCGCGGATGTCGTCCGGCACCTCGGGGTAGCGGGTGTCGTCGAAGCCGAGCTCGGCGGCCGTGCGGATCGGGGTCTGGTTGAAGTCCTCGCCCTGGTACTGCGGCTGCTCCGGCATGATCTGCGAGACGGTGAACTCGTCGCGCTGGAGCTGCTGTTCGCCACCGCCACCATGGGTGATCGCGTCCGGCAGCATGACCAGCGAGGTGGTACCGGCCTGCTCGCCCGAGGGACGGAGCTGGACCCGGATGCCGTGCCGGTCGGACAGCCGGCCGACCACGAACAGGCCCATGCGCTGGGAGATCGCGACGTCCACGGTCGGCGGGTTGGCCAGCTTGTGGTTGATGTCCGCGAAGTCCTCGGCGGTGAGGCCGATGCCCTTGTCGTGGATCTCGATCATGACGCGGCCGTCGGGGAGCCGGGTCGCGGTCACGCGGACCTTGGTCTGCGGGGAGGAGAACGTCGTCGCGTTCTCCAGCAGCTCGGCGAGCAGGTGCACGAGGTCGGTCACGGCGCGGCCGTGGATCTCGGCCTCCGGGACGCCGGAGAGCTCGATGCGCTCGTACTGCTCCACCTCGGAGGAGGCGGCACGGAGCACGTCGACCAGCGGGACCGGCTGGTCCCAGCGGCGGCCGGGCTCCTCGCCGGCGAGAACCAGGAGGTTCTCGCCGTTGCGGCGCATACGGGTCGCGAGGTGGTCCAGGCGGAAGAGGTTCTCCAGCTGGTCCGGGTCGGCCTCGTTGTTCTCCAGGTCGGTGATGAGGGTCAGCTGGCCCTCGATCAGGGACTGGTTGCGGCGCGAGAGGTTGGTGAAGATCGCGTTGATGTTGCCTCGCAGGAGGGCCTGCTCGGCGGCGAGCCGTACGGCTTCGCGGTGGACCTGGTCGAAGGCTCTGGCGACTTCGCCGATCTCGTCCGTGGTGGTGATGGGGATCGGCTGGACGCGGGTGTCGACGCGGCCGGGGTCGGTGCGCGAGAGCTGGTCGACCAGCATCGGCAGGCGCTGCTCGGCGATGCCGAACGCCGCGTTGCGCAGCTGGCGCATCGAGCGGCTCATCTGGCGGGCGACCGCGCCGGCGAGGATGAAGGCGAGGAGCAGGGCGACGACGACGGCGGCACCGGTGATGATGGCGTCACGCTTGGCGTTGTTGGCGATGTCGGAGGCCTCGCTCACCGCGATGTCGGCCTTGTCCTCCTCGATCTTGCGGTACGCCTCGTACTTGAGGGTCGTGCCCGCCCACCAGTTGGTCGCGGTGATGCCCTCCTGGGCAAGGGCCTCGCGCGCCGAGGGGTCCGTGGTCTGCAGCTGCGACATGGCCGTGACCGTCTTGACCGGATCGGTCGGCGGCGGCACATACGTCTTGCCGGCGGCCTTCGCCTGCGCGGCGGCCTGCTTGACCATGGCCGCGCCGTCGGTCTGCACCTTCGCCAGGGCCGTGTTCAGCTTCGTGATGTCCGCGTCCGTACCACCGGCCTGGTACTCCTGGATGGCGATGCCCTCCAGGTAGGCGTACGAGGTGAGGGCGGTGCGCTGGGTGGCCAGGCTGTTCGCGTCGGGGCCGGGGTGCAGCAGCAGGTGGGTGCCGATGGAGCGCTCCAGGGAGAGCGCGCCCTTGGCCAGCGCGATGGCGTAGACCGAGCGGCCGTAGCTGGTGATGTTGCCGGTGCCGAGGCCCAGCTCGTTGGAGAACTCCAGGAGCGGGTGCTCCAGGTTGACGTAGCTCTCCTCGGTCTGGACGCCCTTCATCTTGGAGGTGTAGGCGTTGGCCCGGACCGTCTGCAGCGACGGCTCCACCTTGCGGAAGCGGCTCAGGCGCCGTTCCAGGCCGGGGGAGTCCGGCATGTTCTGTACGGCCTTGTCGAAGACGTCGGCGGCGTCGTCCGTGGCCTTGCGGGCCGCCACGACGGTCGCGTCCTTCTGGCCCTTGCCCTCCAGCAGCGGTGCGGCGGTGACGTCACGCTCGTTGGTGACCGCGTTGCTGTAGGTCAGCGCGGCCTGCACCACGCGGGCTGTCTTCTCCGCGTCCTCGGCGTTCTGCCAGGTGTCGATCGAGCTCTTGACCTGGAAGCCGCCCATGATGAGGCCGACGCCCACGGGTATGAGCAGGATCGCGTTCAGCCGGGTCGGCACCCGCCAGTTGCGGGGCGAGAACCGGCTCCCGCTGGGAGGGGGTGGTGCCGAGGGCTCCGAGCCTGGCACAGGGGCGGGCGCCGCTCCGCGCGGCGGCGGGGTGAAGTTGCCCCGGGCCGACGGCTCGGGACCGTTCTTGCTTCGCCTCACTCGACCAACAACCTTCCGGCGGTCGGCACCTATCCTCGTGCCGCAGTGTCTCAGGCCCGTCAACGAGCTCTGACTATCAGTACGTCGTTGACTATTGGGCAGTTCAGGCATTCCAGCACGTCAGCCTGCGCGATTCCAAACAGTCGGAACCGCGGATTCCGAGTGATGTAAGCCCCAGATAAAACGGTCATAAAGAGCGAGCCCCGCCAAAAGACGGGGCTTTGTTAGCGCAGTGGCACCGGATGACCGCGACGCGTTGCGGTACCACCCGATTCCTCTGCCGAAACGTTATGAACACCGGGGCCGACCGTGTCAAAGGCCACAGCCGGCTCCGGGGTGTCTACGACAACTGCCGTATGGCGCTGCCGACTTGAGAACTGCATGTCGAGGCCCGCCAACAGCTACCGGAGCCGGGCCATCAGTGCGTGCTCGACCAGCGTGATCAGCGCACTCTTGGCGTCCGAGCGGTGCCGGGCGTCCGTCGTGATGATCGGCGCGTCCGGCCCGATCTGCAGGGCCTCGCGCACCTCCTCCGGGTTGTACGGCTGGTGGCCGTCGAACCCGTTGAGGGCTATGACGAAGGGCAGCCCGCTGTTCTCGAAGTAGTCGACCGCCGGGAAGCAGTCGGCGAGACGGCGGGTGTCGACCAGGACGACGGCGCCGATCGCGCCGCGCACCAGGTCGTCCCACATGAACCAGAAGCGGTCCTGACCCGGCGTACCGAAGAGGTACAGGATCAGGTCCTGGTCCAGGGTGATACGGCCGAAGTCCATGGCCACCGTGGTGGTGGTCTTGTCCCCGGTGTGGGTGAGGTCGTCGATGCCCGCCGAGGCGGACGTCATGACGGCCTCCGTGCGCAGCGGGTTGATCTCGGAGACGGCACCCACGAACGTGGTCTTGCCGACGCCGAAGCCACCCGCCACCACGATCTTCGCGGAGGTGGTCGCCCGCCCTCCGTCAGAGCTTGCGAAGTCCACTGAGCACCCTTTCGAGCAGCGTCACGTCCGGAGCGCCGCCGTTGTTCTCGTCGCCGCCCGGCTGGTGGATGGCCACCAGTCCGGCCTCGGCGAGGTCCGCGACGAGGATCCTCGCCACACCGAGGGGCATGGCGAGGAGTGCCGACACCTCCGCGACCGACTTGACCTCACGGCACAGGTGGCAGATGCGCTGGTGCTCAGGGAGCAGTCCCATCAGCGCTGCCGGGTCGGCCGTGGTGCTGATCAGTGCCTCGATGGCGAGCTGATAGCGCGGCCGGGTCCGGCCGCCGGTCATCGCGTACGGACGTACCAGCGGCTGGTCGCCCTCGTCCCCGTACGGCTCGGCGTACGGATCATGAGAGGCGGTGGGCGGGGTCATGAATCCTCCGGGCGGGACAGCAAGTCGGTCGGGCTAGCCGTCTGACAGGGCCGGTGGGGGGATTGTGGCGGCCGGACGGTGATTTGGTGAGACGGGTGGTACCGGGGCCGGTCAGTGAAGCAGACTGCCCTGGAGTTCGGCGCGCAGGTCCGGCGTGAGGACCGCCCCTGCACGGTCGACGAGCAGTGCCATCTCGTAGCCGACTAGGCCGATGTCGCACTCGGGGTGCGCGAGCACTGCCAGGGACGAGCCGTCCGAGACGGACATGAGGAAGAGAAACCCTCGCTCCATCTCCACGACTGTCTGTGCCACGTCGCCGCCCTCGAAGATCCGGGAGGCGCCGGCCGTCAGCGAGGTCAACCCGGATGCCACGGCCGCGAGTTGGTCGGCGCGGTCGCGCGGGAAGCCTTCCGACATGGCCAGAAGGAGTCCGTCGGCGGATACGACGACGGTGTGGGACACACCGGGGGTGTTGTCCACGAAGTTGGTTATCAACCAGTTGAGGTTCTGTGCCGCCTGGCTCATCTGGCTCAACTAACGCTCCTGCTGGTGAGTGGGGCTGGGGAAGCTGCCGGTCTGGCCGGTACCCGTACCGGCCTGGCGGCCCTGTGCGATGCCCCGACGGAGATTGGTCAGCCGGCCGCGTACGTCGTCAGGCGCACGCGAGACCTGCGGACCGGTTTGGTGCTGTTGCTGCTGAGCCGTGCCCGGGACGAGGTTCGCCCTGGGCACCCGGCGCGGCAGGCCGGAGGTGGTGACGCCGCCCGCGGCCGGTTGCCGTACGCGCTCCGCCTGCCGAACGAGATCGTCGTTCGGCGAGCTGCGCCAGGTACCGCCCGTGGGACGCTGAGGGGGTGTCGCCGGAGCCTGCGGTGCCTGCGGCTGCGGGGCGGGGGCGGAGCCGTTGCTCTGGCTCTGCGCTTCCGCCTGCTGGCCGTGGAACCAGTTGGTCTCCAGCGTGTCGTACAGCGGCGTCCTGCCGTCGCCGGGACCCGTGGCAGGCGGCAACGCCTCGGGCTCCTGGCGGGTGGGACGCTGCGGGGCGGGCGGACGCGCGGTGCCGAAGTCGGCGCCGTTGCGGTTCCCGTTGACCTGCGGACGGTCGAACTGCCCGGTGTTCCCGGGGTTCTGACGGCCCGGCAGATTGTGCTGACCGGTGGACCCGTTGTCAAAACCGGGAGTCGCGAACTGGCCGGTGGAGCTGCCGTCGTAGGCCTGCGGGACGGCGAACTGTCCCGTGTTGGCCGGGTTCGACGGGTTGTTGGCCGGGCTGTTCGGAGAGCCGAAGACGTCCGAGCGGACGAACTGGCCGCCGTTCTGCTGCGAGTTGGAGCCGGGACGCGGGTTGTCGAAGTCCTGCCTCGGGAACTGGCCGTTGGCCGGTGCCCCGTTGGCGCCCGGACGCGGCAACTGACCCGTGTTCTGGGACTCGTTGAGGTTCGGCCGGGGGAAGGAACCCGTGTCCTGCGGTCCGCTCGTACCCGGACGCGGGAACTGCCTGCTGTCCTGCGCGTCCAGGCGGGGGATCGCCGGCATCTCCTGCGTGCCGGGGCCCTGACGGTCGTCGATGCGCGGCATCCGGGAGGTCTGCTCGGCGTCCCGCTCGTCGTGACCGCGCGGGGCGTCGAGGTTGCCGCGGCCCAGCGGGGGCTGCGCGTTCTCGTCGCTCCAGCTGGGGCGCTGGTTGTTGCCGCCCGGCAGCTCGGCCCGCGCACCACCGCGCGGCGGGAGCTGCGGCTGGCGCCCGCGGCGCCGGCCGCCGCCACGGGGCGGCTCGGGCTCGTTGTTCGCGCGCTGCGGCGGAACCGAGCCGTTCTGGTTCTGCTGCGGAGGGGTCCCGCCGAAGGCGTCCTGGCGTCCGTCGCCGAAGCCCTGCGGGGTACCCGTACCGGCGGCCTGCAACCCCTGCGGGGCGCTCGGCGCCTGGCCGAAGAGACCGGCACCGGAGCCGGCGGCCGGACGGCCCTGCGGCGCCGAGGGACCCTGCGGTCCACGCGCACCGCCGGGAGCACCCGGACCACCCGGACGTCCACCGCCCGCACCGGGCAGCGCGGCCCGCGGGCCCTGACCGGAACCGACCTGGCCGCGCGGAGCGGCACCGGCACCGAGCAGTCCGCCGTTCCCCGGCGCACCCCCGCCGAGGGCGGAGCCGCCCTGACCGTTGCCCCGGCGAGCCGCACCGGCACCGGCCGCGGCGGCGGCCGCGCCGACAGCGGCCTGGCCGGGAGCGGGCTTCTTGCCGCCCTGGGCGACATCGACCGGGAGCATGACCAGCGCGGTCGTACCACCGGAGTCGGACGGACGCAGCTGGATGCGGATGCCGTGGCGCTGGGACAGCCGGCCGACCACGAACAGACCCATGCGGCGGGAGACCGAGACGTCCACGGTGGGCGGCGAGGCGAGCCGCTCGTTGATCGCCGCGAGGTCCTCGGGGGAGAGGCCGATACCGGTGTCGTGGATCTCGATCAGCACGCGGCCGTCGGGCAGCGCGTGACCGGTGACCTTGACCTTGGTCTGCGGCGAGGAGAACGAGGTCGCGTTCTCCAGCAGCTCTGCGAGCAGGTGCACGAGGTCGTTGACCACGCGGCCGGCCACTTCGGTGGTCGGCACGGAGGAGAGCTCGATGCGCTCGTACTGCTCCACCTCGGAGGCGGCGGCGCGGAGCACGTCGACCAGCGGGACCGGGCGGGTCCAGCGGCGGCCGGGCTCTTCACCGGCGAGAACGAGAAGGTTCTCACCGTTACGGCGCATGCGGGTCGCGAGGTGGTCGAGCTTGAAGAGCGAGGACAGCTGGTCCGGGTCGGCCTCGCGGGACTCCAGTTCGGAGATGAGCGAGAGCTGACGCTGGATGAGGCCCTGGGAGCGGCGCGAGAGGTTGGTGAACATCGCGTTGACGTTGCCTCGCAGGAGGGCCTGCTCGGCAGCGAGGCGGACTGCCTCGCGGTGCACGTCGTCGAAGGCCGCGGCCACCTGGCCGATCTCGTCCCGGGAGTGCACACCGACCGACTCCACGGACGTGTCGACGTCCTGCGGGTCGGACTCGGAGAGCTGCTTGACCAGCTCGGGCAGCCGGTCCTGGGCGACCTTGTTGGCGGTCTCCTGGAGCCGGCGCAGCGAGCGGATCATGGAACGGGCGATGACGAAGGCGCCGACGAGGGAGACGCCGAGCACGAGCAGGATCAGCGCACCGGAGATGATCGCCTCACGCTCGGAGGCGGAGCGCAGCTCGCGGGCCTTCTGCTCCATGTCCTCAAGGAGCGTGTGCTCGATCTTCTTCATCTGCTCGATCTTGGTCGAGCTGTCGTCGATCCAGTCCTTGTACGAGCGCTTGTCCTGCGAGGCCAGGCCGTTCGTGTTGGCGAGGGCGCGCTCCGCGTACTTGTCCGCGGCGTCGATCGTGGCGTTGCCGTCCTCGATCGGCTGGATGAGGTCCTCGGCACCCTGGTCGCCGTAGATGTTGCGGAAGATCGCCAGGTCCGACTTCTCGCTCTCCAGCGCGGAGTCGGCGTACAGCCGGTCGTTGTCGGAGAGCTTGCCGGTCGTCGTGTTGTTGTCGGGCAGGGCCGCCGCGATGACGGCGCGCTGCACGGACGCGAACTCCTTGGCCGAGGAGAAGGCGGCCAGGGCGCGCGTGCGCTGGATCATCTCCGGGTTGCTGGTCGCCTCGGCCATGTCCTGGGAGAGGTCGAGCAGCTGGGTGATCAGACGGTGGTAGGCGTCGACCGTCTGCGTCGAGTTGCCCTTCGACTGGTACGCCGTCTTGCGGATCTTGTCGAGGTTGTCCAACTCGGTGGCGAGACCGACCACGGTCTCGCGGACGCCCTGCAGGTTTCCGTTCCTGCTGGCGCTGTCCACCTCTTCCGAGGAGTTGATGAAGTTGTCGCGGGCGCGGTCGGTCTTCTCCTCGTAGCCCTTGACCTCGTAGTCGGTGGCCTTGCCGCCGTGCGACAGCGGACCGGCCGACTGGTCGCGCTCCTCCTGGAGCGCGGTGGCCAGCTCGGTGGCCTGCTTGGTCATGTCCGTCAGCAGCTTCATGTTGTCGAGCTGCTGGATGTCGGTCATGGAGTCGCTGATGCGCAGGGCGCCCAGCGAGGTGGCCGCGACCACGGGGAGCGCGAGCAGCGACACAAGGCGCGTCGAAATGCGCCAGTTGCGCAGCGCGACGCGCGAGCCGGGCCCTGGCGTGCCGCTCGGCGGCTTCACCGGGGGCGTTGGGGTCGGGGCTGCGGACACACCGGGGCGCCCGGGGCCCCCGCCGTCGCCTGACGGTGCCGGGCCCGGGTTCTGGGCGTGCTGGGGCGAGGAGCTGCCGGTGTTGGGGCCAGCCCCGCCATGCGGCTCCGGCTCCGCCGGAGCACTGCCATCCCTCTTGAAACGTCCCTGCACTAGCGTCGCAACCTCTGGACCAGGCGTCCCCCGCGCGAACGGAAGGACGGTGTCGGCGTCTTGGGGAGCGCCCTGAACGCGCACCCCATGTGTGGTCGTGAGTGACCGGCGCTGCTCCCCCCTTCCGCCGCCCTCGGCGCTGCGTTGCGCCCCCTGCGCGCCGGGCTGATTCTGCGGCGGTCCGTGGAATTCCAGCACAGTGCCGGATCTCCAACAAGGCCCGTAGGCCAGGCTGTGACCTGTGTGACACCCCGTGAGGACTGTGTCACGAGACGTAGAAAGCTATTCACTCCAAAGTGGGCAAATACCCACCATCCCGCCGGGCGCGGGATGTGCCCAAGTCGCCATGATCAGGAGCGGAATGGCAGCTTCAGGTGTGCAATGTCCGTTTCGTTGAGGTGAGTTGACGGTCCGAATTGGCCGGTATGCCTATGGGGTGGTGAGCAAACTCACACGCGAATCATGGGCTCTTCACGCGTTCGGCCGGGAATTGGATGTTTAGCCTGACGCTTTACATGAGGGCACAATCCGTCAACCACCCACCCAGGACAGACGAGGGTCGAGTACAACAGTGAAGACGACGATGATGTTCCGCAACATTGCCAACCCGCGACGCACGACGCTGGCGCACCTGTCGGACGCCGACGAGCTGCAGACGCCGGAGCAGCAGGAACACTCGCTCGACCTGCCGGCCCAGACCGCCAACCCGCGCCGCACGATCCTCACCGAGATCCCGGTCGGCGCCGCCGCGGAGTAATCGCGCGAGCAGGGGTCCCGCACCGCGTTAGCCTGGAGCGTCAGACTCCAGCCAGCTCAGTGAGGGGCGCCAGGATCCCGTGCGCATCGCCAGATTCTCCATCGACGGGAACGTCGCCTTCGGCGCGGTCGAGGGCGACAAGCCGGACGAGCTCGTCCTCGACATCATCAAGGGCATCCCGTTCGCGGACTTCGAACTCTCCGGTACGAAGGTCCCGCTGAGCAAGGTCCGGCTGCTGCCGCCGGTGCTCCCGAACAAGGTCGTCGCCTACGGCCGCAACTACGCCGAGCACGCCCGGGAACTGGGCAACGAGGTGCCGGACGCCCCCTTCGCCTTCTTCAAGCCGTCCACCTCGGTGATCGGCTCCGGCGACGACATCCAGTACCCCTCCTTCACCGAGGACCTCCACCACGAGGCCGAACTGGCCGTGGTCATCGGCCGGATGTGCCGCGAGGTCCCGCGCGAGCGCGTCAAGGACGTCATCCTCGGCTACACCTGCGCCAACGACATCACCGCGCGCGACGTCCAGAAGCGCGAGAAGCAGTGGGCCCGCGCCAAGGGCTTCGACACCTCCTGCCCGCTCGGCCCCTGGGTGGAGACGGACCTCGACCCGAGCGACCTCACCATCCAGCTCACGGTCAACGGCCAGCAGCGCCAGCTCGGCCGCACCAGCGAGATGATCCACTCGATCGAGGACCTGATCGTCAACATCACCGAGGCCATGACGCTGCTCCCCGGCGACGTGATCCTCACGGGCACCCCGGCAGGCGTCGGACCGCTCACCGTCGGCGACGAGGTCGCCGTCACCATCGAAGGCATCGGCACTCTCACCAACAAGGTTGTCAAGCGTGGCTAGCGCACCCGTACGCGTCCGTTTCTGCCCCTCGCCGACCGGCAACCCGCACGTGGGCCTGGTCCGCACCGCCCTGTTCAACTGGGCCTTCGCCAAGCACCACCAGGGCACGCTGGTCTTCCGCATCGAGGACACCGACGCGGCCCGCGACTCCGAGGAGTCCTACGGCCAACTCCTCGACGCGATGCGCTGGTTGGGCTTCGACTGGGACGAGGGCCCCGAGATCGGCGGCCCGCACGCGCCCTACCGCCAGTCCCAGCGCATGGACATCTACAAGGACGTCGCGAAGAAGCTCCAGGACGCCGGCCACGCCTACGACTGCTACTGCTCCACCGAGGAGCTGGACGCCCGCCGCGAGGCCGCCCGCGCCGCCGGCAAGCCCTCCGGCTACGACGGCCACTGCCGCGACCTGAGCGCCGAGCAGGTCGCTGCCTACAAGGCCGAGGGCCGCACGCCGATCGTCCGCTTCCGGATGCCCGACGAGACGATCACCTTCACCGACCTGGTCCGCGGCGAGCTGACGTTCACCCCGGAGAACGTCCCGGACTACGGGATCGTACGAGCCAACGGCGCCCCGCTGTACACGCTCGTCAACCCGGTCGACGACGCCCTGATGGAGATCACCCACGTCCTGCGCGGCGAGGACCTGCTCTCCTCGACGCCCCGTCAGATCGCCCTGTACAAGGCGCTGATCGACCTCGGCATCGCCAAGTCGGTCCCGTCCTTCGGCCACTTGCCGTACGTGATGGGCGAGGGCAACAAGAAGCTCTCCAAGCGCGACCCCGAGTCCTCGCTCAACCTGTACCGCGAGCGCGGCTTCCTGCCCGAGGGACTGCTCAACTACCTTTCCCTGCTGGGTTGGTCGCTCGCGGCCGACCGGGACGTCTTCTCGATGGACGAGATGGTCGCGGCCTTCGACATCGCGGACGTGAACCCCAACCCGGCGCGCTTCGACCTGAAGAAGTGCGAGGCGATCAACGCCGACCACATCCGGCTGCTCGACGTGAAGGACTTCACCGAGCGCTGCGCCCCTTGGCTGAAGGCCCCGTTCGCCCCCTGGGCGCCGGAGGACTTCGACGAGGCCAAGTGGCAGGCCGTCGCCCCGCACGCGCAGACCCGCCTGAAGGTGTTGTCGGAGATCACGGACAACGTCGACTTCCTCTTCCTGGCCGAGCCGGTCGAGGACGAGGCCTCCTGGGCGAAGGCCATGAAGGAGGGCTCCGACGCCCTCCTCCGTACGGCCCGCGAGAAGCTGGAGTCGGCGGACTGGAGCTCGGCCGAGTCCCTCAAGGAGGCCGTCCTGGCCGCCGGCGAGACCCACGGCCTCAAGCTCGGCAAGGCCCAGGCCCCGGTCCGCGTGGCCGTCACCGGCCGCACGATCGGCCTGCCGCTCTTCGAGTCCCTGGAGATCCTGGGCAAGGAGAAGACCCTCGCCAGGATCGACGCGGCCCTGGCGAAACTGACGGCCTGACCGAAGCGCACGACAGGGGCGGTGTCCGGTGATCCGGGTACCGCCCCTGCTTCGTCAAATCATCGTAGTGAAATGTTCACGTCATGGCTAAGATCCCCTCGATCCGGCGTTACGGGGAGCCGGCACGTGCATGGGGAGGGGTCTGCGTGTTCAAGAAGATTCTCACGGTGGTCGTCGCCGCCGTCGCCCTGGCGGTCGCCGCGACGGCACCCGCGGCGGCCATCGACAGCGGGTCCAGCAAGAACGCCTGCGGGGTGGTGTATTTCTACCCGGACGGCGACACCTTCAAGTTCCTGGACACCTGCTCCGACGGCCACGGAGTCCTCCTCTACTGGACGACACCGACCACGGGACAGCCCCACACGACCGACTCCGCCCAGTCCAAGGCGTACACCGGCGGCTACACCGGCTGGGACCTGGACAACGCCTATGTCTACGACAAGGACTTCACCGAGGGCGCCTGCTTCTACTACCGCGTCGGCCTCACCGAGAGCGGCGGCTACATCATCGGTTCCTACGGTTCCTGGACCCTGTCCTGCGCCTGAGAGTTGACGACCGTGGGGCCCCGGGGCGCTGACGTGCTCCGGGGCCCCACGTTATTGTCGGATCATGAGTATTCGGGCCGTGGTCTGGGACGTCGACGACACCCTGTTCGACTACACCGGAGCGGACCGCGCCGCCATGTCCGCGCACCTGGCGGCCGAGGGACTGCTCGACGGGCACACGAGCGTGGTGGACGCGCTGGAGCGCTGGCGGGTGGCCACCGAGTTCCACTGGGCGCGATTCGCGGCCGGGGAGGTCACGTTCGAGGGCCAGCGGCTGGACCGGGTCCGGCACTTCCTGGACCAGGAGCTGACCGACGCCGAGGCGGATGACTGGTTCCGGCGCTACAAGACCCACTACGAGATCGCCTGGGCCCTCTTCCCGGACGTCCTGCCCGTCCTCGACACCCTCGCGGCCAGCCACCGGCACGCCGTCCTCTCCAACTCCAGCATCACCGTCCAGGACCGCAAACTGCGTGCCCTCGGGGTGCACCACCGCTTCGAGGTCATCCTGTGCGCGGCCGAACTGGGCGTCTCCAAGCCCGAGGCCGGCGCCTTCCTCGCGGTCTGCGAGGCGCTGGAACTTCCGCCGCACGAGGTCGCGTATGTCGGAGATCACCCGGAGATCGACGGACGGGGTGCCGCGGACGCCGGTCTGCTCTCCGTCTGGATCGACCGCCACGGCGGCCACACCTCCGTCGAGGCCCTGGTGGGGCGGCACCGGATCGGCTCGCTCGCCGAACTCCCCGCTCTGCTCGGCGCCGATACCCGTTTTGGAGCCCCGTCCACCTTCGGGTAATGTTCTTCCTGCGCCGCCGGAGAGCGGGCCGAAAGGCCGGGAACCGGAGGCGCAGACTAGAACAAGAACCCCCACAGGGGATTGCGTTCCAGTGGCCTATGGTGTAATTGGCAGCACGACTGATTCTGGTTCAGTTAGTCTAGGTTCGAGTCCTGGTAGGCCAGCTCGCAGAGCTCATCTGCAAAGCCCCCGTTGTGTAGCGGCCTAGCACGCTGCCCTCTCACGGCAGTAGCGCCGGTTC
>NZ_JBSFKO010000004.1:201649-304365 GCF_053598575.1 Streptomyces sp. NPDC001100
CCTAGCACGCTGCCCTCTCACGGCAGTAGCGCCGGTTCGAATCCGGTCGGGGGTACATCCTGGAAGGCCCTCCACTTCGGTGGGGGGCCTTCCGCATGCCCCGCTCACTCGAAGCCGTACCGCCGTGCCGACTCCTCCTCCTGCGCCAGCCGGTGCAGCGCCCGGAGCACCGGCTCCACGAAGATCGCGCCCGCCACCGCCGTCTCCACCTTCTCGGCCTCCGAGGGATGCGTCTCCACGAAGTCCAGGTCGAGCACGGCCGCCTCGTGCATCAACTTGGCGTAGTTCACGACGAGTTCGGGGGGCCAGTCGTAGCCGAGCCGGCGAAGTGCGGCCACCGCCACCACCAGTGAGCGGTAGGACGGCGAAATGGTCACCAGGGCCTGGGAGTTGGACCAGCCCAGCGTCTCCAGGAGCTGGTCCACCTCACGGTGCGCGGCCTGAACGTACTCGTCCTCCGCGTCCGGCTCCGGAACCTGCGGCAGCGCCCAGAGCGCCGCGCCCAGCCGGATCGTACGGCCGAGGGAGTCGTCGTCGACATGGCCGAGCACCTCGCGGACCGTGGCCACCGGCAGCCGGCCGACCTGGATCATCGCGCGCACCAGCCGCAGCCGTCGCAGATGTTCCTCGTCGTACTCGGCGGTGGTCGCGTTGAGCTGACGGCCGGGGCTCAACAGCCCTTCCCGCAGGTAGTACTTGATCGTCGCGATGGACACACCGCTCCGCTCGCTCAACTCGGACAGCCGCATGTCTTGCGCCCCTTCTCGGATACCGGCACTATCCAAACACGGGTCATCGGATAGCGCTGGTACCCAACAAGGGGGAGTCATGTTCGCGAAGGCTGTCAACGGCCGCACCACCGCTGCCGCCGAGGGGGAGGTGGTGGTGCTCCTGATCGGGATGCGCGTCAATCATTTCTGGGCCGTGCACCACTGGGTGCCGGTGTTCCTCGCGATGCCGCGCATGCTGCGGGAGTTGGGGAAGGACAGGAGCCGCGGACTGCTCGGGCACGTACTGCTGACGGCGTCCCCGCGGACGTACTACGTCGTCCAGTACTGGGAGTCCAAGGAGAAGCTGTACAAGTACGCGAGTTCGCCCGACATGCTCCACCACAAGGCGTGGGCCGTCATCAACCGCAAGGAGAAGGCGGGGAAGGTGCGCGGGCACGTCGGTCTGTGGCACGAGAGCTATGTGGTGCCCGAGGGTTCGTACGAGGCGATCTACGCCGACATGCCGGCCTTCGGACTCGCGGCGGCGCACGGACAGGTGCCGGTGGAGCGGCGGGGGAGGCGGGCGAAGGACCGGTTCGCGTATCGGTCGGGGAGTGTGACGTCCGAGTAGTCGGACCGGGGGAGTGGGCAGCGCCCCGAAGGGGTGCGGAGCTGTGTCGATTTGTGGCTCCGCCACGCGGGCGCGGCCAGCCACGACGGCGCGGCACCGGAACGACGGTCGATGTGAGGCGCTTGATCCCGGACATGACGAAGGGCCTGCCGCGGCGTTGAGGCAGGCCCTTCTGTGGTGTTCCGGGGGGTCAGCCCGTACGGCGCAGGGCCTCGGAGAGGCGGGCCGCGGCGTCGATGACCGCCTGGGCGTGCATACGGCCCGGGTGGCGCGTCAGGCGCTCGATGGGGCCGGAGACGGACACAGCGGCCACCACGCGGTTCGAGGGGCCGCGCACGGGTGCGGAGACGGACGCGACGCCCGGCTCGCGCTCGCCGATGGACTGGGCCCAGCCCCGGCGCCGTACGCCCGAGAGCGCGGTGGCCGTGAAGCGGGCGCCCTGGAGGCCGCGGTGCAGGCGCTCCGGCTCCTCCCAGGCCATCAGGATCTGGGCCGAGGAGCCGGCTTTCATGGTGAGGGTCGAACCGACCGGGACCGTGTCCCGCAGTCCGGACAGGCGTTCCGCCGCGGCCACGCAGATGCGCATGTCGCCCTGGCGGCGGTAGAGCTGCGCGCTCTCGCCCGTGATGTCCCGCAGATGCGTGAGCACCGGGCCCGCGGTGGCGAGCAGGCGGTCCTCGCCCGCGGCCGCGGCCAGCTCGGCGAGGCGGGGGCCGAGAATGAAACGGCCCTGCATGTCGCGCGCCACCATACGGTGGTGTTCCAAGGCCACGGCCAGCCGGTGTGCCGTGGGTCGTGCCAGCCCGGTCGCCGCGACCAGACCCGCGAGGGTGGCCGGACCGGACTCCAGAGCGCCCAGGACAAGGGCTGCCTTGTCCAGGACGCCGACGCCGCTACTGTTGTCCATGAAACGATACTCGCGTCTCACTCTGTGAAACGCAAGTTCCTTTTTTCGTGAGACGCGCAACTCTTGTAGACACAGCGGCCCGCGTTCCAAACGGGCCAGGCGGCGGCTGCCCGTGAACCAGGGGTGCGAGCGCCGTCTCCTCAAGATCTCTAGTTGGGCCGGCTCTGTTCTGCCGGCCGGAGGGAAAGCGATGGGTAGGACACTCGCGGAGAAGGTCTGGGACGACCATGTCGTCCGGCGCGCCGAGGGCGAGCCCGACCTCCTCTTCATCGATCTGCACCTGCTGCACGAGGTGACCAGCCCGCAGGCCTTCGACGGTCTCCGCCAGGCCGGGCGTCCCGTGCGGCGCCTCGACCTCACCATCGCCACCGAGGATCACAACACCCCGACCCTCGACATCGACAAGCCCATCGCGGACCCGGTCTCCCGGGCTCAGCTGGAGACGCTGCGCAAGAACTGCGCCGACTTCGGCGTGCGCCTGCACTCCCTGGGCGATGTCGAGCAGGGTGTCGTCCACGTCGTAGGACCGCAGCTGGGTCTGACCCAGCCCGGTACGACGGTCGTGTGCGGTGACTCCCACACCTCCACGCACGGCGCCTTCGGCGCGCTGGCGTTCGGCATCGGCACCTCGCAGGTGGAGCACGTGCTGGCGACGCAGACGCTGCCGCTGGCCCGCCCGAAGACCATGGCCATCACCGTCGACGGCGAACTGCCCGACGGCGTCACCGCCAAGGACCTGATCCTCGCCATCATCGCGAAGATCGGCACCGGCGGCGGCCAGGGCTACATCCTCGAATACCGCGGCTCCGCCATCGAGAAGCTCTCGATGGAAGCCCGCATGACCATCTGCAACATGTCGATCGAGGCCGGTGCCCGCGCGGGCATGATCGCCCCCGACGAGACCACCTTCGAGTACATCAAGGGCCGCGCCCACGCCCCCGAGGGCGAGGACTGGGACGCCGCCGTCGCGTACTGGAAGACCCTGAAGACCGACGAGGACGCCGAATTCGACGCCGAGGTCGTCATCGACGGTCCCTCGCTGGCGCCGTTCGTCACCTGGGGCACCAACCCCGGTCAGGGCGCGCCGCTTTCGGCGTCCGTCCCCGACCCGGCTTCGTACGAAGACGCTTCGGAGCGCCTCGCTGCCGAAAAGGCCCTGGAATACATGGGGTTGGAGGCCGGCCAGCCGCTGCGCGACATCAAGGTGGACACCGTCTTCGTAGGTTCGTGCACCAACGGCCGTATCGAGGACCTGCGTGCCGCCGCCGCGATCGTCGAGGGCCGCAAAGTCGCCGACGGCGTACGGATGCTGGTCGTCCCGGGCTCCGCGCGGGTCGGTCTCCAGGCCGTCTCCGAGGGCCTGGACGTCGTGTTCAAGGACGCCGGTGCCGAATGGCGGCACGCCGGCTGCTCGATGTGCCTGGGCATGAACCCCGACCAGCTGGCGCCCGGCGAGCGCTCCGCGTCCACCTCCAACCGCAACTTCGAGGGCAGGCAGGGCAAGGGCGGCCGTACGCACCTGGTCTCGCCGCAGGTCGCCGCCGCGACCGCCGTGCTGGGCCATCTGGCCTCGCCCGCCGACCTGTCCGACGCCCCTGTGCCCGCTGGAGTCTGAGAGTCATGGAAGCATTCACCACGCACACCGGCCGGGCCGTCCCGCTGCGCCGCAGCAACGTGGACACCGACCAGATCATCCCCGCCCACTGGCTCAAGAAGGTGACCAGGGACGGTTTCGAGGACGGGCTGTTCGAGGCCTGGCGCAAGGACGAGAACTTCGTCCTCAACCGCCCCGAGCGCAAGGGCGCGACGGTTCTGGTGGCCGGCCCCGACTTCGGCACCGGCTCCTCCCGCGAGCACGCCGTGTGGGCGCTGCAGAACTACGGCTTCAAGGCCGTCATCTCCTCCCGCTTCGCCGACATCTTCCGCGGCAACTCGCTGAAGAACGGCCTGCTCACGGTCGTTCTGGAGCAGAAGACCGTGGACGCGCTGCAGGAACTCACCGAGAAGGACCCGCAGGCCGAGATCACGGTCGACCTGGAGGCCCGTGAGGTGCGCGCCGAGGGCATCACCGCCGCCTTCGAACTCGACGAGAACGCCCGCTGGCGGCTGCTGAACGGACTGGACGACATCTCCATCACCCTCCAGAACGAGGGCGACATCTCCGCGTACGAGGCCAAGCGCCCCTCGTACAAGCCGCGGACGGTCCAGGTCTGACCCCAACCCCCGCACCAGGTCGAGATCCGGCCACCGCGACACCCTCTGTACCCCCGATCGCCACGATTGGGGGTACAGCCATGTCTGCACCCGAACGGCCCCGCGCGCCTCCAACGCTTCTCTCAACTTCCCATGTTAGACAGGGTGTTGACTGGGTAGGCGCACCTTTGAGCCAAGGCTGCCGCCGGGCTCCGTCAGGCCGTTCGAGGCACCAGTTGCGACCCCCGCAGGCGACAACTCGCCCCAGATGGCACAATCTGTGCATGGAACACGACGGCCAACTCAAGCTCTATGCGGCAGTCGCGGACCAACTCAAGGAAGCGCACACAAGGGTGCGCGCACTGCAAGTCCCGGAGGGCGTACGGATGGCGCTGGCCCGGAAGCTGCTGGTCATTACGGCCGCGGCCAAGCACGATCTCGCCGACGCGACAAGGCGACTGGACCGGTTCACGGCGGACCTCGACGCGGGTCGATTCCCCGAAGAGGAACGCTGAACAAGTCCAGGACAGTCGAGTTCGTTGCGGCGCACGGGTGATTAGCCCGTTTCGTGTTTGATTTGCGGTATATATCTGCCTAACGTGCGGAAAAGCCTGAACACTTTCGTTCCGGCAATGTCTCCGAAGGGGAAGACGTGAACAAGGCGCAGCTCGTAGAAGCGATTGCCGACAAGGTCGGTGGCCGTCAGCAGGCCGCCGAGGCGGTCGACGCGGTACTGGACGCCATCGTCCGTGCCGTCGTCAGTGGGGACCGGGTCTCGGTCACCGGTTTCGGTTCGTTCGAGAAGGTCGACCGTCCGGCCCGTTACGCCCGCAACCCCCAGACGGGCGAGCGGGTTCGGGTCAAGAAGACCTCCGTTCCGCGCTTCCGCGCGGGCCAGGGTTTCAAGGACCTGGTGAGCGGCTCGAAGAAGCTCCCGCGCGGTGGCGAGGTCGCCGTCAAGAAGGCACCCAAGGGCAGCCTGAGCGGCACCGCTTCGGCGACGGTCAAGAAGGCCGCGGCCAAGAAGACCACCGCCAAGAGGGCGACGGCCACCGCGAAGAAGACCGTGGCGAAGAAGACCGTGGCCAAGAAGACGGCGGCCAAGACGGCCACCGCCAAGAAGACCACGGCCAAGAAGGCGACCGCCAAGAAGACCACGGCGACGGCCAAGAAGACGGCGGCCAAGAAGGCCACCGGCACCGCCAAGAAGGCTGCGGCCAAGAAGGCCCCGGCCAAGAAGTCGACAACGCGCAAGACCACCGCCAAGAAGGCCACCGCCACCCGCTAGTCAGCGGAACGCAGGGCACTCACGCGCCGGGCCGGACTCCCGCTGGGAGTCCGGCCCGCGGCGTGTTCACGCCCCGTGCACGGGCGTTCAGAAGGTTTGCAGCGTCACCAATGTGACCCTGAGGCCGTCCTTCGGCCCCTCGGTCTCGATCCGCACCCGCTGTCCCGGGCGCAGCAGCCGCAGCCCGCCCGCGTCGAACGCGGCGGAGTCGAAGGGCACCGGGGTGCCGTCGTCGAGCAGCACACTGCCGGTGCGGGTATCGGCGTCGTAGGTGTAAGCGGTCGCCTGCATGGCCGCAGCCTACTGCCGTCTACTGCCCGGGGATCAGCAGCCCCGCGGCCGCCGCCGCCGTGCGCGGCCCCACGCCGAGGGCCAGCGCCGCCCGCAGGTCCTCGCCGGTGTCCACGTCCTGCCGTACGGAATCCACCGCGTCCAGAGCGAGTTCGGCAGCGCCGGAGGCGCGATGGCGGGCGCGGGAATCGGTGCCGAATGCCGGGCGCAATTCCCGGCCCGCGCGCGCGGTGAGCAAGGTGGTGCCGATTGCGGCGGCGTCCGGGAGAAAAGCGCGCGGGAATTCCGCCGCCGCGTCCAGGACCCGGGCCAATTCCATGGGGCGCAGCGCCGGCAGATCGGCGTTCAGGGCCGCCACCGCGCTTTCGGGGCGGGAAACCCGCACGACCGTCGCCGCGTGCCGCAGTGCGGCGTTCAGGCCGTCTCCCGGCTCGTCGGCGACGATACGGGCGCCCAGCGCGGCCAGTTCGCGGCCGGCCAGGGCGTCGCCCGTGACGACCGCCACATCACGGACCGCCGGGCAGGCCAGCACGGCCGCCACGGTGTCCTGCGCGAAGGCGAGGGCGAGCCCCGGCCGCAGCCCGTCGCCGGCCGTGTCCGAGAGCCTGGTCTTGGCTCGCGCCAGAGACTTCAGGGGTATGACCAAGGTCCACTGCACGCGGGTTCCGTCCCTCTCTTGTCGCGGCCATTGTCACCCGGGCCCCCTGGCGTTGTCGGTGGCGGGGCGTACGGTGTTCTCGACAGACCGACGGCCTGGGGCGACACTTGTGCGGCCCCCCGGGTCCAAGAGGAAGGTGTTCGCGTGCCCCGCCGCAGAATCGGGTTCTGGTACCGCTTCGCAGCGGTCCTCTGCAAACCGCCGCTGGTGGTTCTGATCAAGCGGGACTGGCGCGGAATGGAGCACATTCCGGCCGAGGGTGGATTTATCACCGCGGTGAACCACAATTCGCACGTAGATCCCCTTGCTTACGCTCACTTTCAGTACAACACCGGGCGCGTTCCGCGATTCCTCGCGAAGAGCGGCCTTTTCAAGAAGGGATTCGTCGGCGCCGCGATGCGCGGCACCGGACAGATCCCCGTCTATCGCGAGACCACCGACGCGCTGAGCGCCTTCCGCGCCGCGATCGACGCCGTGGAGCGCGGAGAATGCGTCGCGTTCTATCCCGAGGGCACCATCACCCGCGACCCCGACCAGTGGCCCATGACCGGCAAGACCGGTGCCGCGCGCGTGGCCCTGCAGACAAAGTGCCCGGTGATTCCCGTCGCGCAGTGGGGCGCCAACGAACTGCTGCCGCCGTACGCCAAGAAGCTGCACGTCTTCCCGCGCAAGACCAGCCACGTGCTCGCGGGCCCGCCGGTGGACCTCACGCGCTTCTACGGCAAGGAGATGAGCCCGGACCTCCTCAAGGAGGCGACCGAGGTCATCATGGCCGACATCACACGCCTGTTGGAGCAGATCCGCGGCGCCAAGGCACCCGAGACGCCCTACGATCCGCGCCGCGAGCGGATCGAGCAGCGGCGCCGGACGGCCGCGGAGACCGAGCAGTTGGAGTCCAGGGCCGAGTCGGCGACCGAGCCGAAGGTCGAGCAGGAAGAGGGGCAGGGCACGTGAGCAAGCCGGTCAAGGCGGCTGTTTTCAGCGCCGGTTCATGGGGCACGGCTTTCGGCATGGTGCTCGCCGACGCGGGGTGCGAGGTCACCCTGTGGGGGCGCCGCGCGGAGGTCGTGGACGCCATCAACTCCGGCCGCACCAACCCCGATTACTTTCCCGGTGTCGAACTCCCGGAGAACCTGCGGGCCACCACCGACCCCGCCG
Source organism: Streptomyces sp. NPDC001100 (assembly GCF_053598575.1). Classification (NCBI taxonomy): domain Bacteria; kingdom Bacillati; phylum Actinomycetota; class Actinomycetes; order Kitasatosporales; family Streptomycetaceae; genus Streptomyces; species Streptomyces sp. NPDC001100. Next base: position 209,486 of record NZ_JBSFKO010000004.1, read on the forward strand.
AGGCCGCCGCCGACGCCGACTTCACCGTCCTGTCGGTCCCGTCGCAGACACTGCGCGCCAACTTGGCCGACTGGGCACCCCTGTTGGCGCCCGACACGGTCCTCGTCTCGCTCATGAAGGGCGTCGAGCTCGGCTCCGTCATGCGGATGAGCGAGGTCATCGAGGACGTCGCCAAGGTGAGCCGGGACCGTATCGCCGTGGTCTCCGGACCCAACCTCGCGCGGGAGATCGCCTCCCGGATGCCGGCCGCCGCGGTGGTCGCCTGCACCGACGAGGCCGTGGCCCGCCGGCTCCAAGCTGCCTGCCACACCCCGTACTTCAGGCCGTACACCATCACCGACGTCGTGGGCTGCGAGCTCGGCGGCGCGGTGAAGAACGTGATCGGGCTCGCCGTCGGCATCGCGGACGGCATGGGCCTGGGGGACAACGCGAAGGGCTCGCTCATCACGCGCGGGCTCGTCGAGACGACCCGGCTCGGTATCGCGATGGGTGCCGACCCGCTCACCTTCTCCGGACTCGCCGGACTCGGCGACCTGGTGGCGACCTGCTCCTCGCCGCTGTCGCGCAACCACACCTTCGGCACCAACCTCGGCAAGGGCATGACGCTCCAGGAGACCATCGCGGTCACCAAGCAGACCGCCGAGGGCGTCAAGTCCTGCGAGTCCGTGCTCGACTTGGCCCGCAGGCACGGCGTCGACATGCCGATCACGGAGACGGTCTTCGAGATCGTGCACGAGGGGAAGTCGCCCGTGGTCGCGGTCAAGGAACTGATGTCGCGGAGCGCGAAGCCGGAACGACGCTGAGCAACGCGGGTCAACGGACGCTGACTCAGGGCAGTACCACCGGGTACGCTCATCGCGATATGAGCACCGAGAACCTCTCCCAGAACCCTGAGCAGCCGCCTCGCAAGCCGCGTGTGGCCGTCGTGTTCGGCGGTCGCAGCTCCGAACACGGGATCTCCGTGGTCACCGCCGGCGCCGTCCTCGCGGCCATCGACCGGACCAAGTACGACGTCCTGCCGATCGGCATCACCCGCGAAGGCCGCTGGGCCCTCACCGCCGACGCGCCGGAACGCATGGCGATCACCGACCGCCGCACCCCGGACGTCGAGGAGCTCGCCGAGTCGAGCGAGGGCGGAGTGGTGCTCCCGCTCGACCCCGGAAACCGCGAAGTCGTCATCAGTGAACCGGGATCCGTGCCCAAGGCCCTCGGTGAGGTCGACGTCGTCTTCCCCGTCCTGCACGGCCCCTACGGCGAGGACGGCACCCTTCAGGGGCTCCTGGAGCTGTCCGGTGTGCCGTACGTGGGCGCGGGTGTGCTCGCCTCGGCCGTCGGCCAGGACAAGGAGTACATGAAGCGGGTGTTCACCTCGTTCGGCCTCAAGGTGGGCCCCTACGTGGTGATCCGGCCGCGCGAGTGGCAGCGGGACGAGTCCGCCGCCCGGAAGAAGATCGTCGACTTCGCCGGTGAGCACGGCTGGCCGCTGTTCGTGAAGCCCGCGCGTGCGGGTTCGTCCATCGGCATCACCAAGGTCGACGACCTGTCCGGCCTCGACGAGGCGATCGAGGAGGCGCAGCGGCACGACCCGAAGATCCTCGTGGAGGCCGCGCTGCGCGGGCGCGAGATCGAGTGCGGGGTGCTGGAGTTCGAGGACGGGCCGCGGGCCAGCGTGCCGGCCGAGATCCCGCCGCCCCAGGAGCACGCGTACTACGACTTCGAGGCGAAGTACATCGACTCGACCCCCGGCATCGTGCCCGCTCCGCTGACGCCCGAGGAGACGGCCGAGGTGCAGAGGCTCGCGGTGGACGCCTTCGACGCGGCCTCCTGCGAGGGGCTGGTGCGGGCGGACTTCTTCCTCACCGAGGACGGCGAGTTCGTCATCAACGAGATCAACACGATGCCCGGTTTCACGCCGATCTCGATGTACCCGCAGATGTGGCAGGCCAGCGGCGTCTCCTACGGGGAGCTGGTGGACCGTCTGGTGCAGGCGGCCCTGCGCCGGTCCACCGGACTGCGCTGAACGGGCCGGTCCGGTCGAGCTAGTCGGCGATCCCCGCGGGGATCGCCTTCTTCACGGACTTCGCCAGGTCGACGAGGGGCGCCAGGCCGTCTCCGGTGCGGTCCTTCGGGATGGTCACCTCGACGTAGGCCCTGCGCAGTGTCGTGGTGAACCGGAAGGACCCGTCGTCCTGCTTCTGCAGCAGCCAGCCGACGCCGTTCACCTCGACGCCGTCGGCCTCGGGGTCGTTCATCTTCGCGGGTCTCACGACACCGCAGCGCAGTATGATCGCCGGGTTCCCCCAGCCCGCGGTCAGCGCGGACGCGGGCTCGGGATCCCGGCGGCCTTGGCCGTCGACCTTCGACGGCAGCACCTTGTCCAGATTCCGGCACAGCCCGGTGACCTTCGCGCCCGGTGAGGGAACCGCCGCCGACGCGCTGTCGTCTGCTGAGGAGCAGCCCGCGAGGGTGATCAGCGGGGCGAGCACGGACAGCCCGATGACAGAACGGCGCCGGTGACGGAGAGAGTTCACCGGCCAAGGGTAGACGGGGGCTACAGATGCACCACCGGGCAGGTCAGGGTGCGGGTGATGCCGTCCACTTGCTGGACCTTGGCGACCACCATACGGCCGAGATCGTCGACCGTGTCGGCCTGGGCGCGCACGATCACGTCGTACGGTCCTGTGACGTCCTCGGCCTGGATCACTCCGGGAATCTTGCTGATCGTCTCGGCGACGGTCGACGCCTTGCCGACCTCCGTCTGGATCAGGATGTACGCCTGTACCACGGAACCTCCAGGGCGGCCACGAGGATCATGTGGGGAAAAGGAACGCCACGGTATCGCGTCGCCGCTCACCACGGGGAGACCCGCGGAAGCCCTTCCCCTCGTGCCGGGGCACGGGCACGACTGAAGTTGACGGTCACCTCGACCGTACCGAGCACACCGACGGCTCGCGACCGGGCGCTGCCGTCACGAGAAGAGGACGAACGATGAAGGGCACCGTCGGTGAGTTGGGGGAGTTCGGGCTCATCAGGGAGCTCACTTCCCGGCTCACCACCACCCCCTCGGTCCGGGTCGGCCCCGGCGACGACGCCGCGGTCGTCGCCGCGCCCGACCGCAGGGTCGTGGCGAGCACCGACATCCTGCTGGAGGGGCGGCACTTCCGCCGCGACTGGTCCACGGCCTACGACGTAGGACGCAAGGCCGCCGCGCAGAACCTCGCGGACATCGCCGCGATGGGCGCCGTACCGACCGCCCTGCTCCTCGGACTGGTCGTGCCGGCCGAGCTCCCGGTCACCTGGCCCATGGAGCTGATGGACGGCCTGCGCGACGAGTGCCAGGTGGCGGGCGCCTCGGTGGTCGGCGGCGATGTCGTACGGGGCGACACGATCATGGTGTCGATCACCGCGCTCGGTGATCTGCGCGGCCGGGAGCCGGTCACCCGGGCCGGCGCGCAGCCCGGTGACGTGGTCGCGGTGACCGGCTGGCTGGGCTGGTCCGCGGCCGGGTACGCGGTGCTGTCGCGGGGCTTCCGCTCGCCGCGCGCGTTCGTGGAGGCACACCGGCGCCCCGAGCCGCCGTACCACGCGGGTCCGGCGGCGGCCGGGCTCGGCGCGACCTCGATGTGCGACGTCAGTGACGGGCTGATCGCGGACCTGGGGCACATCGCCGAGTCGAGCAAGGTCCGGATCGACATCCGCTCGGGCGCGATCGACATCCCGACCCAGATGCACGACATCGGGCAGGCCGTCGGCGTCGACCCCATCCAGTGGGTGCTCACCGGGGGAGAGGACCACGCGATCGTGGCGACCTTCGCCCCGGACGTGAAGCTGCCGGCCCGCTGGAAGGTGATCGGCGAGGTCCTCAACCCCTCGGCGCTGCCCCAGGTGACGGTCGACGGAGCGCCGTGGACCAGCAAGGGCGGCTGGGACCACTTCGGGGACATCGAGTCGTGAAGCCCCTTGTGCTGACCGTGGCCGGCTCCGACTCCGGTGGAGGGGCGGGAATCCAGGCCGACTTGAAGACGATGCTGGCGCTCGGTGTGCACGGCATGAGTGTCGTCACGGCAGTCACCGCGCAGAACTCCCTTGGTGTGCAAGGGGCTTGGGAACTTCCGGCGGAGGCGGTGCGCGCCCAGTACCGCAGTGTCGTCGACGACATCGGCGTCCATGCCGTGAAGACCGGCATGCTCGCGTCGGCCGAACTCGTCGAGACGGTCGCGGAGTTGCTCGCGGGGACGGACGCCCCGGCGGTCGTCGACCCGGTCGGCATCTCGAAGCACGGGGACTCGCTTCTGGCGGACTCCGCGCTGGACGCCGTACGCACGAAGCTGCTTCCGGTGGCGACCGTGGCGACGCCGAACCTCGACGAGGTGGCGCAGCTCACCGGGGTGCGGGTCGAGACGGAGGAGCAGTTGCGGGAGGCCGCGGCGGCCGTGCTGGCGTACGGACCTCGGTGGGTGCTCGTCAAGGGCGGGCATCTGTCCGGCGACGCCGTGGACCTGCTCTCCGACGGCACCGAGGAGCACTGGCTGCGCGCGCCCCGGTACGACAACCGGCACACCCACGGCACGGGCTGCACGCTCGCCTCGGCGATCGCGTCTGAGCTGGCCAAGGGGCGGTCGGTGCCGGAGGCGGTGACGGCGGCGAAGGAGTACGTCACCGGGGCGATCGCGGCGGGGTTCGCTCTGGGGGGCGGGATCGGGCCGGTGGATCATGGATGGGCGCTGCGGTCGGATGCCGTCTGACACGGCACGGCAAAAAGCCGGCCCACACGAGGTGGACCGGCTCGATGCAGCGAACCAGCAGTGGCCGCGCGCTCAGCAGTGCGTCAGCGCGAGACCTTGCCGGCCTTGATGCACGAGGTGCAAGCGTTCACGCGCTTCGGCGTCCCGCCGACCACGGTACGAACGCGCTGGATGTTCGGGTTCCAGCGACGCGGCGTACGGCGGTGCGAGTGCGAGATGTTGTTGCCGAAGCCCGGCCCCTTGCCGCAGACGTCGCAGTTGGCAGCCACGGGTCACTCCAAAGACTTCAGATGCACAGATGCACTTACGGATGATCCCGGCATGCCGGGATCAGGATCTAGGATCTGAAGTGGCACTGCCAGGGGGGATGGCCCGATCGGGATCGGGCAACCGGAGCAGCATACAACGACTGCGCCGGTTCAACGAAACTACCATGCCTGGTCGAGGGCCTGCTCCGGCCCTCCTCGGGCCCGGCCCCCTCCGGGGTCTACGCTGCGTGCCAGTCCAGCAGCTCAAGGAGGCGCAGGTGCCGCAGGTGCCGCAGACATTCTTCGATGCTCTCGCGGTGCGTACCTGGTGCGGTCTCGCGCTGCGCGCGCTGGGGCGTGCGCGCGAGGAGATCGACGCCATCAACGTGTATCCCGTGGCCGACGGGGACACCGGCACCAACCTCTACCTGACCATGGAGTCCGCCGTCACGGCCGTCGAGGCGGTGTTCGCCGGACACCGCACCCTGACCGAGCAGAAACCGCCGCTGGCCGACGCGGCCCGCGCGATGGCCCACGGGGCGCTCATAGGGGCGCGCGGCAACTCCGGGACGATCCTCGCGCAGCTGCTGCGCGGCATGGCCCAGGTGCTCGCCGCCGACGGTGAGACGGCTCACACGGACGGGGAGGGGCTGCGGCTCGCGCTGCGGCACGCGGCCGACTCCGCCCGGCAGGCCGTGGCCCACCCGGTCGAGGGCACGGTCCTCTCCGTCGCCTCGGGGGCGGCCGACGCTGCCGACGACACCGAGGGCGACTGCGGGACGGTGGCACGGGCCGCCTACGACGGAGCGTGCGTGGCGCTGGCCGCGACCCCGGGGCAGCTGGCCGTCCTGGAGCGCGCGGGAGTGGTCGACGCGGGCGGCCGCGGGCTGGTGGCGGTGCTGGCCGCGCTGGTGGAGACGTTCACCCGGGAGGCGCCGGTCTTCGGAGGGCACGCGCGCGTGGAGGCCCGTTCGGTTATCGGGGCTCCCGGAGTCGACGACGTCCTCCTCTGCGAGGACGACCCGACTGCCGCCCAGGAGGGCGGGCCAGCCTACGAGGTGATCTACCTCCTGGAGGCCGAGGACGCGGCCGTGACCCGGCTGCGGGACCGGCTCGACGCGCTCGGCGACTCGCTCGTCGTGGTCGGCGGCGACGGCCTGTGGAACGTCCATGTGCACGTCGACGACGCCGGCGCGGCCGTGGAGGCGGGCGTCGAGGCCGGACGGCCGTACCGCATCCGGATCACCCACTTCGCGCTCGGCGACGTCCACACCACGGGTGCCGAACGGCCGCCCAGGGAGCGCGCCCAGCGGGCCGTCGTCGCCGTCGTCCCGGGGGAGGGCCTGGCGGGGCTCTACGGCGAGGCCGGTGCGACCACCGTGCTCGCGCGCCCCGGGGAGCCGCCTGCCAGCGGGGAGCTGGTCGCGGCCCTGCGGCGGGCGCACGCGCGTGAGGTCGTGCTGCTGCCCAACGACGCCGACCTGCGGCACACGGCGGCAGCGGCGGCCGAGCAGGCGCGGGCCGAGGGCATCAGGGTCGCGCTGATCCCGACGCGCTCCGCGGTCCAGGGGATCGCCGCGCTGGCCGTGCACGAACCCGAGCGCCGCTTCGACGAGGACGTCGTCTCCATGACCTCGGCGGCCGGCGCGACCCGCTACGCCGAGGTCGCCGTCGCCGAACGCCAGTCCTGGACCATGGCCGGCATCTGCCAGGCCGGGGACGTCCTGGGCCTCGTCGACGGCGACGTGGCGGTGATCGGCGCCGACGTCACCGCCACCGCCCTGGCCGTCCTCGACCGCATGCTCGCGGCCGGCGGTGAACTGGTCACCCTCGTCCTGGGCGACGAGGCCCCAGAGAGCGTTGCCGACGTCCTGGAGGTCCACGTCCGCGAGTCGTATCTCGCCGTCGACACGGTGGTGTACCGGGGCGGCCGGCAGGGCGCCCTGCTGCTCATCGGCGTCGAGTAGGGACTATTTGTTCTCGTTCTGCTCCTCCATGAGCTGGAGCAGCTGCTCGGCCTCGGCACGACGGGCCCGTACCGTCTCGTCGCCGTCGTCGGCACCCTCGTAGGCCTTCAGCACGCCACGCGCGCGTGCCGCCGCGTCGGCGGGACGGCTGAGGTCGGCCTCCAGCCAGCCCGCGGCGAGTTCGGCGGCGGTGCGGGTGTGCACGGCGCCGTCCCCGAGGGCGGCGAAGACGGCGACAGCCTCTGCGGTCTGCGCCAGGGCGTCCTCGAACGCCCCCTGGATCGCGGTGTCCTCGGCCTCCTCGGCGACCGAACGGGCCAGCAGCTCGCCGAACTGCCGGTGGGTGTGGCCGAGTTCACCGGTGAGCCGCTGCCGCGCCTCCTCGTCGTCCGTCACCAGCAGCGCGGCCTCGCACTCCTCGATCGCGGCCGACATCAACTCCCGCGCGCTGTCGAGCCCTTGGTCGGCGCGCAACGCCAGCCAGGCGCGGGCGCGCAGCGACCGCACCAGCCCGTGCACATTCCCCAGGGACCGCCACAGGTCACCCGCGCGCGTGTACGCCTGGTCCGCCTCGGTGTGCAGCCCCGCGTGCCCCAGGGACTCGGCGGCGAGATGGGCGAGCGTCGCGTGGTCGTGCTGCTCCGGCCAGTGCCTGGCGATCTCGGCAGCCTGCAACCGATGTTCGGCCGCCGCGCGGTGCTCGCCCAGCTCGCTCAGACAGTCCCCGAGCCACCACTTCGTCTGGACGACCGCGCCGTCGCCGTGTGTCTCGGCGCTCAGGTCGGGCAGCGCCGACTCCAGCACCTCCGCGGCCTCGGCCCACCGGCCCTGACGCAGCAGGAAGCCGCCCAGCTGGTGCCGCGCCCAGGCGCCCAGCGTCGGGCCCTCGCCCGCCTCGTCGGACCAGTGAGCGGCCTCCAGGGCGTGCTCCGCCGCCTCCTGGGACCGGCCCCGGCCGCCGAGCACCTCGGCGAGCTGGAGATGCAGCTGCGCCCGCCCCGGCGCCTCCAGGTACGGCCCGCCGTGCTCCAGGGCGGCCCGCAGTGCCCGCTCCGCCTCCCCGATGTCCCCGAGGTGATGGGCCAGCCCGGCCGACCGGGCCTCGTACTCCACCGCGAACCACGGCAGCCCCGCCTCCACGAAAGCCGCCGAGGCCTTCGCGAACAGCCGTACCGCCGTCTCCAGGTCCCCGGTCCGCACCGCGAGTTCGGCCAGCATCGCCTGCCCCTCGGCACCCCGCGCGGCCAGCCGGACATCGACCTCGCCACCCGGGAGGGGCCGCCCGTCCACCAGGGCCAGCACCTCCCGGACAGCGGCCTCGGCGGCGGCCAGGACCTCCGCGTCGGGGGAGTCGCCCGAGGGATCCTCGTGCACGCCCCGCATCAGGACACGCGCCCGGCTCATCAGCACACCCGCCGTCTGCCGCACACCTGTGGCGCCCTCGGCGTACAGCGCGAGCACCCCGTCGTACGGCTCGGCGATCGCCGCGAGAGCCTCGTCGACCTCGCCCGTGAGAGCCCGTACGTACGCCCCACGCGCGCGTGCCGCCAGCGCCTCCCCGGGGTCGCCCGCCTCCGCGTACAGCTCGGCGGCGCGCTCGAAGAGGGCGATGCCCTCCGGGCCCCGGTCCATCGCCTGGTGATCGGCGATCTCGGCACGGTCCAGGGCGGCCAGCTCGACGCCCTCGGCGGCCCGCGCGACGGCCAACCAGGCCTCCACGGCGTGCGGTTGCAGCGTGTCCGACAGTCGCCGCGCCTCCGCGAGCAGCGCGGAGAGGTCCTTCTCGGGGGCCGATCCGGGGACCGGTCGGGGGGCGGGGACGGTCACCGGCGCGGTGGCCGGCCGGCCCGCCGAACGCACTCCCAGGGGCAGTCGCTCCACCAGGGGACGCTGATCCATGCGGGCGCGTGCCCGGTCGCCGACATGGGTCGTGCCGTTGCGCTCGTCGAAGCGGGCGGCCAGCGCGAGGGCCTCCACGCGCGCGTGGGCGGCGAGTTCACGTGCCGTCCAGGGACGGCCGGCCGGTCCCGGCACCCGCTGGTCGCCGAGCCCCAGCTCCGTCAGCCGGTCCATCAGCAGCGTCACCACGGACAGGAACTCCAGCCCGCTGCGCGGGTTCCCGGAGTCCGTGAAATACGCCGGACGCTCCGCCAGCAGCTCCAGACCGCGCGCCTCGTTGCCGCTCAGCGCGCAGAACTCCACGTGGTCCGCGTACGCGCCCCGCATGCTCTCCATGGGCCGTACTAGCCGGAAGCCCCGCAGGTGATGGGCGCGCGCCTCGTCGGCCCGTCCCAGGCGCAGCAGCGGGGCCAGGGAGGATGCGAGGACGGTGTGCGGTTCGTGGGCGCAGGTGAACTCGCCCTCCAGGACCGGACCCCACAGGTCCAGGGCCTCGGCGTCCCGCCCCCGCTCGACCTGCCACTCGCCCTGGCTGTGCAGCTCGCACGCGTGGCAGTCGGCCATGGTGTCCCGGTCCGCGGCCAGCCACGCGGCGTACGCCCGCTCGGCCCGCGCCAGGTCCCCGACATGTGAGGCGACGCTGAACTCGGCGCTGCGGACGGCCCGTTCGGAGTGCCCGGCCAGCCGGTAGCGGTGCTCCATCTCGGCGAGCCACTTCTCGATCGACGCGAGCGGGATGTGCGGCTGGCCGAGCATCCCGGACGACATCCACTTGAAGACCCAGTGCAGCGAGTGGATCTCGTACTCGTCGAAGTCCTCGGGCCGTTCGTCCCACATGCGCAGCAGGCGCGCGAAGGGGACGAACATCTTGTCCTTCTCGGAGCTGTAGTTGTAGACCTTCAGCTGGTGTCCGAGCGCCTCGATCACCGCGAGCGGGATGTCCAGCTTCTCGGCCTCGGCGAGCAGTTGCTCCGCGCGCGCGTTGCGGGCCGGTCCCTCCGGCTCCTCGGAGTTCTCGGCCATCGCCCGGCGCAGCGCGTCGAAGTCCGTGATCCCTGTCATCAGTGGTCGCCCTCCCCGTGTGTGGCCCACTCCAGGAGGCCGATGAACGCCCGGTTCAGCAGTGCCGAGTCGGCGGGGCGCAGGGGTCGCTGCGCCATCAGGAGTGCCTGCCCGTAGAGCGACTCCGTGGCCGTCCCGATCAGGTCCCGGTCCTTGAGCGAACTGATCCGCCGGATCAGCGGGTTGAGATGGTTGAGCACCAGACGCGCGCGGGGCGCGCTGCCCCGCAGCGAGCCCAGAATGCCCGCCCACAGGTCGTCGGCCTGCTCCTCGGCCTCCGCGCGGGCCTGCTCGTGCCGGGCCGAACGGTCGTCCAGATGCAGCGCGGGCACCGACAGCGGATGGAACGCCCGGAGGACGACATCGCAGCCCAGGGGGTCCAGTTTGGCCCGCACGGCGGCCAGGAAGTCCGCCAGCGCCAGCTCCTCGGCCGGATCGACCGAGTCCAGGTGCGCGGTCACGGTGTCCGAGTCCAGCTCGGCGACCACCGTCCCCGGGCGCACCGACGGCAGCGCCTCGACCAGCTCGCCGTCGTAGGTGTAACCCCCGTTGATCACGCCGATGCCCTGCGCGGACGCGATCGGCGCGACCTGCCGGTACTCCTCCACGGTCCGCGTGAAGTGCACCACCGCGTGCCGCTGCGCGAACTCCTCCAGGGAGACCCGTCCGTCGGTCGTCTCGAACGGGAGCCACGGCAGCATCGTGCGCAGCATCTCCGGGTCGTGCCGCGCCAGGGACTTCACCCCCAGGTGGTGCACCGACAGGAACGCGGCCAGCCGCTCCGGATCGCCCGCCGCGAGCCCGGTCAGCCAGGAGCGAATCCTTTCACCCAGCGCCTCCCGCACGGCGGCCAGCGTCTCGTCCTCGTACAGCGACTCGCGCGAGGCCGTGGGCCGCAGACTGTCCGTGTCCAGCACACAGCGCACGAAGAACGCCCAGTCGGGCAGCAGCTGTTCGGCCCGCTCGGTCAGCAGCATGCCCTTGAGATGCACCCGGTGCGTGGCACGCTGCGCCGGGCTCACCGCCGACGGCAGCACATAGGCCACCCCGCGGATCCCGGCGAGCGGCACGGACAGCTCGATCGAGTCCAACGGCGTGAACCCGAACAACTCGTGACAGTGCCGGGCCAGCGCCACCCTGCGCGCGCCGGGACTCGGATACGACCGGTCCCAGGGCGCCGGCAGATCGGTGATCGCCTCACCGTCCACCCGCACGTCGTACGGCAGCAGCGCCCCGAAGTCCCGCGCCAGCGCGAGCACCCGCTCCTTGGTGAGCCACTCGCCGGCCCCGGCGCGCGCCACCAGGTGCACGGTGGTGCCCGGTTCGGGGTGCTCGACGGCGGGCAGGGTCCGCACGGTGTACGACCCGTCGTCCGTCGCCGTCCACTCCACGGGCGGCGCGTCGGGGGTACGGGCGCTGCGGCTGACGACCCGGATCCGCTCGGCGACCACGAAACAGGCCAGCAGCCCGATGCCGAACTGCCCGAGGAACTCCGAGCGGGCCTCCTGGAGTCCGTCGGCGCGCTTGGAGCTGCGGCCGATCGTCGCGAGGAGGCTGTGCACGTCCGCCTCGGTGAGCCCGACGCCGGAGTCCTCGACACGCAGGGTGCCACCCTCGGCGTACAGCCGCACCAGGGCGGGGGCGTCGGGCTGCTCGGCCCGGCGCGCGGTGATCGCGTCCACGGCGTTCTGCAGCAGCTCGCGCAGATAGACCTTGGGGCTTGAGTAGAGGTGATGGGAGAGCAGGTCCACCAGACCGCGCAGGTCGACCTGGAACGTGTGAGGTGACTGGGATGCCTGTGATGACTGTGAGGTCTGGGAGTCCATCGTCGCAGCGCCGAGGTGGGGGAAGGTGCGAACGGCGCGAGGGTCGGGCGGTCCCTGTGAGGCGGTGACCGCGGGGGATGGCCGGAGCGCGCCATCCTAGAGCCGGAACGAGCCGCCTGACCAGGGGTTTCGCGAGACGTATACGGCAATGTCAGTGGCGTGGTGTGCAATGGATCTCGTGCCCGCACTGGAAGAACCACTGAAAAAGGTGCTCGGCCCCGCCACCGCGAAGGTGATGGCCGAGCATCTCGGCCTGCACACCGTGGGCGACCTCCTGCACCATTACCCGCGCAGATACGAGGAGCGCGGCCAGCTCACGCACCTCGCCGAGCTGCCGATGGACGAGCACGTCACCGTGGTCGCCCAGGTCGCCGACGCCCGCCTGCACACCTTCGCGTCCAGCAAGGCCCCCCGGGGCAAGGGCCAGCGACTCGAAGTCACGATCACGGACGGCAGCGGCCGGCTCCAACTCGTCTTCTTCGGCTCGGGAGTTCACAAACCCCACAAGGAACTCCTGCCGGGCACGCGCGCGATGTTCGCCGGCAAGGTCTCCGTCTTCAACCGCCGACTGCAACTCGCGCATCCGGCGTACGAGTTGCTGAAGGGCGACGCCGAGGAGACGGTCGAGACCTGGGCGGGCACCCTGATCCCCATCTATCCCGCCACCGCCAAACTGGAGTCCTGGAAGATCGGCAAGGCCCTCCAGACAGCCCTGCCCAGCGCCCAGGAGGCCGTCGACCCCCTCCCGGACTCCCTCCGCGAGGGCCGCGGCCTGGTCTCCCTCCCGGAAGCCCTCCTCAAGATCCACCGCCCCCACACCAAGGCGGACATCGCCGCCGCCCGCGACCGCCTCAAGTGGGACGAGGCCTTCGTCCTCCAGGTCGCCCTGGCCCGCCGCCGCCACACCGACGCCCAACTCCCGGCCGTGGCCCGCAAACCGTCCCCGGACGGCCTCCTCACCGCCTTCGACGACCGCCTCCCGTTCACCCTCACGGACGGGCAGGTGAAGGTCTCCAAGGAGATCTTCGACGACTTGGCGACCGAGCATCCGATGCATCGGTTGTTGCAGGGAGAGGTGGGATCGGGCAAGGCCCAGCCGCTTGACTCGCTCGTGCTCACGCCTGACGGGTTCCGCCCCATGGGGGATCTGGAGGTGGGTGACGAGGTCGTCGTTCCGGACGGCGGGATCGCGCTGATCGACGGAGTCTTTCCCCAGGGAGAGCGTGAGGTCTGGCGCTTGGTCCTCTCCGACGGAAGCCATGTGGAGTGCGACGACGAGCACCTCTGGATCGTCGGCACGAGCCGCGGGTGGCACCGAGGACAGGCTCCCGAAGTCATGACGACTCGGGAGATCCGGCTGGACACGTTCAAGGCGAATGGATCTCCGAAGTGGTATCTCCCGACAGCTGCCCCGGTCGATCTCGGAGGCGACTGTGGACTGCCTCTGGATCCCTACCTGTTCGGTCTCCTTCTGGGAGACGGCTCATTCCGGCACAACCTGCGGTTTTCCACGATGGACGACGAGATCCGTGATGCTGCGGCGACTGTTCTCGCCCCAGAGTGCCGAGTGGTTCCGGTGAAGGGCTCCCGTTGTGACTTCACCATTCAGCCTGCCCACCGGGCCGGAGGCGTTCGTAATCCCGTGATCCAGACCTTGCGTGGTCTGAATCTCTGGGGTGTCACACCGCACGGCAAGTTCGTTCCCGACGAGTTCAAGAACACATCGATCAAGAACCGTCTGGCTCTGCTCCAAGGGCTGATGGACACGGACGGTACCGTTCACGCGGACGGTTTGAGCATCTCGTTCTGTTCTGCCTCGCTCGCACTGGCCAACGACGTTGCCTGGCTGGTGCGTTCACTCGGCGGGCGAGCGCGTGTCCTGCCGAAGAAGGCGGCCTTCAACGTCTCCGTGGCCCTGCCTGACGAACATGCTCCGTTCAGGCTCGCTCGCAAGGCCGAACGCGTGGCGGCCAGGCCGGAATACAACACGTTCCGCCGTGGAATCCGGGCAGTTGAGTACGTGGGACGCAAGCCCGTCCAGTGCATCAGCGTCGCCCACCCAAGCCATGCCTACGTCACCGACAACTTCACCGTGACGCACAACACCATGGTGGCCCTCCGCGCCATGCTCGCCGTCGTCGACGCGGGCGGTCAGGCCGCGATGCTCGCGCCCACCGAAGTGCTGGCGCAGCAGCATCACCGATCCATCACCGAGATGATGGGGGAGCTGGCCGAGGGCGGGATGCTGGGCGGGGCCGAGCGGGCCACGAAGGTCACGCTGCTCACCGGCTCGATGGGCACGGCCGCCCGCCGACAGGCACTGCTCGACCTCGTCACCGGCGAGGCCGGGATCGTGATCGGCACGCACGCGTTGATCGAGGACAAGGTCCAGTTCCACGACCTGGGCCTGGTCGTGGTCGACGAACAGCACCGCTTCGGTGTCGAGCAGCGCGACGCCCTGCGCGGCAAGGGCAAACAGCCCCCGCACCTCCTCGTCATGACCGCCACCCCCATCCCGCGCACGGTCGCCATGACGGTCTTCGGCGACCTGGAGACCTCGGTCCTCGACCAGCTCCCGGCCGGCCGCTCGCCCATCGCCAGCCATGTCGTCCCCGCCGCCGACAAACCCCACTTCCTGGCCCGCGCCTGGGAGCGCGTGCGCGAGGAGGTGGGCGACGGCCATCAGGCGTACGTAGTCTGCCCCCGCATCGGCGACGAGGAGGACGACCCCAAGAAGGCCGGCAAGAAGAAGTCGGCCGAGGACGAGGCCGAGAAGCGCCCCCCGCTCGCCGTCCTCGACGTGGCCGCCCAGCTCGCCGAAGGCCCGCTCCAGGGCCTCAAGATCGAAGTGCTGCACGGCCGTATGCACCCCGACGACAAGGACGCCGTGATGCGCCGCTTCGCCGCCGGGGACACCGACGTCCTGGTCGCCACCACGGTCATCGAGGTCGGCGTCAACGTCCCCAACGCCACGGCGATGGTGATCATGGACGCCGACCGCTTCGGAGTCTCCCAACTCCACCAGCTGCGCGGCCGGGTGGGGCGTGGTTCGGCACCCGGTCTCTGCCTCCTGGTCAGCGAGATGCCCGAGGCGAGCCCGGCCCGCCAGCGCCTCAACTCCGTGGCGTCCACCCTCGACGGGTTCGAGCTCTCCCGCATCGACCTGGAACAGCGGAGAGAGGGCGACGTACTGGGACAGGCGCAGTCCGGCGCCCGTACGTCTCTGCGGGTGCTGTCCGTCATCGAGGACGAGGAGGTCATCGCGGAGGCGAGGGAGGAGGCGACGACGGTTGTCGCGGCCGATCCCGAGCTCACGGGGCTTCCCGGCCTCCGTACGGCCTTGGACGCCCTCTTGGACGAGGAGAGGGAGCAGTACTTGGAAAAGGGCTGAGGCTGCCCCACCCAGGCGCGGGGAACTGCGCGACCAGCCACAATGGACCTGCACCCACCCACGATCAAGGACCCCAGATGACCCGCGTGATCGCCGGCGAAGCCGGTGGACGTCGACTCGCCGTGCCGCCAGGCACCGGCACCCGCCCCACCTCCGACCGCGCACGCGAGGGCCTCTTCTCCACCTGGCAGTCCCTCCTCGGCGCCCCCCTGAGCGGCGAACGGGTCCTGGACCTCTACGCGGGCTCCGGAGCCGTAGGCCTCGAAGCCCTCTCCCGTGGCGCGAGCCACACCCTCCTCGTCGAGGCCGACGCCAAGGCCGCCCGCGTCATCAGGGAGAACGTCAAGAACGTCGGCCTCCCCGGAGCCGAGGTCAGGGTGGGCAAGGCCGAGCAGGTCGTCCAGACAGCGGCGCCGACCGACCCGTACGACATCGTGTTTCTCGATCCGCCGTATGTTGTCCCAGATCACGATCTTCGGGAGATTCTCCTCACACTCCGGTCTGGGGGCTGGCTCGCGCCGGACGCTCTCGTCACCGTGGAGCGCAGCACCAGAGGCGGCGAATTCGGGTGGCCGGACGGTTTCGAGGGGATCCGGGCCCGTCGCTACGGCGAGGGGACCTTTTGGTACGGTCGCGCCGCCTCTACGTGCGAAGACGCACGATGACCGGACCGGAGAGCGAGGGAAATCAAGTGCGCCGCGCTGTTTGTCCGGGGTCCTTCGACCCCATCACCAACGGACACCTCGACATCATCGCCCGTGCCTCCCGGCTGTACGACGTCGTGCACGTCGTCGTGATGATCAACCAGTCGAAGAAGGGCCTTTTCACCGTCGACGAGCGGATCGAACTGATCCGCGAGGTCACCGCCGAGTTCGGCAACGTGCAGGTCGAGGCCTACCACGGCCTCCTCGTCGACTACTGCAAGCAGCGCGACATCCCCGCCATCGTCAAGGGCCTGCGCGCGGTCAGCGACTTCGACTACGAGTTGCAGATGGCCCAGATGAACAACGGACTCTCGGGCGTCGAAACCCTGTTCATCCCGACCAGCCCCACCTACAGCTTCCTGTCGTCCTCGCTGGTCAAGGAGGTCGCGACCTGGGGCGGCGACATCTCCCACCTGGTGCCGCCGGTGGTCCTGGACGCGCTCAAGGGCCGGATCGGCAAGGCCTGAGGGACTGACTGTGCGTCACCCGGTGTCGGGCGGGACGGGAGTGGTCGTACAGTCGACCCGTCCGTCTCCAACACGTCGGTAGAGAGTGGCGAGCACACGGTGGACGTGCAGAAGAAGCTCGACGAGATCGTCGCCTCGGTCTCCAGCGCCCGGTCCATGCCCATGTCGGCCTCCTGCGTGGTCAACCGCGCCGAGCTGCTCGCCATGCTCGAAGAGGTGCGCGCGGCACTGCCCGACTCGCTGGCCGAGGCACAGGAGCTGATCGGCGGCCGGCACGAGATGGTCGAGCAGGCCCGCCAGGAGGCCGAGCGGATCATCCAGAGCGCGCACGCCGAGCGCGGCTCGCTGATCTCCGACACCGAGGTCGCCCGCCGCTCGCAGAACGAGGCGGACCGCATCCTCGCCGAGGCCCGCCACGAGGCCGAGGAGGTCCGCGCGGAGGCCGACGACTACGTCGACTCCAAGCTCGCCAACTTCGAGGTCGTCCTCACCAAGACCCTCGGGTCGGTCGGGCGGGGTCGCGAGAAGCTGCTCGGCACCGGCCCCGGCATCGACGACCAGGGCTACGAGGACGAGGACGCCCCCGAGCGCAGCCACGACCCGGAGACCCTGCGCCGCGACGCCGACGCCTACGTGGACGTCAAGCTCGGCGCCTTCGAGGCGGTCCTCGCCAAGACCCTGGAGGCCGTGGGCAAGGGCCGGCAGAAGCTGCACGGCCGGATCGCCAGCGACGACCTCGGCGCCCTCGCCTTCGACGACGACGGCAACCAGGTCCAGCACACCAGCGACGCCGACTACCTCGCCGACCTCGCGACCGTCACGGACACCCCGGTCTCGAACACCCCGGTCCAGCCCGAGCAGCAGGACTACGCCCCGCAGGCGGCCTACGACTACCAGCAGACCGGCCAGCAGCAGGACCAGTACGGCTACCAGCAGCAGTACGCCCAGCCCCAGCAGCAGGACCCCTACGGCTACCAGCAGGCCGACCCGTACGCCTACCAGGGCTACGACACCGGCCAGCAGCCCGTGTACGACCCGAACCAGATGCAGCAGGCCCAGCTCGACCAGCAGGCGCAGCAGGCGCAGCAGGGGTACGCCCTCGACGAGACCAGCCTCTTCGACACCGGCATGATCAGTGCCGAGCAGCTGCGGGCGTACGAGCAGGGCCGAGGCCTGTAAGGACCACCGGATTGGGCCGTGAGCGAAAGGTCCAGTATCCTGGCTCTTCGGTCGCGTGTACGTCCGCGATCACCGCTGCCCGGAAGCACCGAAGGGCAGCGCTCCTTGAGCTCAGCAGACCGAAAGACAGGAATGGCTCTGAACGCCCGCCTCGACCACCGCAACCCTCTCGTGTTCGACACTCACGAGCTGGGGCGGCGTCCTGGTGCGCTGCAGCGCCTGACCCGTTCGATCGACGCTCCCAAGGATCTCGGGATCCAGGGAGTCATCGGAGTGCCGGAAGGCGCCCCGGTGAAGCTCGACCTCCGCCTTGAGTCGGTCATGGAAGGTGTGCTTGTCACAGGCACCGCCCGTGCACAGGCCAAGGGGGAGTGCGTAAGGTGTCTGGAGCCGCTTGAGCTGTCGCTCGAAGCGGACTTCCAGGAGATGTTCTCGTACCCTGACGCCGACGACCGTGGCCGTGTGAAAGCGGAACCGGTCGACGACGCCGAGGAAGACGAGGACAGGCTCTTCATCGAGGACGGCCTGTTCGACCTCGAACCCGTGCTGCGCGATGCGGTGGTGCTCGCACTGCCGATGCAGCCGGTGTGCCAGGACGACTGCCTGGGCCTGTGCTCCGAGTGCGGAGTGCGGCTCACGGACGACCCGGACCACCACCACGAAGCCGTCGACATCCGTTGGGCGGCACTGCAGGGACTCGCCGGTTCACTCGAAGACGGCGAGAAGGACGAGATCAGTGGCGAGGCGCCCCGACCGGCGCGCGCCAACGAGAAGCAGGAGAAGTAGCCGTGGCTGTTCCGAAGCGGAAGATGTCGCGCAGCAACACGCGCCACCGCCGGTCGCAGTGGAAGGCTGCGGTCACCCCTCTGGTTGCGTGCGAGCGCTGCCACGAGCCCAAGCAGCAGCACATCGCGTGCCCGTCTTGCGGCACGTACAACAAGCGCCAGGTCCTCGAGGTCTGAGCGGCTGGTGAGAGGCACCATGTCTGACGTCAAGGCCGACTCAGTCGCCAAGAAACACGCGGACACAGCCTCGTCCCACACGCTGTTGGAAGGGCGGCTCGGGTATCACCTCGAGTCCGCCCTTCTGGTGCGTGCGCTGACCCACCGTTCGTACGCGTACGAGAACGGCGGTCTGCCGACGAACGAGCGGCTGGAGTTCCTCGGGGACTCCGTGCTCGGCCTCGTCGTCACGGACACGCTGTACACCACCCACCCCGACCTGCCCGAAGGCCAACTGGCCAAGCTGCGGGCCGCGGTGGTCAATTCTCGTGCGCTGGCGGAGGTCGGTCGCGGTCTGGAACTCGGCTCCTTCATCCGGCTCGGCCGGGGCGAAGAGGGCACGGGTGGCCGGGACAAGGCGTCCATCCTCGCCGACACCCTTGAAGCGGTGATCGGCGCGGTCTATCTCGACCAGGGCCTCGACGCGGCCTCCGAACTGGTGCACCGCCTGTTCGACCCGCTCATCGAGAAGTCCTCGAACCTCGGTGCCGGCCTGGACTGGAAGACCAGTCTCCAGGAGCTCACCGCGACCGAGGGGCTCGGTGTCCCCGAGTACCTGGTCACGGAGACCGGCCCCGATCACGAGAAGACCTTCACTGCTGCCGCCCGCGTCGGAGGCGTCTCGTACGGCACCGGCACCGGCCGCAGCAAGAAGGAGGCGGAGCAGCAGGCCGCCGAGTCCGCCTGGCGGTCCATCCGGGCCGACGCGGACGAGCGAGCCAAGAAGGCGAAGGAGACGGCCGAACAACAGGCCGCCGAAACCGCCGCCGAGGCCGCAGAGCAGCCTGCCGAGGAGAGCGCCGACCAGTCGTCGGCGTCCGCCTGACCGAACAGCGCGACCCGAGCGCCTGTCCCCGCCGAGGGACGGGCGCTCGGCTCATTCACCCGTGTCCACAGGGGATGCCATGCCCGAGTTGCCCGAGGTCGAGGTCGTCCGGCGCGGTCTGGAGCGGTGGGTCGCCCAGCGCACCGTCGCCGACGCCGAGGTTCTGCATCCGCGTGCGGTACGACGCCATATCGCGGGCGCCGACGACTTCGCGCACCGGCTCAAGGGGCATCGCATCGGCACCCCGAGCCGGCGCGGCAAGTACCTGTGGCTGCCGCTTGAGGACACCCACCAGGCGGTGCTGGCCCACCTCGGGATGAGCGGCCAACTCCTCGTCCAGCGGCACGAGTTCCCTGACGAGAAGCATCTGCGCATCCGGGTCCGGTTCGCCGACACCCTCGGTACCGAACTCCGCTTCGTCGACCAACGCACCTTCGGCGGGCTGTCGTTGCACGACACCACCCCGGACGGGCTGCCGGACGTCATCGCGCACATCGCGCGCGACCCCCTGGACCCGCTGTTCGACGACGAGTTGTTCCATCAGTCGCTGCGCCGCAAGCGCACGACCATCAAACGGGCACTGCTGGACCAGTCGTTGATCAGCGGAGTCGGCAACATCTATGCGGACGAGGCCCTTTGGCGGGCCCGCGTCCACTACGAACGCCCGACCGCGACCTTCACCCGCCCGCGCACCGCCGAACTCCTGGGCCACGCACGGGATGTGATGAACGCGGCCCTCTCCGTGGGCGGCACCAGCTTCGACAGCCTGTACGTCAACGTGAACGGGGAGTCGGGCTACTTCGACCGCTCGCTCGACGCGTACGGCCGTGAGGGCCTGCCGTGCCGGCGCTGCGGTACGCCGATGAAGCGGCAGGCGTGGATGAACCGGTCGAGCTACTTCTGCCCCAAGTGCCAGCGGCCGCCGCGCGGTTAGCCCCTCAGGGCGTCCCGGAGACCGTCGCGGGTCTCGTCGTAGCGCGTGCGGGCCGCGAGGACGTCGTCCATGCGGGACTCCATGAAGTCGACGAGTCGCATCAGGCGTTCGGCGACGCCGTGTCCGAGCGGGGTCAGTTCGTAGTCCACGCGGGGTGGGTTCGTCGGCTGGGCCTCGCGGAGCACCAGGCCGTCGCGCTCCAGCGCGTGCAGGGTCTGCGAGAGCATCTTCTCGCTCACGCCGTCGACGCGCCGGCGCAGCTCGTTGAAGCGCAGCGAGCCCTCGTGCAGCGCGCACAGGGTGAGTCCGCCCCAGCGGCCCGTGATGTGCTCCAGGGTGGCCCGGGAGGGGCAGGCCTTGGCGAACACGCTGTACGGGAAGTTCTGCTCCTCCGTACGCTCCTGGGTGGTGTCCATTTCTTCAGCGTACGCGAACGCAGCGCTAACCAGAAGGGAGCACTAACCGTCGGTTAGCGCTCCCTGTTCCGGCCGGTCGGACTAGTACCCGAAGTCCTGCGTCCACCACGGGCCACCGGTGCCGAAGTGCACACCGACGCCCAGCGTCTTGAAGTCGCAGTTCAGGATGTTGGCCTTGTGGCCGGGGCTGTTCATCCAGGCGTCCATGACGGCGGCGGCGTCCGCCTGGCCGCGGGCGATGTTCTCGCCGCCGAGGTTGGTGATACCGAGCTTCTCCGCCCGGTCCCACGGGGTGGCCCCGCTGGGGTCGGTGTGGTCGAAGAAGTCCTGGTCGGCCATCTGCTGGCTGAAGTTCTCGGCCAGCGTGGTCAGCGAGCTGTTGGCGGACACCGGGCTGCAGCCGGCGATCGCGCGCTGCTCGTTGACGAGCTTGAGCACCTCGGCCTCGGCGGCGGCCTCCGCGGAGACCGTGACCGGCGTGTCGGCGGACTGCGTGGGCGCGGGGGTGGGTTTGGCCGAGGGAGTCGAGGTCGTCGGCTCCTCGGTCGGGGTGGCCGCCGGCTTCTTCGCCGGGGCCTTGGTGGCGGGGGGAGCCGTGGCGGACTTGGTCGGAGCCGCCGACGGGGAGGCCGCGCGGTTCGCGTCACGGCTCGTGGAGGAGCCGTCGTCGCGGGACTGCGCGCTGCCGGAGGTGCCGCCCTGCTGGGTCGCCGAGTTGGACGGGGAGCCCGCGGCCTGCACCTTGTCGCTGTTGTTGCCGCCGCCGAGCTTGTAGTTGTCCAGCCCCGGCATCGCGCCCGTCGCGACGGCCACCGTGCCGATGGCGACGGCGGCGGAGACCCCCAGCAGGCCCGTCTTGACCGGCGTCACGGTCTTGCGCTTACGGCGGCGGCCACGGCCCGGGCGCGAACCGTCGCCCCGGGCGGAGATGCCTGCAGCCTCGGGGAAGACCACGGCGTAGTCCTCCTCGGTGGCGAAGAGATAGGCCTCGCTCTTCAGCCGGGTGTCCGCCTTCAGGCGGGACTCGGCCCGCAGCCGGGCTTCGGACTTCGGAGGTGCCTCGTGGTGTGCCTGAGGCTGGTGACTCGTGTGAGCCTGGTGGTTCGGGTGGAACTCGGCGGGCCCCTCCGGGTGGAGATAGGGCGCCATGCCGATCGTGGAGCCGTCCGCCGGGTTCCAGTCGAAGCGGTCGTTCCGGTCGGAGCGGTCGTTCCAGTCGTACGAGGCGTGCGGGTCGTAGCCGCTCGTGTATGAGCCGTGCGTCTCTGTGACCCCCGTGGCGCGGCTCGTGGCGGCGCGGCCGGCGGCGGAGCGTCGGTGGCGTCCCATGTCCTTGCCTTTCGTCCTTGCGGTCAACTCGTCCGTGCGGTGACCCAGCTCACTCGATCGAGTGAGTTTCATATGAGATTCATTGGGGCGGACGGTACCGCATGGCGGGTGGGGAGCAAGTGTCCCGAGAGACATTGGCCGGTTAGGTTGCAGCCATGAGCGAGGATGCGCGGATGGTCGCCTGGGTGCGAGGGCGTGTGCAAGGTGTGGGTTTTCGGTGGTTTACCCGTGCCAAGGCTCTGGAGATCGGGGGCCTGAGTGGTTTTGCTCTCAATTTGGGCGACGGACGTGTGCAAGTGGTCGCGGAGGGATCGCGCGAGGACTGCGAAGGACTCCTCGACTGGCTCCGGGGTCACGACACGCCCGGGCGCGTGGACGGCGTCACCGAGATCTGGGACACACCTCGGGGCGGCTACGACGGCTTCGCGATCCGCTGAGCACATTCTCCGAAAAGGTGTAAAGCGGCCCTGGCGGAAGGGGAGGAACATGCCGCCGGTACCTGCCCACAGCAGAAATGGCCTGGTGGTTGCCAAGAACGGCGCGCTCTGGCAGGCTCCGCACCTAAGGATGATCGCCAGTCCCGTCAGGCCCCGCAGGAGCCGCAGCGCCGCCCGGTCAGGGCCGCGCAGCCCCGGGTTGCCCGCCAATACGGGGCGTGATCGTGTTGACCGTCAAACATTTTGGTGAGACGCTGAAAACCCCGCGCACCTTAGCTGTTTGGCATGGAAGAACAGCAGAGCAACCCTCGAGTGTGTCAAGCATCGCGGGTGCGATTCCCTCACGACCCACACCGCTTCGGTCGGTCACTCAGTGTGGAGGACCATCCATCATGGCAAAGGCGCTTCTCGGTTACGTCGGCGGCTCCGACCCGCGACTCCTCGCCGAGATGCGACGGCTCCAGCAGCGCGTCCAGGACCTGGAATCAGAGCTCGTACGGATCCAGGAAGAGAACGACGCGCTGACGGCTGCCGCAACTCACGATTCGCTTCTCGAGCTCGACGCACGCCAGGCGGAGCCCGCGCTCACCTGATCACTGCACCGCATCATGACAAGCAGTGGTTGGGCGGCCTGTATCAACCGCTAAGTTGTCAGAGTTTGCAAGGGACGCTTCGGCGTCCCTTCTTTCTTTCCCCCGCAAGCCTCCACCCTCTTTAACGTTTGGTGTGCCCTGCACGTTCAAGGGCGAAACCGCGGGGAACCGGACGTTCATGGAGAGAGCGCGCAGCGGAAGGTAGAGTCCAGCGCCGTGCACCTCAAGGCCCTGACCCTGCGGGGGTTCAAGTCGTTCGCCTCGGCGACCACACTCCGGTTCGAGCCGGGGATCACGTGTGTCGTCGGTCCGAACGGCTCGGGCAAGTCCAATGTCGTGGACGCGCTCAGCTGGGTCATGGGCGAGCAGGGCGCCAAGTCGCTGCGCGGCGGCAAGATGGAGGACGTCATCTTCGCCGGCACCACGGGGCGTCCGCCCCTCGGCCGCGCCGAGGTCTCCCTGACCATCGACAACTCCGACGGCGCGCTGCCCATCGAGTACGCCGAGGTCACCATCACGCGGATCATGTTCCGCAACGGCGGCAGCGAGTACCAGATCAACGGCGACACGTGTCGCCTCCTCGACATCCAGGAGCTCCTCTCCGACTCCGGCATCGGCCGCGAGATGCACGTCATCGTCGGCCAGGGCCAGCTCGACTCCGTGCTGCACGCCGATCCCATGGGCCGCCGCGCCTTCATCGAGGAGGCGGCCGGCGTCCTCAAGCACCGCAAGCGCAAGGAGAAGGCGCTCAGAAAACTGGACGCGATGCAGGCCAACCTCGCCCGCGTACAGGACCTCACCGACGAACTCCGCCGCCAGCTCAAGCCCCTTGGCCGCCAGGCCGCGGTCGCGCGCAGGGCCGCCGTCATCCAGGCCGACCTGCGCGACGCCCGCCTCCGCCTGCTCGCCGACGATCTCGTACGACTCCGCCAGGCGCTGAACACCGAGATCGCCGACGAGGCCGCGCTCAAGGAACGCAAGGAAGCCGCCGAACTGGAGCTGCGCAAGGCGCTCCAGCGCGAAGGGCTCCTGGAGGACGAGGTGCGCCAGCTCACCCCGCGCCTCCAGCGCGCCCAGCAGACCTGGTACGAGCTGTCCCAGCTGGCCGAGCGGGTACGCGGCACGATCTCGCTGGCCGACGCCCGCGTGAACAGCGCGACCTCGGCGCCCCCCGAGGAACGGCGCGGCCGTGACCCCGAGGACATGGAGCGTGAGGCCGCCCGCATCCGGGAGCAGGAGGCCGAGCTCGAAGCGGCCCTGGAGGCGGCCGAACACGCCCTGGAGGACACGGTCGCCCACCGCTCCGAGCTGGAGCGTGAACTGACCGCCGAGGAACGGCGGTTGAAGGACGTCGCCCGCTCCATCGCCGACCGCCGCGAGGGCCTCGCCCGGCTCAACGGCCAGGTCAACGCGGCCCGTTCCCGCGCCGCCTCCGCCCAGGCCGAGATCGACCGCCTGGCCTCCGCCCGCGACGAGGCCCAGGAACGGGCGACCACCGCACAGGAGGAGTACGAGACCCTCCAGGCCGAGGTGGACGGCCTCGACGCGGGCGACGAGGAACTCTCCGAGCAGCACAAGGCGGCCCGCGCCGCACTGTCGGAGGCGGAAGCCGCCCAGTCCGCCGCCCGCGAGGCGGCCACCACGGCGGAACGCCAGCGCGCGGCCACCCAGGCCCGCCGCGACGCACTGGCCCTGGGCCTGCGCCGCAAGGACGGCACGGGCATACTGCTCGGCGCCCAGGACCGCCTCACCGGAATCCTCGGTCCGGCAGCGGAACTGCTCACAGTGGTCCCGGGCCACGAGGTCGCCCTAGCCGCAGCCTTCGGCGCGGCGGCGGACGCGATCGCGGTGACAACTCCGTCGTCGGCGGCCGACGCGATCCGCCTGCTGCGCAAGCAGGATGGGGGGAGGGCGGCGCTGCTCCTGGCGGGAGACGCGGGCCCTTCAACGCCGCCCACTGAGGCGCCCCACAGGGGCGCGGGGCAGCATCCATTTGCGGCTCCGCCGCGGGGCGCGGCCGGCCACGACGAGCCCGCACCCGCCCAACAACCTTTCGCTGCGGACCTGGTCCGCGCCCCCGTCGATCTCATGCCCGCCATCCGCCGCCTCCTCCACAACGTCGTCGTCGTGGACACCCTCGAAGCCGCCGAACAACTCGTGTACACGCACCCGGAGTTGACCGCGGTCACCGCCGAAGGCGACCTCCTCGGCGCCCACTTCGCCCACGGCGGCTCCGCAGGCGCCCCCAGCCTCCTCGAAGTCCAGGCATCGGTGGACGAAGCCGCCGCCGAACTGGAAGAACTGGCAGTCCGCTGCGAGGAGTTGAGCGCCGCCCAGCAGTCCGCAGCCGAGCGCCGCAAGGAATGCGCCGCGCTGGTCGAGGAGTTGGCGGACCGGCGTCGGGCCGCGGAACGCGAGAAGTCGGCCGTAGCACAGCAGTTGGGACGGCTGGCTGGGCAGGCGCGCGGTGCCGCGGGGGAGGCGGAACGGTCCGCCGCTGCCGCCGCACGGGCACAGGAGGCTCTCGACAGGGCCGTGGAAGAGGCCGAAGTGCTGGCCGAGCGGCTGGCTGTCGCCGAGGAGATGCCGGTCGAGGAGGAGCCCGACACCTCCGTGCGGGACCGGCTCGCCGCCGACGGGGCCAACGCCCGGCAGACCGAGATGGAGGCGCGGCTTCAGGTCCGTACGCACGAGGAACGGGTCAAGGGGCTTGCCGGGCGCGCCGATTCGCTGGACCGTGCCGCCCGGGCGGAGCGCGAGGCACGTGCGCGTGCGGAGCAGCGACTGGCGCGGCTGCGGCACGAGGCGGCCGTGGCGGAGGCAGTTGCTTTCGGGGCGCGGCAACTGCTCGCTCACGTCGAGGTGTCGCTCGGCCGGGCGGACGCGGAGCGCACCGCCGCCGATGCCGCCAAGGCGCGTCGTGAGCAGGAGCTGACCGCCGCCCGGAACCAGGGGCGTGACCTCAAGGGCGAGCTCGACAAGCTGACCGACTCGGTGCACCGCGGTGAGGTGCTCGGTGCCGAGAAGCGGATGCGGATCGAGCAGTTGGAGACCAAGGCGCTGGAGGAGCTGGGGGTGGAGCCGGCGGGGCTGATCGAGGAGTACGGGCCGCATCAGCTCGTGCCGCCCTCGCTCGCCGCCGAGGGCGAGGTGCTGCCGGAGGATCCGGAGGACCCGCGCAACCAGCCCCGTACGTTCCACCGCGCGGAGCAGGAGAAGCGGCTCAAGTCGGCCGAGCGGGCGTATCAGCAGCTGGGCAAGGTGAACCCCCTCGCGCTGGAGGAGTTCGCGGCGCTGGAGGAGCGGCACAAGTTCCTCAGCGAGCAGTTGGAGGACCTGAAGAAGACCCGCGCCGACCTGCTTCAAGTGGTGAAGGAGGTCGACGAGCGCGTCGAGCAGGTCTTCACCGAGGCGTACCGGGACACGGCTCTGCAATTCGAGGGTGTTTTCAGCAGACTGTTTCCGGGCGGCGAGGGCAGGTTGATTCTGACCGATCCCGACAACATGCTCACCACGGGGGTGGATGTGGAGGCCCGCCCGCCCGGCAAGAAGGTCAAGCGGCTGTCCCTGCTCTCCGGCGGGGAGCGGTCCCTGACCGCCGTAGCGCTCCTGGTGTCGATCTTCAAGGCACGGCCCAGTCCGTTCTATGTGATGGACGAGGTCGAGGCGGCGCTCGACGACACCAACCTGCAGCGGCTGATCCGGATCATGCAGGAGCTGCAGGAGGCCTCGCAGCTGATCGTGATCACCCACCAGAAACGCACGATGGAGGTCGCCGACGCGTTGTACGGCGTCTCCATGCAGGGCGACGGGGTCTCGAAGGTCATCTCCCAGCGCCTTCGCTAGACCCTCACGGTGTGTTCAAGTTCTGAACGCATTTCGATCACTTGTGGCGTTGAACGTCACAATGACCCCCTGTTGACTTCGAAACTTGAAAGAATAGTCTCTTCAGCGTTGCTTTTACCTTCAGGTGGTGGGCAGCGGGAAGCTGTGCGCCACTGGAAGGGTCGCCCCCCACCCCGGCAGCGACGCCGGTGGCCTCAGGAGTTACACGTGACCAGCACTGCGCAGACATCACAGTCAGGAGCCGGGCCGGCTCATCCCGAACATCTCGCGCATGTCATCTTCATCGCGGCGGCGGCCGCGATGGGCGGCTTCCTCTTCGGCTACGACAGTTCCGTGATCAACGGCGCCGTGGAGGCGATCCGGGACCGCTACGACGTGGGCTCCACGCTCCTGGCGCAGGTCATCGCCATCGCCCTGATCGGCTGTGCCATCGGCGCCGCGACCGCCGGCCGGATAGCCGACCGCATCGGCCGTATCCGCTGTATGCAGATCTCCGCCGTGCT
The DNA here is from genome assembly GCF_053598575.1 of Streptomyces sp. NPDC001100. NCBI lineage: Bacteria > Bacillati > Actinomycetota > Actinomycetes > Kitasatosporales > Streptomycetaceae > Streptomyces > Streptomyces sp. NPDC001100. The sequence continues at coordinate 236,859 of NZ_JBSFKO010000004.1, forward strand.
GTTCACCATCTCCGCCGTCGGTTCGGCGCTGCCCTTCGCGCTCTGGGACCTCGCCTTCTGGCGGATCATCGGCGGTTTCGCCATCGGCATGGCCTCCGTCATCGGCCCCGCCTACATCGCCGAGGTCTCCCCGCCCGCCTACCGCGGCCGGCTCGGCTCCTTCCAGCAGGCCGCGATCGTCATTGGCATCGCGATCTCGCAGCTGGTCAACTGGGGTCTGCTGAACGCCGCCGGCGGCGACCAGCGCGGCAAGCTCATGGGCCTGGAGGCCTGGCAGGTCATGCTCGGCGTCATGGTGATCCCGGCCGTCCTCTACGGCCTGCTCTCCTTCGCGATCCCCGAGTCCCCGCGCTTCCTGATCTCGGCGGGCAAACTGAGCCGCGCCCACGACGTGCTGCGTGAGGTCGAGGGCGACGACATCGACCTGGACGCCCGCGTCGCCGAGATCGAGCACGCGATGAAGAGCGAGCACAAGTCGACCTTCAAGGACCTGCTCGGCGGTGGCGGCGTCTACTTCAAGCCGATCGTCTGGGTCGGCATCGGCCTCTCGGCCTTCCAGCAGCTCGTCGGCATCAACGTCGCGTTCTACTACTCCGCCACGCTGTGGCAGTCCGTCGGCGTCGACCCGACCCAGTCGTTCTTCTACTCCTTCACGACGTCGATCATCAACATCATCGGCACCGTGATCGCCATGATCTTCGTGGACCGCGTCGGCCGCAAGCCGCTGGCCCTCATCGGCTCGGCAGGCATGGTCGTCGGTCTCGCGCTGGAGGCCTGGGCCTTCTCCTACGACCTCGTCGACGGCAAGCTGCCCGCCGCGCAGGGCTGGACCGCACTGATCGCGGCCCACGTCTTCGTCCTCTTCTTCGCCCTGTCCTGGGGTGTCGTGGTGTGGGTCTTCCTCGGTGAGATGTTCCCGAACAAGATCCGCGCCGCCGCCCTCGGCGTCGCCGCCTCCGCGCAGTGGATCGCCAACTGGGCCATCACCGCGAGCTTCCCGTCGCTGGCCGACTGGAACCTCTCCGCGACCTATGTGATCTACACGGTCTTCGCCGCGCTCTCCATCCCGTTCGTCCTGAAGTTCGTGAAGGAGACGAAGGGCAAGAAGCTGGAGGACATGGGCTGACCGGCCCTCCCGCGAACCGGGCCCGCGAAGGCGGGCCCCCGCAAGCTCGGGGAGACGGGCTCCATCCCCCGCCGCCCGTCTCCCCGAAACCCCGTCTCACCAGATCAGGACGCCGCCGCCGATCTTCCGGGCGCGCACGGCGGCCGACTCGATGTTGTCCAGCCGGTTCCCGACCAGGTCGGGAGCCTCTCCCACGGCCGCGGCGACGGCGTCGAGATGCTCCCGCAGCAGCGCGACCTCGCGCAGGAACTCCGGCACGTCCGCGGCCTCGACGTACAGGTCGCTGGTGGCCAGCACGGGAAGATACACGGCACCGAGCGACCGTACGGCGGGCGAACCCCACACGGTCTCCCGCCAGTTCTCGAAGCCGGCCGAGTCGTTGCACCCCTCCGGAACGTCGAGCACGTTCCACTGGCCGTCCGCGTCACGCAGGAACACATCCACTGCCAAGGTCATGACCGCAGTGGACCACCGGTGGACCGGCCGGTCCACCGGTTAGGGGTAAGAGTCACTCCGTGCTCACTCCCCGAGCACCGGCAGCACCCGCTCCGCGAACAGCCGCAGGCTGCGCCATCCCTCGTCGACCGGCATCCCGCCCGCCAGCGGATGCAGTACGAGATTGTCGAGGCCCAGCGCCACGCACTGGTCCGGCGTGAGGATCCGGTAGACGCCCTCCGCGCGCAGCTCCGCCACCGTGGTGGCCCCCGACTTCACCGCCGAGCGGATCTCCCCGGACTGCCAGGAGGCGTAGGTCCGCGCCTCGTGCAGGAAGTGCCCGCCGTACTCGGCCCAGGCCCGGTCCGGGTCCTCGGCGATGTGCAGCAGCGGGGTCTCCGCGCCCGGCATCATGGTCCAGCCCTCGGTGCCGTACTCGACGAGCCGGTCCTTGTAGTAGGCCTCCAGGTCCGGCAGGTGCGCGCTGGGGAAGAAGGGCAGCCCCAGCCGGGCGGCCCGGCGGGCGGCGGCCTTGGAGGAGCCGCCGACCAGCAGCAGGGGGTGCGGGTCGGAGAAGGGGCGCGGGGTGACCCGTACGGTACGGCCCCGGTACTCGAACTCCTCGCCGGACCACGCCTTCAGTACCGTCTCCAGCAACTCGTCCTGGAGCCTGCCGCGTTGCTTCCACTCCACGTCGAACTGGGCGTATTCCTCCGGGCGGTAGCCGATCCCGGCCACGGTCACCAGCCGGCCGCCGCTCAACAGGTCCAGTACGGCGATGTCCTCGGCCAGCCGGAGCGGGTCGTGCAGCGGGCCGATGACCGCGGAGACGGTCACCGCGATGTGCCGGGTCGCGCCGAAGACCGCGCCCGCGAAGGTGAAGGGCGAGGGCAGCCAGTTGTTGGCGACGCCGTGGTGCTCCTCCGTCTGCACGGTGGTGATCCCGTGCTCGTCGGCGTACGCGGCCATCTCCAGGGCGGCCCGGTAGCGGGCGCTCAGCGAGGCGGGGGTGGCGCCGGGTTCGACGAGGTTGAAGCGGACGACCGAGACGGGCATGGGAGGTCCCCCTTCCGTGTGTGGTGGGGGACGTTAGCTGACGGTGTGTCAGATGGCCATGGGCATGACTGCGGCGGTTCGGGGCCGGGCGAGGGTGACCGCGACCACCCGCCCGCGCGCCCGCGCTGGGCCCCGGCCAGGCCCATGGCTGATACTGGGTGGGTTATGGAAACCGTCATCCTTGCTGTAGTCATCGCCGTGGTCGTGCTCGGTGCGCTCGGCGGGCTCGTCGTCGGCAGCCGGCGCAAGAAGCCGCTGCCCCCGCCGCCCACCTCCGTGCCCGACATCACCGCCCCGCCGGCCGAGCCGCACATCGGCGACGAGGCCGAGACGCCGCGCGACGAAGCGCGCCGGACCATAGAGGAGGTCGATCTTCCGGACGGCTCGGCCCCGGTCGCCGTCGAGGAACCACCGGCAGTCGGGGAACCCCTCGCACTGGAGGTCCCCGAGCCGACCGCCGGACGGCTCGTCCGGCTGCGCGCCCGGCTCTCCCGCTCGCAGAACGCGCTCGGCCAGGGGCTGCTCACGCTCCTGTCCCGCGAGCACCTCGACGAGGACACCTGGGAGGAGATCGAGGACACCCTCCTCACCGCGGACGTCGGCGTCGCGCCCACCCAGGAGCTGGTCGACGCGCTGCGCGAGCGGGTGAAGGTGCTCGGTACCCGGACTCCGCAGGAGTTGCGCAGCCTGCTGCGCGAGGAACTGCTCAAGCTGGTCGGCACGGATGTCGACCGGACCGTCAGGACCGAGCCCGAGGACCGCAAGCCCGGCATCGTGATGGTCGTCGGGGTCAACGGCACCGGCAAGACCACCACCACGGGGAAGCTGGCCCGGGTGCTCGTGGCCGACGGCCGTACGGTCGTGCTCGGCGCCGCCGACACGTTCCGGGCCGCCGCCGCCGATCAGTTGCAGACCTGGGGTGAGCGGGTCGGTGCGCACACCGTGCGCGGGCCCGAGGCCGGCGACCCCGCCTCCGTCGCGTTCGACGCGGTGAAGGAGGGCAAGGAGATGGGGGTCGACGTCGTCCTCATCGACACGGCCGGGCGGTTGCACACGAAGACCGGGCTCATGGACGAGCTCGGCAAGGTCAAGCGGGTCGTGGAGAAGCATGCGCCGCTCGACGAGGTGCTGCTGGTGCTGGACGCGACCACTGGGCAGAACGGGCTGGTGCAGGCGCGGGTCTTCGCCGAGGTCGTGGACATCACCGGGATCGTGCTGACCAAGCTGGACGGTACGGCGAAGGGGGGCATCGTGGTTGCCGTGCAGCGGGAGCTGGGGGTGCCGGTGAAGTTGATCGGGCTGGGTGAGGGGGCGGATGATCTGACGCCCTTTGAGCCGGAGGCGTTTGTCGATGCCCTTATCGGGGACTGATGGGTCGCTTGTTCGCCGCGGGGCGGTGGGGGCTGGTCGCGACCACGCGGCGGAGCCGCAAATGTCACAGCCCCGCGCCCCTGTAGGGCGCGTTGCAGTCGGCCTCGTTCGTAGAAGTGCCCTTCCTCGACTCGCCGTTGGGGAAGGGCACTTCGTTGTCTCTACGACCTATGCGCGCGACCTGTGTGCCACGTACGCCAGGGTGCCCAGGAGCAGGCGGGCCGCCGGGGGCCTCGTCGCTGAATCGAGTGCGGGGGAGCGGAGCCAGCGGACCGGGCCCAGGCCTCCTCGGTCGGAAGGCGGGGCCGTGATGTGGGTGCCGGGGCCCAGGCCGCGGAGGTCCAGGGAGGCGGGGTCGTCCCAGCCCATGCGGTAGAGCAGGGAGGGGAGTTCGGCGGCCGCGCCGGGGGCCACGAAGAAGTGGGCGCGGTGGTCGGGGGTCGCCGCCACCGGGCCGAGGGGGAGGCCCATCCGCTCCAGGCGGGCGAGTGCGCGGCGGCCCGCGGGCTCGGCCACTTCGATCACGTCGAAGGCGCGGCCCACCGGCAGCATCACCGACGCGCCCGGCAACTCGGCCCAGGTCTCGGTGACTTCGTCGAGGGTCGCGCCGGCCCGCACCTCGGGTGCGAAGGCCAGCGGATGCGCGCCCGGCGCGGTGCACTTGGTGTCTCCGCAGGAGCACGCGCCGCCCGCGGCCCGCGCGCCCGCGACCACGTCCCAGCCCCACAGCCCGGTGAACTCGGCCACGGCCGTGCACTCCGAGGTGCGGCCGCGGCGGCGCGTGCCGGACCGGATGTCGCGGATACCCCGGCTGCTGCCGATCGTGAAGCCCATGCCCCCTCCAACGGGTCCAACGCACCGGTGGTTACGAGACGGATGCGGATCGTCACTCTGCGTCCACGCCTACCCGGTGCCGCTGGGTGTCCAGGCGGCGCCCAGGGGTATCTCGGGTGGTGTGCTTGGCGGTGTGCGCCCCTGCGTGCACCGCTACGCCCACCTCCGGCCGTCCTATGTCAAGTGAATCGTGCGGAGGCAACCGTAGGTTCATTCGAAGGGGTGGCGAATGGTGGCGTTTCCGGGATCGCCGTGGCTGGACGGGTGATCGTAGGATTACTTTGTGTGCACAAGCCCTCGGGGCACATGCACTCGTGGGTATGCCGGAGGCAACTCGTCATCTCGTTCGAAGGGTGACAAGTGCGGGACGGGAAGCCGTATTTACCGGCATTCTGATAGGGCTTGGCGCACAGCGGCGACAAGTGGTTCCAGGGATGGGGGCGTTCCAGTGGGCGGCAACGGCGGAAGCGGGACGACCGCGACCAGTACGGACAAGCGCCCCAATGAGCTGCTCGGCTCGTGGTTCGTGCGCAGCGGCTGGTCCAAGGGTGAGCTGGCGCGTCAAGTCAACCGGAGGGCCCGGCAGTTGGGGGCCAACCACATCTCCACGGACACCTCCCGCGTGCGCCGCTGGCTGGACGGCGAGAACCCGCGCGAGCCGATCCCGAGGATCCTCTCGGAGCTGTTCTCCGAGCGCTTCGGCTGTGTCGTCTCGGTCGAGGACCTGGGTCTGCGCGCCGCCCGCCAGGCACCCTCCGTGTCCGGCGTCGACCTGCCCTGGACGGCCCCGCAGACGGTGGCCCTGCTCAGCGAGTTCTCGCGCAGCGACCTCATGCTGGCGCGGCGCGGCTTCCTCGGAACCTCGCTGGTCCTGTCCGCGGGACCGTCCCTCATCGAGCCCATGCAGCGCTGGCTGGTCCCCGGCCCCTCGGCCCTCCCGCCGGAGCCCGAGCCGGCGGGTTCCTCCCGGCACGTGGGGCGGCTCTCCAGGCCGGAGCTGGAGCTGCTGGAGTCCACCACGGCGATGTTCCGCAAGTGGGACGCCCAGTGCGGCGGCGGCCTGCGCCGCAAGGCGGTGGTGGGGCAGCTGCACGAGGTGACCGACCTGCTCCAGGAGCCCCAACCCGAGGCCACCACCCGCAAGTTGTTCAAGGTCGCCGGTGAACTCGCCGAGCTGGCGGGCTGGATGTCGTACGACGTGGGGCTTCAGCCCACCGCGCAGAAGTACTTCGTCCTCGCCCTGCACGCCGCGAAGGAGGCGGGCGACAAGCCGCTCGGATCGTATGTGCTGTCCAGCATGAGCCGCCAGATGATCCACCTCGGGCGGCCCGACGACGCGCTGGAGCTGATCCACCTCGCGCAGTACGGCAGCCGGGACTGCGCGAGCCCGCGCACCCAGTCGATGCTGTATGCGATGGAGGCCCGCGCCTACGCCAACATGGGACAGCCCGGAAAGTGCAAGCGGGCCGTCCGGATGGCCGAGGACACCTTCGCCGACGTCCACGACTGGGACGACCCGGACCCGGACTGGATCCGTTTCTTCTCCGAGGCCGAGCTGCACGGAGAGAACTCGCACTCCTATCGCGACCTCGCCTACGTCGCCGGCCGCAGTCCCGCCTACGCCTCGCTGGCCGAGCCCGTCATGCAGCGGGCGGTGGACCTCTTCGCCAAGGACGACGACCACAAGCGGTCGTACGCGCTCAATCTCATCGGCATGGCCACCGTGCACCTGCTGCGGCGGGAGCCGGAGCAGGGCGCGGTGCTCGCGGCCGAGGCGATGACCGTCGCCAAGAAGGTGCGCTCCGAGCGGGTCAACACTCGTATCCGAAAGACGATCGACACGGCGGTCCGCGACTTCGGTGACCTGGCCGAGGTCATCGACCTCACCGACCGGCTCGCCATCGAGCTCCCGGAGACCGCCGAGGCGGTCTGAGCACCCCAGTCCCCGGCCGCGGCCGGCCTTCCCGAACCGCCCGACTCGGCTCCCCCATGCCAGGTCGTCGGAAGGCCGACCGCGGCCGGTTCCATGTCCGGCGGCCGACCGGGCGACGCCGGTACGGCAGCGCGGGCCGGGCAGCCGAAGGACTGTCCGGCCCCTTGGGACTCGTATTCGAAAGACCGTCCGCGCGGTGGTGCGCGGTGCCGGTGGTCCGCCCGGAATCGCCGACCCCGCCGACAGCCTTCCGGCCGGGCCGCGGGAGAGCGCCGAAGGGGCCCGGACCCCATGCCCCGGCGCCCCCGCGCCGCGCCGCCGCAACTCCGGCCGCCGCCGGTTTCCCGCCGCCGGGGAAGGTTGCGCGACGATAACGATCGCCCGGCCGGAGATCCGGCAGTTCATCGACGCGTAACACGCGCGGCGCCTTCGTCACTCCGGCGAAACAACGTGGGGCTTCGACCGAAACCGCGCTGCGCCAATCTCATGGCGCATAACCGGACCCCCCGCCTTGACCGGACCGCATCCAGGCTTCGCCCGCACGGGGCCGTACAACCGACGAGGAGACGCCGATGGCATCAGCCGCCATCACGCTTGCCGCGGAGGCACCCAAACTGTCCTCCGCGAACACAGGCTTCATGCTCATCTGTTCCGCCCTGGTGTTGCTCATGACACCGGGACTCGCCTTCTTCTACGGAGGCATGGTCCGCGTCAAGAGCACCCTGAACATGCTGATGATGAGCTTCATCAGCATCGGGATCGTCACCATCCTGTGGGTCCTCTACGGCTTCTCGCTCGCCTTCGGTTCGAGTAACGGCTTCATCGGCTACGACTCCGACTGGCTGGGCATGAGCAAGGTCGGCCTGACGGACCTCTGGCCCGGCTACACCATCCCGATCTTCGTCTTCATGGTCTTCCAGATGATGTTCGCCGTCATCACCCCGGCCCTGATAAGCGGTGCCATCGCCGACCGCGTGAAGTTCTCGGCCTGGTGCCTCTTCGTCGCCCTGTGGCTGACCGTCGTCTACGTCCCGGTCGCCCACTGGGTGTGGGGCGCCGACGGCTGGGCCTTCAAGCTCGGTGTGATCGACTTCGCCGGTGGTACCGCGGTCCACATCAACGCCGGTGCCGGCGCTCTCGGCGTCATCCTCGTCATCGGCAAGCGCGTCGGCTTCAAGCGTGACCCCATGCGTCCGCACAGCCTCCCGCTGGTCATGCTCGGCGCCGGTCTCCTGTGGTTCGGCTGGTTCGGCTTCAACGCCGGTTCGTGGCTCGGCAACGACGACGGCGTCGGCGCGCTGATGTTCGTCAACACCCAGGTCGCCACCGCCGCCGCCATGCTCGCCTGGCTCGCCTACGAGAAGATCCGCCACGGCGCGTTCACCACGCTGGGTGCCGCCTCCGGTGCCGTCGCCGGTCTGGTCGCCATCACCCCCTCGGGCGGTGCGATCTCCCCGCTCGGCGCCATCGCGGTCGGTGCCATCGCCGGTGTCGGCTGTGCCGCGGCCGTGGGCCTCAAGTACAAGTTCGGCTTCGACGACTCCCTCGACGTCGTCGGCGTCCACATGGTCGGCGGTATCCTCGGCTCCCTGCTGATCGGCTTCTTCGCCACCGGCAAGGGCCAGTCCACCGCGACCGGCGTCTTCTACGGCGACCACTCCTTCACCCAGCTGTGGAAGCAGTTCGCCGGTGTCGGCGCGGTCCTCGGCTACTCCCTGGTGGCCTCCGCGGTCCTCGCCTTCCTCCTCGACAAGACCATCGGCATGCGGGTCACCGAGGACGAAGAGGTCTCCGGCATCGACCAGGCCGAGCACGCCGAGACCGCATACGACTTCAGCGGCGCCGGCGGCGGCCTCAGCGGCGGCACCCTCACCGCTGCCACGGAGACGAAGAAGGTGGACGCATGAAGCTCATCACCGCCGTCGTGAAGCCCCACCGGCTCGACGAGATCAAGGAAGCGCTGCAGGCCTTCGGGGTCCACGGTCTGACGGTCACCGAGGCGAGCGGCTACGGTCGTCAGCGGGGACACACCGAGGTCTACCGGGGCGCCGAGTACACGGTCGACCTGGTCCCCAAGATCCGCATCGAGGTGCTGGCCGAGGACGACGACGCCGAGCAGCTGATCGACGTCATCGTCAAGGCCGCCCGCACCGGCAAGATCGGTGACGGCAAGGTCTGGTCCCTCCCGGTCGACACGGCCGTCCGGGTCAGGACCGGCGAGCGCGGACCGGACGCGCTCTAAAAAGCAACAGAACAGGAGTCGCTGGGTGACGAGTACGGACGTGCGCAAGGATGCAGAGGACTCCGGACCCAGCGGCTACGCGGCGGCCCGGCTGCGCCTCCTCACTGAGGGGGCGCGGTCCGGGCCGCCGCGCCGTGCCGCCCTCGCCGAACTGACCGACGACTGGCTGACCGGCCTCTTCACCGCCGGCAACGAAGCCCTCAAGGGCGTCTCCCTGGTCGCCGTCGGCGGCTACGGCCGCGGCGAACTCTCCCCGCGCAGCGACCTCGACCTGCTCCTCCTGCACGACGGCTCCGACTCCGGCGCCGTCGCCGCGCTCGCCGACCGCATCTGGTACCCGGTCTGGGACCTGGGCCTCGCCCTCGACCACTCCGTTCGCACCCCCGCCGAGGCCCGCAAGACCGCCGGCGAGGACCTCAAGGTCCAGCTCGGCCTCCTCGACGCCCGCCACATCGCCGGCGACCTCGGCCTGACCGCCTCCCTGCGCACGGCCGTCCTCGCCGACTGGCGCAACCAGGCGCCCAAACGCCTCCCCGAACTCCAGGAACTCTGCGCCGAACGCGCCGAGCGCCAGGGCGAGTTGCAGTACCTCCTCGAACCCGACCTCAAGGAGGCCCGCGGCGGCCTCCGCGACGCCACCGCGCTGCGCGCCGTAGCCGCCTCCTGGCTCGCCGACGCCCCGCGCGAGGGCCTCGCCGACGCCCGCCGCCGCCTCCTCGACGTCCGCGACGCCCTGCACCTCACCACCGGCCGCGCCACCGACCGGCTCGCCCTCCAGGAGCAGGACCAGGTCGCCGCCGAGCTCGGCCTCCTCGACGCGGACACCCTGCTGCGCCAGGTCTACGAAGCGGCACGCGTCGTGTCGTACGCCAGTGACGTCACCTGGCGCGAAGTGGGGCGCGTGCTGCGGTCGCGGGCCGTGCGGCCGAGGCTGCGCGCCATGCTCGGCGGGGGCGCCAAACCCGCCGCCGAACGCTCACCCCTCGCCGAGGGCGTCGTGGAGCAGGACGGCGAGGTGGTGCTCGCCCGCGCCGCCCGACCCGAACGCGACCCCGTCCTCCCGCTGCGCGCCGCCGCTGCCGCCGCGCAGGCCGGCCTCCCGCTCTCCCTGCACGCCGTACGGCGCATGGCGACCACCGCGCGCCCGCTGCCCACGCCCTGGCCCGCCGAGGCCCGCGAACAGCTCGTCACGCTGCTCGGCTCCGGCCAGCCGACGGTGGACGTGTGGGAGGCGTTGGAGGCGGAGGGCCTGATCACCCGGCTCCTCCCCGACTGGGAGCGGGTCCGCTGCCGGCCGCAGCGCAACGCCGTGCACATCTGGACCGTCGACCGGCACCTCATCGAAACCGCCGTCCGCGCCTCGGAGTTCGCCCGCCGCGTCAGCCGCCCCGACCTGCTCCTGGTCTCCGCGCTGCTGCACGACATCGGCAAGGGCTGGCCCGGCGACCACTCCGTGGCCGGCGAGATCATCGCCAAGGACGTGGCCGCCCGCATCGGCTTCGACCGCGCGGACGTCGCCGTACTCGCCACCCTCGTACGCCATCACCTCCTCCTCATCGACACGGCCACCCGGCGCGACCTGGAGGACCCGGCGACGGTCCGCTCGGTCGCCGAGGCGGTCGGTACGACAAGCACCCTGGAGCTGCTGCACGCCCTGACCGAGGCGGACGCGCTGGCCACCGGACCGGCCGCCTGGTCGTCCTGGCGGTCCTCCCTCGTCACCGACCTGGTGAAGCGGGTCGCCGCCGTCCTCTCCGGCGACGCCCCCGACGAGCCCGAGGCGGGCGCGGCGACGGCGGAACAGGAACGCCTGGCGATCGAGGCCGTGGCGACGGGCGGTCCGGTGCTGGCGCTGCGCGCGCAGACCGAACCCCCGTCCGAGGACGAGCCCTCCGGAGACCCCGAACCCCTCGGCGTGGAACTCCTGATCGCCGTACCGGACCAGCCGGGCGTCCTCCCCGCGGTGGCGGGTGTGCTCGCGATGCACCGCCTGACGGTCCGCACGGCGGAGCTGCGCGCGCTCGACCTCCCGGCCGGCGTGGAGGGCTCGGTCCTGCTCCTCAACTGGCGGGTCGCCGCCGAGTACGGCTCCCTGCCGCAGGCGGCCCGGCTGCGCGCCGATCTCGTACGGGCCCTGGACGGGTCGCTGGACATCGCGGGCCGCCTCGCGGAGCGGGACGCGGCGTACCCGCGCCGCCGGGGTGTCGTGGCACCGGCGGCCCGCGTGACCGTCGCCCCGGCCGCCTCCCGGCACGCCACGGTCATCGAGGTGCGCGCCCATGACGCGCCTGGGCTGCTGCACCGGCTCGGGCGGGCGCTGGACGAGGCGAAGGTGCGGGTGCGCAGCATGCATGTCAGCACCCTGGGCTCGAACGCGGTGGACGCCTTCTACGTCACCGGCGCGGAGGGCATGCCCCTGCCGGCGGCGGAGGCGACGGCGGTCGCACGCAAACTGGAGGAAACCCTGCGCGGCTGACCCGTGACCCGGTCTTGTGCGGCCGGGATACCCTGGAGGGCGATTCCCCAATAGCCACCGACCCCGAGGACCGCGAGCGCCGTGTTCGATACTCTCTCTGATCGCCTCTCAGCCACTTTCAAGAACCTGCGCGGCAAGGGACGGCTCTCCGAGGCGGACATCGACGCCACCGCGCGTGAGATCCGGATCGCGCTGCTCGAAGCGGACGTGGCGCTGCCCGTGGTCCGTACGTTCATCAAGAACGTCAAGGAGCGCGCCCTCGGCGCCGACGTCAACAAGGCGCTGAACCCGGCCCAGCAGGTCCTGAAGATCGTCAACGAGGAACTCGTGACGATCCTCGGCGGCGAGACCCGGCGCCTCCGCTTCGCCAAGAACCCGCCGACCGTGATCATGCTCGCGGGTCTGCAGGGTGCCGGTAAGACGACCCTCGCGGGCAAGCTCGGCAAGTGGCTCAAGGACCAGGGGCACTCGCCGCTGCTCGTCGCCGCCGACCTCCAGCGCCCCAACGCGGTGAACCAGCTGAGCGTCGTCGCCGAGCGCGCCGGTGTCGCGGTCTACGCGCCCGAGCCGGGCAACGGCGTCGGTGACCCGGTCAAGGTCGCCAAGGACTCCATCGAGTTCGCCAAGTCCAAGGTCCACGACATCGTGATCGTGGACACCGCCGGCCGCCTCGGCATCGACCAGGAACTGATGCGGCAGGCCGCGGACATCCGCGACGCGGTCTCCCCGGACGAGATCCTGTTCGTCGTCGACGCGATGATCGGTCAGGACGCGGTCAACACCGCCGAGTCCTTCCGCGACGGCGTCGGCTTCGACGGCGTGGTGCTCTCCAAGCTCGACGGCGACGCCCGCGGTGGTGCGGCCCTGTCGATCGCCTCGGTCACCGGCAAGCCGATCATGTTCGCGTCGAACGGCGAGAAGCTCGACGACTTCGACGCCTTCCACCCGGACCGGATGGCCTCCCGCATCCTCGACATGGGTGACCTGCTCACCCTGATCGAGCAGGCGGAGAAGACGTTCAGCCAAGAAGAGGCCGAGAAGATGGCCTCGAAGCTGGCGTCCAAGAAGGGCCAGGACTTCACCCTCGACGACTTCCTGTCCCAGATGGAACAGGTCAGGAAGATGGGCAGCATCAGCAAGCTGCTCGGCATGCTCCCCGGCATGGGCCAGATCAAGGACCAGATCAACAACCTGGACGAGCGCGACGTCGACCGTACGGCCGCGATCATCAAGTCGATGACCCCGGCCGAGCGTGCCGAGCCGACCATCATCAACGGCTCGCGCCGCGCCCGTATCGCCAAGGGTTCCGGCGTCGAGGTCAGCGCCGTGAAGGGTCTGGTCGAGCGGTTCTTCGAGGCCCGCAAGATGATGTCCCGCATGGCACAGGGCGGCGGGATGCCCGGCATGCCGGGCATGCCGGGCATGGGCGGCGGCCCCGGCCGCACCAAGAAGCAGCCCAAGCAGGCCAAGGGCAAGCAGCGTTCCGGCAACCCGATGAAGCGCAAGCAGCAGGAGCTGGAAGAGGCCAGGCGCCGCGAGGCCGGCGCGGCCCAGGGCGGCAACGCGTTCGGGCTGCCCGAGCAGGGCGGCAAGGACTTCGAGCTCCCGGACGAGTTCAAGAAGTTCATGGGCTGAGCCGCATATGGCTCTGGGCTGACAACCCGTCTGCTGCGGCCCTACTTCTACGTCGTCGAGGGCGCCCCTCTCCGGAAGGGCGCCCTCGGCGTATGCCGGGCGTGCCGACGCCTGGCCCTTGTCGTAACTTGCCGGTATGACCAACCCCGCGCCGCCGCGCAAGTCGCCCGATCAGCCCTGGCGTACGGAGGGCACCCCCGACGAGCCCCCGAAGCCGTCGCCGGGCGGGAAGAAGATGCGCGGCGGCTGGTGGAGTCTCGTCCTCACCGCGCTGGTCGTGTACCTGATCGCCAACCTGATCCTGTCGTTCTTCAACGAGGGCGACGAGCCGACGATCTCGTACACCGAGTTCAGCAAGCAGGTCGACGCGGGCAACGTCACCAAGATCTACGCCAAGGGCAACGCGATCCAGGGCCAGCTCAAGAAGGAGCAGAAGAACCCGGACGGCGACGGCAAGTACACCAAGTTCGACACCGAGCGGCCGACCTTCGCGGACGACAAGCTCTGGGAGGACCTGACCAAGCACGACGTCACGGTCACGGCCGAACCGGTCGTACAACACCGTAGTTTTCTGGCCAATCTCCTGATCTCGCTGGCCCCGATGCTGCTCCTGGTCGTCCTGTGGCTCTTCATCGCCCGGCGGATGAGCTCGGGGCTCGGCGGCGCGGGCGGGATGCTCGGCCGCAAGGCCCCGCCGAAGCCGGTCGAGCTGGAGGCGGGCAAGCCGCGCACGACCTTCGAGGACGTGGCCGGCATCGACGAGGTCGAGGGCGAGTTGAACGACGTCGTCGACTTCCTCAAGAACCCCGACGAGTACCGCAAGATGGGCGCCAAGATGCCCCGCGGTGTGCTGCTCGCGGGTCCGCCCGGCACCGGCAAGACGCTGCTCGCGCGGGCGGTCGCGGGGGAGGCGGGGGTGCCGTTCTTCTCGGCCTCGGCCTCCGAGTTCATCGAGATGATCGTCGGTGTCGGCGCCTCACGCGTGCGTGAACTCTTCGCGGAGGCCCGCAAGGTGGCCCCCTCGATCATCTTCATCGACGAGATCGACACCATCGGCCGGGCCCGCGGCGGCGGCTCCGGGATGGGCGGTCACGACGAGCGCGAGCAGACCCTGAACCAGATCCTCACCGAGATGGACGGCTTCTCCGGCTCCGAGGGCGTCATCGTCATCGCGGCCACCAACCGCGCCGACGTCCTGGACCCGGCCCTGACCCGCCCCGGCCGCTTCGACCGGGTGGTCGTCGTCTCGCCGCCCGACCGGGGCGGCCGCGAGGCGATCCTGGAGATCCACACCCGCGAGATCCCGCTCGCGAAGGACGTGAACCTCGCCCAGGTCGCCCGTACGACCCCGGGCATGACCGGCGCCGAACTCGCCAACCTCGCCAACGAGGCCGCCCTCCTCGCCGTCAAGCGCAAGCAGAGCGAGGTCACCCAGTCCGACCTCTCGGAGGCACTGGAGAAGGTCCAACTGGGCGCCGAACGCCCGCTGGTGATGCCCGAGGAGGAGCGCCGGCGCACCGCCTACCACGAGAGCGGCCACGCCCTCCTCGGCATGCTCCAGCCCGGCGCCGACCCGGTCCGCAAGATCACCATCGTCCCGCGCGGGAGGGCACTCGGCGTGACGCTCTCGACGCCGGACGCCGACAAGTACGCGTACACCGAGGAGTACCTGCGCGGCCGGATCATCGGCGCCCTCGGCGGCATGGCCGCGGAACAGGTCGTCTACGGTGTGATCACCACCGGCGCCGAGAACGACCTCGAACAGGTCACCAACATCGCGCGCGGGATGGTCGCCCGCTGGGGCATGAGCGAGCGCGTCGGCCGCCTCTCCGCCCTCCCGAACGACGCCCAGCAGGCCTACGGCCTCGCAGCGGCCCCGGGGACCCTCGACGTGATCGACCACGAGATGCGCCGCATCGTCGACGAGTGCTACGACGAGGCCTGCCGCAAACTCCGCGACCACCGCGGCCAGTTGGACTCGCTCGCCGAGGCGCTCCTGGAGAACGAGACACTGGAGGAGACGGACGCGTACCGCATCGCCGGCGTCACGCGCCTCTTCAAGGAGGACTCCTAGGGCCGTAGTTCTCCAGTCCTCAGGGCGTACGCGCGATCACGTACCGGAACACGTTCGGCATCCACACCGTGCCGTCCTGCCGCCGATACGGATGCAACGCCTCCGCCAACTCCTTCTCCACCTGCACCTGATCCGTCGCGGTGATCGCCGCGTCGAAGAGCCCCGTCGACAGCAGCCCTCGTACGGCACTCTCCACATCGGCGTACCCGAAGGGGCACGACACCCGCCCGGAGCCGTCCGGCCGCAGACCGGCGCGCTGGGCGACCTCCTCCAGGTCGTCGCGCAGAGCCGGTCGCCAACTGCCCCCGCCGCGCAGCGGATCCGCCATCCTGGCGGCCACCCGCAGCACGGACGACGTGGCACAGCGCTCCGGCGGACCCCAGCCGGCCAGCACCACCGGCGCCCCGTGCTCGGTCGACGGCGTGGCGGACGCGAGCAGTTCACCGAGTCCCTCCGCGTCGCCCGCGAGACACCCGATGGGCTCGAAGGCGGTCACCAGGGAGTACGCGGGCGTCTCCGCGTCGGCCGCGTCCCTGGAGGAGCCGTAGACGAGCCGGGTCTGCGCACGCGCGCGTGGGGACCACGGGTCCGGCAGCAGCCGCTCCCGGGCGAGGGCCAGCCGTTCGGGGGAGGAGCGCTCGACACCGGTGACCGACGCGCCTCTGGAGGCAGCCATCAGCAGGGCGAGCCCGGAGCCGCAGCCGAGGCCGAGCAGCCGGGTGCCGGGCCCCACTTCGAGTCGCTCGTAGACGGCTTCGTAGAGCGGTACCAGCATCCGCTCCTGGATCTCGGACCAGTCACGCGCGCGTGCACCCAGGTCCACACGGGGCGCGGGCCCCGCATGAGGCAGGTAGTGCCGCACGAGCGTAGGTGTCATCGAAAGCGCCCCAATCCGCCGAGAGTTGTGGCCGTGCCCGTTTCCGAGGCCCCCGTGATGTGCGCTCGCACTTCCCCCGTATGCCAGCAAACTCCGCGCTCGCTACGGCGTCCAGGGTTTGTGGGGCCCGGCTTGTGGCTTCTCTGTGGGAGTGGCGAGAATTCACACGACGGCAACGTGGGCCCGTACCATCGCGCCATGGCGAAGGCACCCGTACTCACACCGCGGGCGGAAGATTTCCCCCGCTGGTACCAGGATCTGATCAGCAAGGCCGAGCTGGCCGACAACGGCCCGGTGCGCGGCTCCATGGTCATCCGACCGTACGGGTACGGCCTCTGGGAGCGGATGCAGGCCGAGATGGACGCCCGCATCAAGGAGACGGGCACCGAGAACGCGTACTTCCCGCTGCTGATCCCGCAGTCGTATCTCGCCCGCGAGGCCGACCACGTCGAGGGCTTCGCGCCCGAACTGGCCGTGGTCACGCACGGCGGCGGCAAGGAGCTGGAGGAGCCCGCGGTCGTCCGGCCCACCTCCGAGATGATCATCAACGACTACTTCTCGAAGTGGGTGCAGAGCTACCGCGACCTGCCCCTGCTGATCAACCAGTGGGCGAACGTGGTCCGTTGGGAACTGCGCCCCCGGCTCTTCCTCCGGACGAGCGAGTTCCTGTGGCAGGAGGGCCACACGGCGCACGCGACCTACGAGGAGGCGCGCGACTTCGCCGCGCACATCCACCGCAAGGTCTACGAGGACTTCATGGTCAACGTCCTCGCGATGGACGTCGTGCCGGGACGCAAGACGGTCAAGGAGCGGTTCGCGGGCGCGATCAACACCCTCACCCTGGAAGGGATGATGGGCGACGGCAAGGCGCTGCAGATGGCGACCAGTCACGAGCTGGGCCAGAACTTCGCCAAGGCCTTCAACACCCAGTACCTGTCCAAGGAGGGCAAGCAGGAACTGGTGTGGCAGACCTCCTGGGGCTCCACCACACGCATGATCGGCGCCCTGGTGATGATGCACGGCGACGACGACGGACTGAGGGTGCCGCCGCGGCTGGCGCACATCCAGGTCGTCGTTCTCGCGATCAAGGGCGACGAGGCGGTTCTGGCCAAGGTCCGCGAGCTCGGGGCCCGGCTCAAGGCGGCGGGCGTCCGCGTCCGTGTCGACGACCGTACGGACGTGCCCTTCGGGCGCCGGGCCGTCGACTGGGAGCTCAAGGGTGTGCCCGTACGGATCGAGATCGGGCCCCGTGACCTGGAGAACGGCACCGCGATGCTGGCCCGCCGGATCCCTGGGGGTACCTCCCAGGCTTTCGGCTCTGGGGGAGGCAAGGAGCCGGTGGCGATCGACTCCCTCGTGGAGCGGCTTCCCGTCATCCTTGAGGAGGACCAGGCGCTGCTGCTGAAGCAGTCCCGCGAGCGGCGCGAGTCCCGCACCTCCGAGGTGTCCACGATCGGGGAGGCCGTCGAGGCCGCGACCGCCGGCGGCTGGGCGCGCATCCCGTGGGCGACACTCGGTGAAGAGGGCGAGGCCGAGCTGGCCGAACACGCGGTCACCGTACGGTGTCTGGTCGCCGAGGACGGGTCGGTACCGGACGCCGACAAGGCACCCGGTAACGTCGCGGTCGTCGCGCGCGCCTACTGAAGCGGCGGCCTCCGGCGGCAGAGCGACCGAAAGGCCTCTTGCGCAACGGCGGACGACAGCTCCCCCGGCGCGCGGACACCGTCTACGCGCCGGGTCGTACGGAGGACTACGCACCAGCTTGGTATGAGCTGTGAGGCTTCTCCGCAGATCAGCGCACCCGCCCTCGTCAGGACGCATCAGCGGCAACTGACGGGTACGTGCAAATTATTTGGGATGCCCCGGAATCGGAACACAGGGGCACTCCGGCTCGTTGTCATTACGTGAGCACGACACAGACACCACCTGTTCTCGCCGCAGAGCTGGCAGAGGCGTGGGCCGACATTCAGCGGTACCACCCCGAACTGCCCGATCTGGCCGCGCCCGAGTCCCTGATCGGAGAGTCGTCGTCCGCCTGCGGACACGAGCTCTCCTTCGAGCGACTGCTCCATGAGGCAGTCCATGGCATCGCCGCAGCGCGCGGCGTGCGCGACACGTCCCGCGCCGGCCGCTACCACAACCGCAGATTCCTCGCGATCGCCGAGGAACTGGGCCTGGACCACCCCGACGAACCGCATCCCAGCAGCGGTTTCTCGCTGGTCCAGCTCAACCCCGAGGCCAAGCGGCGCTACCGGCCGACGATGGAGCGTCTCCAGCGCGCGCTGAAGGCGCACACCGTCGCCACCTCCGCGGACACCTCCCGCACCTTCCGCGGCCCGGCCGCCCGGCACGGCTCGTCCGGTGGCGGGGTCCGCGTCAAGGCGGTGTGCGACTGCGGTCGTAACGTACGGGTCGTCCCGTCGGTGCTGGCCCAGGCGCCGATCGTGTGCGGGGGCTGCGGCAAGCCCTTCCGCATTCCGGAGGTCGTGGGCGCGGCCTGAGGGTGCGGCTGCTCGTGGCAGCCGCACCCCGCAGGCCGGGTTGCGTACACCCGCGCCGGTCACCTCCCGGCGCCGGGTGTCGCTTCCGCATGGGCGGGGGCATGCGGGAGGCATGCTCCCCGGTCGGGCGAACCGCCAGGGTGTGGCACAATGGCTAGCTGTACTCGACAGCCGCACAGGAACCCTCTCGCCTCCGGCTGACGCGTCCATCGGGCACTCGGGTACCGCAACCCCACGCGGCCATCTGCCGTGCCCAACCACGTCAAAACCAGGAGAACCCACTCCCGTGGCAGTCAAGATCAAGCTGAAGCGTCTGGGCAAGATCCGTTCGCCTCACTACCGCATCGTCGTCGCCGACTCCCGTACCCGCCGTGATGGCCGGGCCATCGAGGAGATCGGTCTGTACCACCCGGTGCAGAACCCCTCGCGCATCGAGGTCGACACGGACCGCGCGCAGTACTGGCTGGGTGTCGGCGCACAGCCGACCGAGCCCGTCCTCGCCATCCTGAAGCTCACCGGCGACTGGCAGAAGTTCAAGGGCCTGCCGGCCCCGGCTCCGCTGCTCGTGGCCGAGCCGAAGGCCGCCCGCCCCGTGTTCGACGCCCTCGGTGGCGACGACGCGAGCAAGGGTGAGGCCATCACCCAGAAGAAGAAGGCCGACAAGAAGGACGAGGCCCCGGCCGAGTCCGAGTCGACCGAGGCCTGAGCATGCTCGAGGAGGCTCTCGAGCACCTCGTGAAGGGCATCGTCGACAACCCTGACGATGTGCAGGTCGCCTCACGCGACCTGCGTCGCGGACGCGTGCTGGAGGTCCGGGTGCACCCCGACGACCTCGGCAAGGTGATCGGTCGCAACGGCCGCACCGCTCGCGCTCTGCGCACCGTCGTGGGCGCCATCGGCGGCCGGGGTGTACGCGTCGACCTCGTCGACGTGGACCACGTCCGCTGACGTTCATCGCATACCGGCTCGGGCCGGGGAGGGCCTGCGGGCCGTCCCCGGCCCGTCGTCGTACTCGTCCTCGTACCAGTCGTCGTACTCGTCGCATCACAGGAGAGCAAGCACAGTGCAGCTGGTAGTCGCTCGCATCGGCCGCGCCCACGGCATCAAGGGCGAGGTCACCGTCGAGGTACGCACCGACGAGCCGGAACTCAGGCTCGCCCCCGGAGCCGTCCTGGCCACCGAACCCGCCTCCACCGGCCCCCTGACCATCGAGACCGGCCGGGTCCACAGCGGCCGGCTCCTGCTGCGCTTCGAGGGCGTGAGCGACCGCACCGGCGCCGAGGCCCTGCGCAACACCCTCCTGATCGCCGAGATCGACCCGGAGGAGCTGCCGGAGGAGGAGGACGAGTACTACGACCACCAGCTCATGGACCTGGACGTCGTCACCAAGGACGGCACCGAGGTCGGCCGGATCACCGAGATCTCGCACCTGCCCTCCCAGGACCTCTTCATCGTCGAGCGTCCCGACGGCAGCGAGGTGATGATCCCGTTCGTCGAGTCGATCGTCCTGGAGATCGACCTGGAGGAGCAGCGCGCGGTCATCGACCCGCCGCCCGGGCTGATCGACGACCAGGCGGAAATCGTGTCCTCCAAGGAAGCCTCTTCCGAAGAGGAGGCGTAATGCGGCTCGACGTCGTCACGATCTTCCCCGAGTACCTCGAACCGCTGAACGTCTCCCTCGTCGGCAAGGCGCGCGCGCGTGGACAGCTGAATGTGCACGTGCATGATCTGCGCTCCTGGACGTACGACCGCCACAACACGGTCGACGACACCCCCTACGGCGGCGGCCCCGGCATGGTGATGAAGACCGAGCCCTGGGGCGACGCCCTGGACTCCGTCCTGGCCGACGGCTACGAGACCGGCTCGGGCGCGCCCGCGCTCATCGTGCCCACGCCCAGCGGCCGGCCCTTCACCCAGGAACTCGCCGTGGAGCTCTCCGAGCGCCCCTGGCTGGTCTTCACGCCCGCCCGCTACGAGGGCATCGACCGGCGGGTCATCGACGAGTACGCGACCCGTATGCCCGTCTACGAGGTGTCCATCGGCGACTACGTGCTCGCCGGCGGCGAGGCGGCCGTCCTGGTCGTCACCGAGGCCGTGGCACGGTTGCTGCCGGGTGTCCTGGGCAACGCCGAGTCCCACCGCGACGACTCCTTCGCGCCCGGCGCCATGGCGAACCTCCTGGAGGGGCCGATCTACACCAAGCCGCCCCAGTGGCGCGGCCGGGAGATCCCGGACGTGCTGCTCAGCGGCCACCACGGCAAGATCGCCCGCTGGCGGCGCGACGAGGCGCTGAAGCGCACGGCCACCCACCGGCCCGACCTGATTGAGCGCTGCGAGCCCAAGGCCTTCGACAAGAAGGACCGCGAGATGCTCTCGATCCTGGGCTGGGCCCCGGACCCGGCGGGGGAGCCGTACGGCCGATTTTGGCGCAGGCAGGACGGCGTGGAAGAATAGGTCGCTGTTGTGCGTCGTCCGGCGTGCGCCCCTGCCACAGGGGGACACGACGCCCGCCCCGACACGGACAACATCCTTCACTTCACCTATCTCCCGTCGGTGACCTGTGGCATCGATGAAGAAAGCAGACGAAATGTCCCACCTGCTCGACATCGTCGACGGCGCCTCGCTGCGCACCGACATCCCGGCCTTCCGCCCGGGTGACACCGTCAACGTCCACGTGCGCGTCATCGAGGGCAACCGCTCCCGTGTGCAGCAGTTCAAGGGCGTAGTCATCCGTCGCCAGGGCTCCGGTGTCCGTGAGACCTTCACGGTCCGCAAGGTCTCGTTCTCCGTCGGCGTGGAGCGCACCTTCCCGGTGCACACCCCGATCGTCGAGAAGATCGAGCTCGTGACCCGTGGCGACGTCCGTCGCGCGAAGCTGTACTACCTCCGTGACCTGCGCGGCAAGGCCGCGAAGATCAAGGAGAAGCGCGACAACTAGTCGCCCTGCCGGGGTTCTTGCCGGGGCCGGATAACATCTGGCTCCGATGGACACCGAAGCACAGCCGACTGAGCGCGACCGCTCCTCCCGCCCTTCCGACTCCGAGGACATCTCGGACACCGGAGGGTCGGAGGGGCGGTCGCGTTTCGCGTTGCTGTCCCGTGCCGTCGAGTGGCTGCCCGGCGGCCGGATCACCCTGGCTGCCCTGGTCTGCTTGGTCTTTCTGCTGCTGCTCAACACTTTCTTGGTCCAGCCTTTCCAGATTCCCAGCGGATCCATGGAATCCGGATTGAGGATCGGAGACCGCGTTCTCGTAAATAAGTTGGCGTACCGTTTCGGTGCCCATCCGCGGCGTGGCGACATCGTTGTGTTCGACGGCACCGGCTATTTCGGGGATGCCGACTACATCAAGCGCGTTGTGGGTGTGGGGGGTGACCACGTGGTCTGCTGCGACAAGGAGGGGAGACTCCAGGTGAACGGGCGGTCGGTCGACGAGACGGCGTTCCTGTACCCCGGGGACACCCCGTCCGGCGTGCCGTTCGACGTCGTGGTGCCCTCCGGCACCCTCTTCGTCCTCGGTGACCACCGCAGCGACTCAAGCGACTCCCGGGATCACCTGGGCGACCCGGGCGGAGGCATGATTCCCGTTGGTGACGTCATCGGACGAGCCGATTGGGTCATCTGGCCCGCCGGGCACTGGACCCACCTCGTCCGACCCGGCGCCTACGCGCGCGTACCCGCCGCGGACGGCGCCCATGGGTAACCGCGGCAAACCGCGCGGCGCGGCGCCGGGCGGAAACTTCGGGAACGAGAACCTGCTGCCCACCGGCTTCCGACGCGCGGGCGCGCTCGCCCCGGCGGGCGGCGCTGGCCGCAGCCGGGCCGAGCGGCGCAAACTCCAGCGCAAGGTCAAGCGGCGGCGCAGGCGCGGCGCGGTCCGGGAGATACCCCTCCTGGTGGGCGTCGCGGTCCTCATAGCCCTCGTACTGAAGACCTTCCTCGTCCAGGCGTTCGTGATCCCGTCGGGCTCCATGGAGCAGACGATCCGCATCGGTGACCGGGTTCTGGTCGACAAGTTCACCCCGTGGTTCGGCTCCGAGCCCAAGCGCGGCGATGTCGTCGTCTTCCACGACCCGGGCGGCTGGCTCGCGGACGAGCAGACCACCAAGAAGAACGACCCCGTCGTGGTCAAGCAGGTCAAGGAGGGCCTCCAGTTCATCGGCCTGCTGCCGTCCGACAACGAGAAGGACCTCATCAAGCGGGTCATCGGCGTCGGCGGTGACCACGTCAAGTGCTGCGACTCGGAGGGGCGGGTGACCGTCAACGGCGTTCCCCTGACCGAGGCCGACTACCTGTACCCCGGGAACGCGCCGTCGGAGACGCCGTTCGACATCACCGTCCCCAAGGGCCGGCTGTGGGTGATGGGCGACCACCGCGGCAACTCGGCCGACTCCAGGGCGCACCAGAACACCAGTTACGGCGGTACGGTCGCGCTCTCCTCGGTGGTGGGGCGGGCCAAGGTGATCGCCTGGCCGATGGGCCACTGGACCAGCCTGAACGAACCTAAAACCTTCGCATCGGTTTCCAACTCCGTGTCGGGGACGACCGCCGGTCCCGAACTGTCGCATAGGGTTGCCCCGGTCGATCCGAACGGATCGGTCCAACTCCCGAGCCCTGCGGAACTCCCGCTCGTTATGGGAGTGGTGGGCCTGCGCCGAGGATCGGGCAGGCGGTGGCACAGAGTGAGGAGTTGGCGTGGGGGATGTGGCGGTTGGCGCACGGTCCGGACACGACGGCGAGGAGCACCAGGGACATCCCGTGGAAGTACCCGCCCCGGCCGCGGACAGCGCCGTGACCTCCGGGAGTGACGCCGGAGCGGACGAGGACGGTACGGCGCCCGGCGACGCGGCCCGGACCGAGGTGGTGGGGTCGGGCGACTCGCCCCCTCAGGCGAAGAAGCAGCGCTCCTTCTGGAAGGAGCTGCCGATCCTCATCGTCATCGCGCTCGTCCTGGCGCTGCTGATCAAGACGTTCCTGGTCCAGGCGTTCTCGATCCCCTCCGACTCGATGCAGAACACCCTCCAGCAGGGTGACCGGGTCCTGGTCGACAAGCTCACCCCGTGGTTCGGGTCCAAGCCCGAGCGCGGTGAGGTCGTCGTCTTCCACGACCCGGCCGACTGGCTGGCGGGCGAGCCGACGGCAAACCCCAACGCCCTGCAGACGGTGCTCAGCTGGATCGGCCTGATGCCGTCCGCCCAGGAGAAAGACCTGATCAAGCGAGTCATCGGCGTCGGCGGCGACACGGTCTCCTGCAGCGGCACCGGCCCGCTGATGGTCAACGGCAAGGCGCTGAACGAGCCGTACGTCTACCCGGGCAACACCCCGTGCACCAACGACGACCAGGGCGGTCAGTTCACCGTCAAGGTCCCCAAGGGTGACATCTGGGTGATGGGCGACCACCGGCAGAACTCGCGGGACTCGCGCTACAACCAGTCCGACAAGAACCACGGCATGGTCCCGGTGAAGGAGGTCGTCGGCCGCGCGATCGTCAAGGCCTGGCCCATCAACCGCTGGGGCACGCTGCCGATCCCGGACACCTTCGACCAGACCGGCATCAACACCCGGGCCTCGGCGTCCCGCCTGCTCACGGCCGCACCGGAGGGCCTCGCCCTCGTCGGCGTGCTGCCGCTGGCCCTGTGGCGCCGCAGGCGGTCCGCCAAGGTCGGGTAAAGGCCTTGTAGAGCTTGTGACCTTGGTCCCGGAGGAAGGGCTGACCACCCTCGGTACCGCCGGGTAGGGTGCGGACCCATGGGTGGCGAGAGCGCAACACGTACGGCCCCGCGTACCGGCGGTGGCACTGGCAAGGGCCCGGTGGGCAGCCGGACCGGACAGCGATTGTCCGGACTGGCCGTCGCACTGGGCCTTGTGCTGTTCCTCGGCGGATTCGGCTGGGGAGCGGTGGTCTACCGGCCGTACACGGTGCCCACCAGCTCCATGACGCCGACCATCGACATGGGCGACCGGGTGCTGGCGCAGCGCATCGACGGCAGCGAGGTGCGCCGGGGCGACGTCGTCGTCTTCACCGACAAGACCTGGGTGACGAACGCCCCCGTGGTCAAGCGCGTCGTCGCGGTCGGCGGGGACACCGTCTCCTGCTGCACCAACGGCAAGCTCGTCGTCAACGGCAAGCAGATCGACGAGGGCTACCTCAAGGGCGGCGCGGTCGAGGACAAGACGATCCCGACGGTGAAGGTCCCCAAGGGCCGCCTGTTCCTCCTCGGCGACGAGCGCCAGGGCTCCCTGGACTCCAGCGCCCACCTCACGGACGTCGCCAGCGGCACCGTCGCGAGCAGCGCCGTGAACGCCCGCGTGGACGCCGTCGTATGGCCCATGAAGGGCATGCTGGACCGCCCCACCGGCTTCGAGGAACTCGGCGGCCTCTCCCGGCCGGGCCCGCTGCGCACGGTCGTCGCCCTCATTGTCGCGGGCGCGGTGCTCGTCCTCGGCGGCGGCGCCTACGGCCCCGTCGCCAAGCGGCTGGCCGGCCGCCGCACCCGGACCCGTACGGAGCCCGCCGGTGCCCGCTGAGGCCACCGAGGAGGGCGCCTACGGCGACTCGTACGAGGGCGGGCTGCGCAAGGTCGCCCGGGTGATCCTCCTCGACCCGCAGGACCGCATCCTGCTGCTGCACGGCCACGAGCCGGACGACCCGGCCGACGACTGGTGGTTCACGCCGGGCGGCGGCCTGGAGGGCGACGAGACCCACGAGGAGGCGGCGCTGCGGGAACTCGCTGAGGAGACCGGGATCACCCGGGCGGAGCTCGGCCCGGTGCTGTGGACCCGGACCTGCTCCTTCCCGTTCGCGGGCCGCCGCTGGGACCAGGACGAGTGGTACTACCTGGCCAGGACGCCCGCCACGGCCGACGGGGTACCCGGTGCCACGGCCCTCACCGAGCTGGAGCGGCGCAGCGTCTCCGGAGCACGTTGGTGGACGTGCCGGGAACTGGAGCGGGCGCATGAGACGGTGTATCCGACCAGACTCGCCGAACTGCTCCGCAGGCTGATCGACGAAGGGCCCCCGGCCGGGCCGGTGACCCTTGACACGGAAATCGTCTAGGGGTGCACGGGACTGGCGCACAATGGTGGGATCGCACGGCTGAAGGGGAACATGCCATGAGCGCCGAGGACCTCGAAAAGTACGAGACCGAGATGGAGCTGAAGCTCTACCGGGAGTACCGCGATGTCGTCGGTCTGTTCAAATACGTGATCGAGACCGAACGGCGCTTCTACCTCACCAACGACTACGAGATGCAGGTGCACTCGGTCCAGGGCGAGGTTTTCTTCGAGGTGTCCATGGCGGACGCCTGGGTGTGGGACATGTATCGACCGGCTCGCTTCGTCAAGCAGGTCAGGGTGCTCACATTCAAGGACGTGAACATCGAGGAGCTGAACAAGAGCGATCTGGAGCTGCCGGGCGGCTGACGGCGGCTCCTCGCGGAGCGCCCGTCGCTCGTGTGGGTGACGGAGTTCTCCACAAGCACTGAACGGTCCACCAAGATCCACTCGGTGGACCGTTCTGCGTGACGGTTGGCGCCGGAGGTGGTGCCGACATGAACGCACGCAGTGCACTCGGCAAGTACGGCGAGACGCTGGCCGCACGACGGCTGGTCGCGGCCGGGATGACGGTCCTGGAGCGCAACTGGCGCTGTGGCAGGACCGGCGAGATCGACATCGTGGCTCGGGACGGCGACGTCCTGGTCGTCTGCGAGGTCAAGACACGGCGGGCCGGAGCCTACGAGCACCCGATGGCCGCGGTGACCCCCGAGAAGGCGGAGCGCCTGCGCGGCCTCGCCGAATGCTGGATCCACGCCCACGGAGGGGCACCACCGGGCGGTGTCCGCATCGACCTCGTGGGAGTCCTCCTGCCCGGCCGTGGCGCAGCCGTCGTCGAGCACGCGCGGGGGGTGGTCTGAGATGGCGTTCGCTCGTACGTGCTCGGTGGCGCTGGTGGGCGTCGAGGGCGTGGTCGTCGAGGTCCAGGCCGACCTCGAACCCGGCGTCGCCGCGTTCACGCTGGTCGGACTGCCCGACAAGAGCCTGACGGAGAGCAAGGACCGGGTGCGGGCCGCGGTCGTCAACTCCGGCGCCGCCTGGCCGCAGAAGAAACTGACGGTGGGCCTGAGCCCGGCGTCCGTACCGAAGAGCGGCAGCGGCTTCGACCTGGCCGTCGCCGCCGCGGTACTGGGCGCGTCCGAACGGATCGATCCCCGGGTGCTCGCCGACATCGTGATGATCGGAGAGCTGGGACTCGACGGGAGGGTCCGGCCGGTCCGGGGGATCCTGCCGGCTGTGCTGGCGGCGGCGGACGCGGGGTACGAGCAGGTGGTGGTGCCGGAGTGTGCCGCCGCCGAGGCATCCCTCGTGCCCGGGGTGTCCGTGCTCGGTGTCCGCACGCTGCGGCAGCTGATCGCCGTACTCGCCGACGAACCCGTGCCCGACGAGGAACCCGACGAGCTGGGACGCCCGGACCCGCTTCTCGCCGGACTGCGCATGCCCGGCACGGGCGCCGCCACGGGGATGCACAGCATGGGCGCGGCCCAGCACGACGCGGGGCATGACCTCGCGGACGTCGTAGGCCAGCTCTCCGCGCGGACGGCAGTGGAGGTCTCGGCGGCCGGGGGACATCATCTGTTCCTCGAAGGCCCGCCGGGAGCCGGCAAGACAATGCTCGCGGAGAGGTTGCCCGCCGTCCTGCCGCCGCTCGACCGGCAGGAGTCACTGGAGGTCACGGCGGTGCATTCGGTGGCGGGCCTCCTGCCGTCGGGCAGGCCCCTCATCGATGCCGCCCCCTACTGCGCCCCGCACCACTCGGCCACGATGCAGGCCCTCGTCGGGGGCGGGCAGGGGATCGCGCGGCCCGGGGCGGTGTCGCTTTCACACAGAGGTGTTCTGTTTCTGGACGAAACGCCGGAATTCAGTGGTCAGGCCCTCGACGCGCTTCGACAGCCCCTGGAGGCCGGGCATGTGGTGATCGCGCGCAGTGCGAGCGTCGTCCGGTTCCCGGCGAGGTTCCTGATGGTGCTCGCGGCCAACCCCTGTCCGTGCGGCCGTTTCTCGCAGACCGACGATCTGTGCGAGTGCGCGCCGATGTCGATCCGCCGCTATCAGGCCCGGCTCTCCGGCCCACTGCTCGACCGGGTGGACCTGCGGGTCACGGTGGACCGCGTCACGCGGGAGCAGCTCACCGCCTGCGGCGTGCGAGGAGAGACCACCGCGACGGTCGCGGACCGGGTGCGGGCGGCCAGGGAGCGGGCGGCGGCTCGCCTCGCGGACACTCCGTGGCGCACCAACAGCGAGGTGCCCGGCCGTGAACTGCGCAGCCGCTGGCACGCCGTGCGCGGAGCGATGGACGAGGCCGAACGCAGTCTGGAACGGGGTGCGCTGACCGCGCGCGGGATCGACCGGGTCCTGCGCGTGGCCTGGACTGTCGCGGACCTCAAGGGGCACGACCGGCCCGACCACACGGACGTGCTCCTCGCCCTGCAACTGCGCACAGGCGTCGCACGTGGCGCGCTGACGTCCCTCGGGGCACCGGCGTGACCGCGCACGAGGACCCGGGCGACGAGTTCCATGCCCGCGTCTTCCTCGCCCGGGTCGTCGAACCCGGCGACGAAGTGGCCGGGCGCTGGATTCGGGAGCTCGGAGCCGTGGAAGTGGCCCGGCGGCTGCGGGACGGGGGGCCGCAGCTGGTCGGGGTCACCGACAAACGCTGGGCCGGGCTGTGCACGCGGGCCGAGTCGGTCGAGCCGGGGCGGGACATGGAGGTCGCGCGGGAGGCCGGGGTGCGATTCGTGTGCCCCGGTGACACCGAATGGCCCGCCCAGCTGGACGACCTCGGGGACGCGCGGCCCATCGGACTGTGGGTGCGCGGGCGGCCCAGTCTGCGGGTATGGGCACTCAAGTCCGTCGCCGTCGTCGGCGCCCGCGCCTGCACCGAGTACGGCGCCCACATGGCGGCCACCCTCGCCGCCGATCTCGCCCAGGACGGCTGGATCGTCGTGTCCGGGGGTGCCTACGGCGTCGACGGTGCCGCACATCGCGGCGCCCTCGGCGCGGGCGGTGCCACCGTTGCCGTGCTCGCCTGCGGGGTCGACCGGGCCTACCCGCGCGGCCACGCCCAGTTGATCGACAGGATCGCCGAACAAGGGCTCGTGGTGGGCGAGTTGCCGCCCGGCGAGCATCCGACGCCGAGCAGGTTCATCCTCCGGAACCGGGTGATCGCGGCGCTCACCAGGGGCACCGTGGTGGTCGAGGCGGCGTACCGCAGCGGATCGCTCGTCACGGCCCGGGCGGCGCAGCGGCTGGGGCGCCACACCATAGGGGTGCCGGGGCCGGCCACCAGCGGGCTGTCCGCCGGTGTGCACGAACTCCTGCGCGGGGACGCGGTGCTGGTCACCGACGCGGCCGAAGTCGTCGAACTGGTCGGCGACATGGGCGAACTGGCTCCGGACCGACGCGGACCGGTGCTCCCGCGCGACCTGTTGGAGCCGGCCGCCCGCCGCATCCTCGCCGCCCTCCCCGGCAACAGGGCGGCAGCGGTACGGGAGATCGCCCGCGGTGCGCAGACCACGGAGGACGACGCGGTCGCGAGACTGTACGAACTCCGAGCACTTGGTTACGTCGAACGACACGGCGACGGCTGGAAGTTGACACGCCAGGCGATGATCTCGGTCCGGCCCGATCGGGGGCGCCGCTGACCGAGTGTGTTCGGCCGTCCGGGGGAACCCCGACACCCTTGGGAATTCCCGCAGTTGGCGCATTCCGGTGATCACGCAGAGCGACTGGAGTGGCCCGTTCCGGCAACCCGTCGAACGCGTCCGTGGCCGGTCCGAGCCCTGCCCTTCGCACACCGCGACACTCCAGTCACGCTACGCTCACGGGGATTCCGGCACAGACCGGCAAACAGACCGGCATCTCCCCATCACTCCGACAGCTCACCCAGGCAACCCCACTTCACGGCAGAACGGCACAAGGCGACGAATGCCCCAGCACACCTCCGGGTCCGACCGGGCGGCGATCCCCCCAGCCGCCCGTGACGGTGGCAGCGTCCGGCCGCCCGCTCCCTCGACGCTCGACGAGCTGTGGCGGTCGTACAAGACGACGGGCGACGAGCGGCTGCGCGAGCAGCTGATCCTGCACTACTCGCCGCTCGTGAAATACGTCGCGGGACGGGTGAGCGTGGGGTTGCCGCCCAACGTCGAGCAGGCGGACTTCGTGTCGTCGGGGGTGTTCGGACTGATCGACGCCATCGAGAAGTTCGACATCGAGCGGGAGATCAAGTTCGAGACGTACGCGATCACCCGCATCCGGGGCGCGATGATCGACGAGCTGCGCGCCCTCGACTGGATCCCGCGCTCGGTGCGGCAGAAGGCGCGGAATGTGGAGCGGGCGTACGCGACGCTGGAGGCGCGGCTCAGGCGCACCCCCAGCGAAGGCGAGGTGGCCGCCGAGATGGGCATCGCGGTGGACGAACTCCACGCTGTCTTCAGCCAGTTGTCGCTGGCCAACGTGGTGGCCCTGGAGGAGCTGCTGCATGCAGGCGGAGAGGGCGGCGACCGGCTCAGCCTGATGGACACCCTGGAGGACACCGCCGCCGACAACCCGGTGGAGGTGGCGGAGGGGCGGGAGCTGCGGCGGTTCCTGGCGCGGGCGATCAACACGCTGCCCGAGCGGGAGAAGACCGTCGTCACGCTCTACTACTACGAGGGGCTGACCCTCGCCGAGATCGGCAATGTGCTCGGGGTGACCGAGAGCCGGGTCAGTCAGATCCACACCAAGTCGGTGCTGCAACTGCGCGCCAAGCTGGCCAGTTTCGGCCGCTGAGCGAAAGCCGTACCGCCTTCTCGACCTCGCAGAATCGTGCCTGCATGGCCCCGGTCACTCCCGCCGGGGGTGGACCGTCCGTAGAGTGGTTGACGTGCCAAGGATTCGAGCGGCCTCCGTGGCCGAGCACCGGTCGATGCAGCGAGCCGCCCTGCTGGACGCGGCTCGCTCCCTGCTGTCCGAGGGCGGGACGGAGGCGCTGACCTTCCCGGCCCTGGCCGAGCGGACGGGTCTCGCGCGGTCCTCCGTGTACGAGTACTTCCGCTCCCGGGCCGCCGTCGTCGAGGAACTCTGCGAGGTCGACTTCCCCGTCTGGGCGGCGGACGTGGCGGCGGCGATGGAGCGGGCCGGCTCCGCCGAGGCCAAGGTGGAAGCGTACGTGCGGCAGCAGCTGGCCCTGGTCGGGGACCGGCGGCACCGGGCCGTGGTCGCCATCTCGGCGAGTGAACTGGACGCCGGGGCGCGGGAGAAGATCCGGGCCGCACACGGTGGGCTGGTCGCGATGATCGTCGAGGCGTTGGCGGAGATGGGGCATGGGGAGCCTCGGTTGGCCGCGATGTTGCTGCAAGGGGTTGTCGATGCGGCTGTGCGGCGGATTGAGCTGGGGGCTGCGGAGGATCCTTCGGTGATTACCGAGGCTGCGGTGAGTATGGCTTTGCGGGGCGTTCAGGGTTGAGTGTCGGCTGCGGGCCGGTGGGGGCTGGTCGCGCCCCGCGGCGGAGCCGCAAATCGATACAGCCCCGCGCCCCTAAAGACCGGGCGTTCCCAGGACCGGCAGCAAGCGTGACGGCCCCCTGTTCAGCAGCCACGGTGGCAGTAGTCCCAGCGGGTCCAAGTACGCCTCTCCTCTCAGCAGGCCCCAGTGCATGCACGTCGTCGCGCAGTGCGAGCCCGTGACCTCGACCGTCCCCACGACGCCGCCCGCCTCCACCACGTCCCCCTTCTTCACCGTCGCGCTCACCGGTTCGTAGGTCGTGCGGAGATCCGTCCCCGTCAGTTCCACCGAGACCACCCCTTTCCCTGCCACCCGCCCCGCGAAGGACACCCGGCCCGCCGCCACCGCCCGTACCGGAGCGCCGGCCGGGGTCGACAGGTCCACGCCCCGGTGGCCGCGGGCGTAGAGCGTCGCCGGGGGCTCCCAGCCTCGTAGGACCAAGGGGTGGGAACCGACGGGCCAGGTGCGGGCCATGGCCGGTAGGGGAGGGGGTGGGACTCCCGGTGGCGGTGGAGGGGCGTCGTCCGCCCGGGCCGCGCAGGTCAGCAGGGTCAGGAAGAGGGCCAGTACCAAGGCCAGCGCCGGGTGCGGATGCCGCAGTTGTCGTGGATGCCGTCGTGTTCGCATGGCACAAACCGTGCCGTACCCGTGTCGATCATGGCCGGGACCTGTGGACCGGCGGGTGCCTGTGGACAACGGCGTCACCCGGTACCTCGCGGGTCCCGTACACTTCCTTTGGCGATCCGGGTCACCGGGTCGACTTCGCACGCCCCGACATCCGGTCCTCCGTCGAGAGACGAAAACCGGTGTCAGCGCTCCTCGGTCCTCTGGGCACGCGCATGTGGGCGTCAGGCGCGAGTGCCGTCCCGGTGCTCGCGGCACAACCGAGAAAATCAAGGAGAACGGCCATGGCCGTCGTCACGATGCGGGAGCTGCTGGAAAGCGGCGTCCACTTCGGTCACCAGACCCGTCGTTGGAACCCGAAGATGAAGCGCTTCATCTTCACGGAGCGCAACGGCATCTACATCATCGACCTGCTCCAGTCGCTGTCGTACATCGACCGCGCCTACGAGTTCGTCAAGGAGACCGTCGCCCACGGCGGCACGGTCATGTTCGTCGGCACGAAGAAGCAGGCGCAGGAGGCCATCGCCGAGCAGGCCACCCGCGTCGGCATGCCCTACGTCAACCAGCGCTGGCTGGGCGGCATGCTCACCAACTTCTCCACCGTCTACAAGCGTCTGCAGCGCCTCAAGGAGCTTGAGCAGATCGACTTCGAGGACGTCGCCGCGTCCGGTCTCACCAAGAAGGAGCTTCTCGTGCTCTCG
Organism: Streptomyces sp. NPDC001100; assembly: GCF_053598575.1. NCBI lineage: Bacteria > Bacillati > Actinomycetota > Actinomycetes > Kitasatosporales > Streptomycetaceae > Streptomyces > Streptomyces sp. NPDC001100. The sequence goes on from NZ_JBSFKO010000004.1 coordinate 269,280, forward strand.
CGCGAGAAGGCCAAGCTGGAGAAGACCCTCGGTGGTATCCGCGAGATGTCCAAGGTCCCCAGCGCCGTCTGGATCGTGGACACCAAGAAGGAGCACATCGCGGTCGGTGAGGCCCGGAAGCTCAACATTCCGGTCGTCGCCATCCTCGACACGAACTGCGACCCCGACGAGGTCGACTACAAGATCCCGGGCAACGACGACGCGATCCGCTCCGTCACCCTGCTCACCCGCGTGATCGCCGACGCCGTCGCCGAGGGCCTCATCAGCCGCTCCGGTGTCGCCGCCGAGGCCAAGGGTGACAAGGCCGCCGGCGAGCCGCTCGCCGCGTGGGAGCGCGACCTGCTCGAAGGCGAGAAGAAGGCTGACGAGGCTCCGGCCGCCGACGCCGAGGTGCAGACCTCCGCCGAGACGGAGAAGGTCGCCGACGCCGAGCAGGCCGACGCTCCGGTCGCTGCCGAGGAGGCCGCTGCCGAGGTCGAGGCCCCCGCCGCCGAGGCTGCTCCGGCCGCCGACGCCGAGCAGGCCTGACCCTCCGGCCAACGGCCTGACCTTCCGGGCCAAAGGGCTGAGCCGAAGTGACGGCGGGTGGTGCCGACCGCGCCACCCGCCGTTCACTCACAGCCCCTAGATCTTCGTAGCCCGTAGATCTTTGGCGGGAGCCCGCTCACCACGCGGCCGCCGCCGACTTCGAGACTTCGAACTCCGAGAAGAGATTTCCAGATCATGGCGAACTACACCGCCGCCGACGTCAAGAAGCTCCGCGAGCTCACCGGCGCCGGCATGATGGACTGCAAGAAGGCGCTGGACGAGGCCGACGGCAACGTCGAGAAGGCCGTCGAGGCGCTCCGTATCAAGGGCCAGAAGGGCGTCGCCAAGCGCGAGGGCCGCTCCGCCGAGAACGGCGCCGTGGTCTCCGTCATCGCCGACGACAACGCCTCCGGTGTCCTGGTCGAGCTGAAGTGCGAGACGGACTTCGTCGCCAAGGGCGAGAAGTTCCAGGCCGTCGCCAACCAGATCGCCCAGCACGTCGCCGCCACCGCCCCGGCCGACATCGCGGCGCTCCTCGCGTCCGAGATCGAGCCCGGCAAGACGGTCCAGGCGTTCGTCGACGAGGCCAACGCGAACCTGGGCGAGAAGATCGTCCTGGACCGCTTCGCCCAGTACGCCGACGGTTACGTCTCCGCGTACATGCACCGCACGATGCCCGACCTGCCCCCGCAGATCGGTGTCCTCGTCGAGCTGGACAAGCCCAACGCCGAGGTCGCCCGCGGTGTCGCCCAGCACATCGCCGCCTTCGCGCCGAAGTACCTGGCCAAGGAGGACGTGCCGGCCGAGGTCGTCGAGTCCGAGCGCCGCATCGCCGAGGAGACCACCCGCGCCGAGGGCAAGCCCGAGGCCGCGATCGCCAAGATCGTCGAGGGTCGTGTGGGCGGCTTCTTCAAGGACGCGACGCTGCTCGGTCAGCCGTACGCGCTCGACCCCAAGAAGTCCGTCCAGAAGGTTCTGGACGAGGCGGGTGTCACCCTGAAGCGCTTCACGCGCATCAAGGTCGGCATCTGAGTCCGTACCGCGATCGACGCGCGGCGGCCCGCGGAATCCCGCTAGGGTCGTCAGCAGTCGAGCCGGTACGCCGTCGCGCACGCGCGCGTGGCGGACGACAGCAGATCTGACGAGGAGGCCATTGCCGAGCATGGGATGCGAACGACACCCCACCGGCAGTGGCCTTCTTCGTATGTGCGACCACGTAAAAGAGGCGAGAACGTCATGACCACCAAGGCCCAGAAGAGCGACGACGGCAAAGTACGCGGCCGGTTTCTGCTGAAGCTGTCCGGAGAGGCCTTCTCCGGAGGCGGTGGCCTGGGCGTCGACCCCGACGTGGTGCACAAGATCGCCCGCGAGATCGCGGCCGTCGTGCGGGACGGCGCGGAGGTCGCCGTCGTCATCGGCGGCGGCAACTTCTTCCGCGGCGCCGAACTCCAGCAGCGCGGCATGGACCGGGCCCGCTCCGACTACATGGGCATGCTCGGCACCGTGATGAACTGCCTCGCCCTCCAGGACTTCCTGGAGAAGGAGGGCATCGACAGCCGCGTCCAGACCGCCATCACCATGGGCCAGGTCGCCGAGCCGTACATCCCGCTGCGCGCCGTGCGCCACCTGGAGAAGGGCCGTGTGGTCATCTTCGGCGCGGGTATGGGCATGCCGTACTTCTCCACCGACACCACCGCCGCCCAGCGCGCCCTGGAGATCAACGCCGAGGCGCTGCTGATGGGCAAGAACGGCGTGGACGGGGTCTACGACTCCGACCCGAAGACCAACCCCGCGGCCGTCAAGTTCGACTCGCTGAGCTACGGCGAGGTCATCACCCAGGACCTCAAGGTCGCCGACATGACCGCCATCACCCTGTGCCGCGACAACAAGCTTCCGATCCTGGTCTTCGAGCTGATCGCCGAGGGCAATATCGCCCGCGCCGTCAAGGGTGAGAAGATCGGCACGCTTGTGGGTGACCAAGGCAGCCAGGGCTGATGACCCTGACCGGGGGATGGACAATGTCCTGCCGGTCGGGAACCGTGCAGGAAGAAGACGCGACGCAGCCGGCCGCCGACGCCGACACAGCACAGCAGCCGGGCCTACTCAAGACACGCAGGAGCAAGTGGTGATCGAAGAGACCCTCCTCGAGGCCGAGGAGAAGATGGAGAAGGCCGTCGTGGTCGCCAAGGAGGACTTCGCCGCGATCCGCACCGGCCGTGCGCACCCGGCGATGTTCAACAAGATCGTGGCGGACTATTACGGGGCACTGACGCCGATCAACCAGCTGGCCTCGTTCTCCGTGCCGGAGCCGCGCATGGCCGTGGTGACCCCGTTCGACAAGAGCGCGCTGCGCAACATCGAACAGGCGATCCGCGACTCGGACCTCGGAGTCAACCCGAGCAACGACGGAAACATCATCCGCGTGACGTTCCCCGAGCTGACGGGGGAGCGCCGCAAGGAGTACATCAAGGTCGCCAAGACCAAGGCCGAGGACTCCAAGATCTCGATCCGTTCCATCCGCCGCAAGGCCAAGGAGACGATCGACAAGTTCGTCAAGGACGGCGAGGTCGGCGAGGACGAGGGCCGTCGCGCGGAGAAGGAGCTCGACGACACCACGGCGAAGTACGTCGCCCAGGTGGACGAACTCCTCAAGCACAAGGAAGCGGAGCTGCTCGAGGTCTGATGAACGACTCTTCCTGGGGAGCACCGCCACAAGCCGGGTACTGGGGGCCGTCCGACCAGGGGCCTGTCCAGGGGGCTGCCCCGGCGGGTCCCACGTACGATGCGCCTGAGGCGCAGCAGACTCGCCCCATGCCCATCGTGCCCGACGAGCCCGCATACGGCGGACACCAGGATGACGACCGGGGGGCCGCTCGGCTGAGCGGCCCCTTGTTCCGCGACGAGACGCAGCAGCCGCCGTACGACGTACGGCAGTCGCCGTCGTACGACCCGCGGACGCAGCCCTCTGACACGCCGCAGGCGCAGCCCTACGGGGCGGTGCCGCAGAATCCGGAGCCCATGCCCGACGCCTCGCCACCGGCGCCCGCCCCGCAGAAGAAGAGCGCGGGCCGGGACCTGGGTGCGGCCATAGGGGTCGGCGTCGGACTCGGTGCGGTGATCATCGCGTCCCTGTTCGTCGTCAAGGCCGTGTTCGTCGGCGTGATAGCGGTGGCCGTGGTCGTCGGCCTGTGGGAGCTGACCTCGCGGCTGCAGGAGCGCAAGGGCATCAAGGCGCCCCTCGTGCCCCTCGCGGTCGGCGGGGCCGCGATGGTCGTCGCCGGTTACGTCCGGGGTCCCGAGGGTGCCTGGGTCGCCATGGCGCTCACCGCGCTCGCCGTCCTCGTGTGGCGGATGACGGAACCGCCGGAGGGCTACCTCAGGGACGTAACGGCGGGTGTCTTCGCGGCGTTCTACGTGCCGTTCCTGGCCACGTTCGTCGCCCTGATGCTCACCGCCGACGACGGCGCCTGGCGGGTCCTGACGTTCCTGCTGCTGACGGTCGTCAGCGACACCGGGGCCTACGCCGTCGGCTGGCGCTTCGGCACGCACAAGCTCGCTCCGCGCATCAGCCCCGGAAAGACCCGCGAGGGCCTGTTCGGGGCGGTGTCCTTCGCGATGGTGGCGGGCGCGCTGTGCATGCAGTTCCTGATCGACGACGGCAGCTGGTGGCAGGGCCTCGTCCTGGGCCTCGCGGTCGCGGCCAGCGCCACGCTGGGCGACCTCGGCGAGTCCATGATCAAGCGCGACCTCGGCATCAAGGACATGGGCACGCTGCTGCCGGGCCACGGCGGCATCATGGACCGGCTGGATTCCTTGCTGCCGACTGCTCCGGTCGTGTGGCTGATGTTCGTGTTGTTCGTCGGGTCCGCCTGACGATCGTCGTCGTACGACATTCCGGGCGCCCCCGTTCCGTGGAGGACTTCTCCAGGGCACGGGGGCGCCCGGTCGTATGATTTCGGTACAAGCCCTGAAAAAGGGGACCGCCCTCAAAGGAGGAGGGCATCGTGTCCGCCTTCCATGAAGAGTTCGACGTGGACTGCCGTCCCGAGGACGCCTGGGCGTACGTCATCGACCCGTCCCACCTCCCCGAGTGGCAGGAGAGCGCGCTGTCCGCCGAACAGCTCGACGACCGGCCCTTCGGCCTCGGCTCCCGGGTCCGCGTCATCCGGCACGTGGGTCGCCGCGACATGGCGATGACCATGGAGTGCACCGAGTTCCAGCCGCCGCGCGCCTGGACCGTGCGCGGGATCGACGGTCCCGTCAGGGGCAACTTCCGCGGTGAGATCGAACCCGTCGACGACGGACGCCGTACCCGGGTGACGATGGACCTCGACTTCGAGGGACACGGCATCGGCAAGGTCCTGCTGCCCCTCGTCGTACGCCCCCAGGTGCGACGCGAGATGCCCCACAACGAGAAGCTCCTGCGGGAACACCTGGAGCACATCGGCTGATACCGGCTGAAGCGGATCACCGGAAACGGATCACGTCAAACGATCTGCGACACTGGTACAGCCATGCCTAAGCCCGGAGAACTCACATTCGTCGCCCCCCGCGGAGCCCAGAAGCCGCCGCGGCACCTTGCCGATCTCACGCCCGCCGAGCGCAAGGAAGCCGTCGCCGCGATCGGGGAGAAGCCCTTTCGCGCCAAGCAGCTCTCGCAGCACTACTTCGCGCGCCTCGCGCACGACCCGGCGGAGTGGACCGACATCCCCGCCGGGTCGCGCGCCAAGCTGCAGGAGGCGCTGCTTCCTGAGCTGATGACGGTCGTACGGCATCTGTCGACCGATCAGGAGACCACCCGCAAGACGCTCTGGCGGCTGTTCGACGGGACGCTCGTCGAGTCCGTGCTGATGCGGTACCCGGACCGGGTCACCATGTGCATCAGCTCGCAGGCGGGGTGTGGCATGAACTGCCCGTTCTGCGCGACCGGTCAGGCCGGCCTGGACCGCAATCTGTCGACCGGTGAGATCGTGCACCAGATCGTGGACGGCATGCGGGCGCTGAGGGATGGTGAGATCCCCGGCGGACCTGCCCGGCTCTCCAACATCGTCTTCATGGGCATGGGCGAGCCCCTCGCCAACTACAAGCGGGTCGTGCAGTCCATCCGTGCCCTCACCGACCCGGAGCCGGACGGTCTCGGCCTCTCGCAGCGCGGGATCACCGTCTCGACGGTCGGACTCGTCCCGGCGATCCACCGCTTCGCGGACGAGGGCTTCAAGTGCCGGCTCGCGATCTCGCTGCACGCGCCCGACGACGAACTGCGCGACACCCTGGTCCCCGTGAACACCCGGTGGAAGGTGCGCGAGGTCCTCGACGCCGGCTGGGAGTACGCGGCGAAGTCGGGGCGCCGGCTGTCCATCGAGTACGCGCTGATCCGGGACATCAACGACCAGGCGTGGCGCGGTGACCGCCTCGGCCGGCTCCTCAAGGGCAAGCCGGTGCACGTCAACCTGATCCCGCTGAACCCGACGCCGGGCTCCAAGTGGACGGCCTCCCGTCCCGAGGACGAGAAGGCGTTCGTCGAGGCCATCGCGGCCCATGGGGTGCCGGTCACCGTCCGGGACACCCGTGGCCAGGAGATCGACGGAGCGTGCGGTCAGCTCGCGGCCACCGAGAGGTAATCTTCACCCGTACCACCTGTACGTACACCTTCATATCCGACAGGGGAGCGCGCAGCGCTGAGAGTGCGGCAATCGGGCCGCAGACCCTCTGAACCTCGCCCAGGTCATTCTGGGTAGGAAGTTCGGTCATCACCGTGAACACCAAGAAGTACTGTGCTGTCCTCGTGGGTCTCGGCCTGGTCACGCTCTCCGCGTGCGGGTCGGGGTCGGACGGGAGCGGCGGCTCCGGCTCCAAGACCGTCACGCTCGTCAGCCACGACTCGTGGGCCGTCTCCAAGAGCGTGCTGAAAGACTTCGAGAAGCAGTCCGGGTACACCGTCAAGGTCCTCAAGGACGGCGATGCCGGGCAGGCCGTCAACAAGGCGATCCTGACCAAGGACAACCCCCAGGGCGACGTCTTCTTCGGCGTCGACAACACCCTGCTCTCCCGGGCACTCGACAACGGCCTCTTCCAGTCCTACGACGCGAAGGGCTCCGCCACCGTCAAGCCCGCGTACCGCGTCGACGAGACCAAGCACCGGGTCACGCCCATCGATACCGGCGACATCTGTGTCAACTACGACAAGGCCTACTTCAGCAAGCACAAGCTGACCCCGCCGGCCTCCTTCGCGGACCTGGTCAAGCCCGAGTACAAGAACCTCCTCGTCACCGAGAACGCGGCCACCTCATCGCCCGGCCTCGGCTTCCTGCTCGGCAGCGCGGCCCGGTTCGGCGACGACGGGTGGCAGGCCTACTGGAAGCAGCTCAAGGCGAACGGCGTCAAGGTCGTCGACGGCTGGGAGCAGGCCTACGACCAGGAGTTCTCCGGGTCCGCCGGCGGCAAGAAGGCGGGCGGCGACCGGCCCCTCGTCGTCTCGTACGCCTCCTCGCCGCCCGCCGAGGTCATCTACGGCGACCCGAAGCCGACCACCGCGCCCACCGGGGTGTCGTACGGCACCTGCTTCCGGCAGACCGAGTACGCGGGACTGCTCAGCAACGCCAGGAACACCAAGGGCGGCAAGGCCTTCATCGACTTCCTGCTCACCAGGAAGTTCCAGGAGGACATGCCGCTCAACATGTTCGTCTACCCGGTGGTCGAGGGCGCGACCGTGCCGGCCGAGTTCACGAAGTACGGCCCGCAGGCCAAGGACCCCGAGACCATGGCCCCCACGAAGATCGCCGCCGACCGGGACCAGTGGGTCAAGTCGTGGACCTCGCTCGTACTGAAGTAGTCCCGCGGAAGTCCCGCGGAACCAGGGGCGGCGCGACACGGCTCGGCCTCATGGCCCTGCCCGTCGCGTTCTTCGCGGTGTTCTTCGCCTACCCGGTCGCCGCGATCGTCGGGCGCGGTCTCAAGGTGGACGGCGCCTGGCAGTTGGGCCGGATCGGGGACGTGCTGGCGCAGTCCGACATCCGGCACGTGCTGTGGTTCACCACCTGGCAGGCGCTCGCCTCCACCGCGCTCACGCTGCTGATCGCACTCCCCGGCGCGTATGTCTTCGCGCGCTTCGACTTCCCGGGAAGGCATGTGCTGCGGGCCGTAGTGACGGTCCCCTTCGTGCTGCCCACGGTCGTCGTCGGTACGGCCTTCCTCGCGCTCGTCGGCCGGGGCGGACTCCTCGACGACCTATGGGGCGTACGGCTGGACACCACCGTGTGGGCCATCCTGCTCGCGCACGTCTTCTTCAACTACGCGGTCGTCGTACGGACGGTGGGCGGCCTGTGGGCCCAGCTCGACCCGCGTCAGGAGGAGGCCGCACGCATGCTCGGCGCCTCCCGGCTGCGGGCCTGGCGGAAGGTGACGCTGCCCGCGCTCGCGCCCGCCGTGGCCGCCGCCGCGCTCATGGTCTTCCTCTTCACCTTCACCTCCTTCGGCGTGGTGCAGATCCTCGGCGGCCCGACCTTCTCGACCCTCGAAGTGGAGATCTACCGCCAGACCTCGGAAGTCTTCGACCTCTCCACGGCCGCCGTGCTCACCATCGTCCAGTTCGTCGCGGTGGGCGCGATCCTCGCCGTCCACGCCTGGACGGTACGGCGACGGGAGACGGCCCTACGGCTCGTGGACCCGGCGGCGACCGCACGCCGCCCGCGCGGTACCGGGCAGTGGGCACTGCTGGCCGGGGTCCTGGCCTCCGTCCTTCTCCTCCTGGTGCTGCCGCTCGCCGTGCTGGTCCAACGGTCGCTCGACACACCGGACTTCGGCTACTACCGGGCACTGACCCATGACGACGGCGGCACCTTCCTGGTCCCGCCGATCGCCGCGATCGGCAACTCGCTGGAGTACGCCGTCGCCGCCACCGCGATCGCCGTGGTGATCGGCGGGCTCGCCGCCGCGGCGCTGACCCGGCGCGACGCGGGCAGGCTGGTGCGGGGCTTCGACGCGCTGCTGATGCTGCCGCTCGGGGTGTCGGCGGTGACCGTCGGCTTCGGCTTCCTGATCTCCCTCGACAAACCCCCGCTGGATCTACGGAGTTCGTGGATCCTGGTGCCGCTCGCGCAGGCGCTGGTGGGCGTCCCGTTCGTCGTACGGACCATGCTGCCCGTGCTGCGGGCGGTCGACGGGCGGCTGAGGGAGGCGGCGTCCGTGCTCGGCGCCTCGCCCTGGCGGGTGTGGCGCGAGGTCGATCTGCCGCTGGTGCGGCGGGCGTTGCTGATCGCTGCCGGGTTCGCGTTCGCGGTGTCGCTGGGGGAGTTCGGGGCGACCGTGTTCATCGCGCGGCCCGACAACCCGACGCTGCCGGTCGCGGTGGCCCGGCTGCTGTCCCGGCCCGGTGATCTCAACTACGGCCAGGCGATGGCCCTTTCGACGATTCTGATGGTGGTGTGCGCGGTGGCCCTGCTGGTGCTTGAGCGGCTGCGCACCGATCGGACGGGGGAGTTCTAGATGCTGCTCGGTCTTGAGAGCGGGACCGTAAGGTTCGGGGGACGGCCCGTGCTGGACGCCGTCGATCTGGGGGTCGCCGAGCACGAGATCGTGTGTGTGCTCGGGCCCAGCGGCAGCGGCAAGTCGACGCTGCTGCGCGCGGTGGCCGGGCTGCAACCCCTGGACTCCGGGCGGGTGTTGCTCGACGGACGTGACCAGGCCGGGGTGCCCGCGCACAAACGGGGGGTGGGTCTGATGTTCCAGGACCATCAGCTGTTCCCGCAGCGGGACGTGGCCGGCAACGTGGCCTTCGGGCTGCGGATGCACGGGGCGTCGAAGGGACAACAGGCGGACCGGGTCGGCGAGTTGCTCGACCTCGTCGGACTGCCGGGTGCCGCCAACCGTGCCGTCGCGGGGCTGTCCGGCGGTGAGCAGCAGCGGGTGGCACTCGCCCGAGCCCTCGCACCGCGCCCCCGGCTCCTCATGCTCGACGAACCGCTCGGCCAGCTCGACCGGTCGCTGCGGGAGCGGCTGGTCGTCGAACTCCGCGAACTGTTCGGCGCGTTGGGCACGACCGTGCTCGCGGTCACACACGACCAGGGCGAGGCGTTCGCGCTGGCCGACCGGGTCGTGGTGATGCGGGACGGGCGGATCGCCCAGTCCGGTACGCCGCTTGAGGTCTGGCAGCGCCCCGCCGACGAGTTCGTGGCCCGTTTCCTCGGCTTCGACAACGTGGTCGGGGCCACGGTCACCGGAGAGGCCGCCGACACGCCGTGGGGCAAGGTGCCGGTCCCCGAGGACGCTCCCCAGGGCGCCCGCACGCTCCTCGTACGCCCCGCAGGCGTACGCCTGTTGCCCGCCGAGGAGGGCCTGCGCTGCACGGTCGCCGCCCGCACCTTCAGGGGCACCCATGTCGCCGTACAGCTCCAGCCGGAGGGCGCGCCGCGCCTTGAGGCGGCGTGTGCGCTGCGGGAGGCGCCGGAGGTCGGGGACACGGTCGGGGTGGAGTTCGACGCGGCCGAGACCGTCGTACTCGACGGCCGGTAGACATGCGTGTGGCCCGCCCCCACGAACCGGACGGGCCACAGCAGCAACAGCGGGTGGATCAGCGGCCGTTGGTCGCACCGCGGCGGCGCATGCCGTAGTAGACGGCTCCGCCGCCCGCGACGACGAACGCGCCCGCGATACCGGCGATCATGCCGGTGTTGGAGTTGGCACCGGTCTCGGCGAGGTTCGAGCTGCCGGCCGCGGGAGACGGCGCGTTGTCCGTCGTCGTGGCGGGGGCGGTGCTGCTGCTCTCCGAGGCCGACGGGGTCGGGGTGTCGGACTCGGCCGGGGTCGAGGCGGTCTCCGACGGGGTCGGGGAGGCTTCGGTCGGGGTCGGGGTGGGCGATTCCGTGGCGCAGGCCTTGGACGGGGTGGTCAGGTTCGGCGAGATGTTCTTGTTGAGGCCATTGGCGGCCTCGACGTGGACGCGGTACGTCGCGTTCGGCTGCCAGTCCTCGGAGAAGGTGACGGTGACGCCCTCCTTCGAGCCCTTGACGGTCTGAGCCTCGCCGACCTGCTTGGCGTCGGAGCCGTTGTTCTCCAGGAACACCGTGATGGTCGCCTGGGTGGCCGAGGCGTCCTTGTCGGTCACGGTGATGACACCCTTGTCGCCGTCACAGCTGGCTGAGGCGGAGAACTCGCCGATGCTGCAGGCGAGCGCGTTGCCCGCGAATCCGAGCGCGAGCGCGGCCGAGGCGGACGCGACACCGAGGATGCGTACGGAACGTCGAGATATGGACACGTTTGCCCTTCACGGGATGTGCAACTGCGGGGGGTTTAGGGGGAGATGAGGCAGCGTTCGAGGTGAGGCACCACCACCCCCAGGAGTCTCACTGGTTTATAAGTGCTGCGTAAGCAGTGTCAATGCATATCCGGCGTGCGACAGTTGGCTTTACCTGTACTTTAATGAGTGAGACGTTTCAGCGCCTCCGGAGCCTCCTCGATCCGGTCAACGAGGGCGATACGGCTCTCCATCGACCGTTCCCGGGCAAGTGCACGCAGCAGGGGCCACGTCGGCAGCCGCTCCGTCCAGTGCTCCCGGTCCACCAGAACCATCGGCGTCGGCTCGCCGCGCGACTCGTAGTAGTTCGGCGTCGCGTTGTCGAAGATCTCCTGTACGGTCCCGGCCGCGCCCGGCAGGAACACCACACCCGCGTTCGAGCGGGCCAACAGGCCGTCCTCGCGGGTGGCGTTGGCGAAGTACTTGGCGATGTGCGACGCGAACGCGTTCGGCGGCTCGTGGCCGTAGAACCAGGTCGGGATGCCGATCGAGTGGTTGCCCTTCGGCCAGCGGGTGCGGACCTCGAAGGCGCCCTGGGCCCAGTCGGTGACGGAGGGGTTGAACGAGGGTGATCCGGCGAGGAGTTCGCACGCCTTCTCCAGCATCGCGTCCTCGTACGGCGCCGCGTACGCGCCCAGGTTGGCCGCCTCCATCGCGCCGGGTCCGCCGCCGGTCGCCACGGTGAACCCGGAGCGGCTCAGCTCCCGGCCCAGGCGCGCGGCACCGCCGTAGGCCTCCGTCCCGCGCGCCATCGCGTGGCCGCCCATGACGCCCACCACCCGTGCCCCGCGCAGGAGTTCGTCGAGGGCGTCGGAGATCGAGTCGTCGTGGACGGCACGCAGCATCGACGCGTATATGTCGCCGTCCGCCTTGGTCTGCTGGAACCAGGCGTACGCGAGCGCGTCCGGAGTCTGCTCGTACCCCTTGTCGAGCGAGGCGAACAGCTCGGCGGGCGTGTAGAGATGACCGCGGTAGGGGTCGAAGGGGAGATGCGGGACCGGCGGGAAGACCAGCGCGCCGTCGGCGCGGAGCTTCGCCTCGGCCTCCTCGCGCATCGGACAGCCGAGGAAGGCGGCGCCCGCGGTGTCTGTGGTGAGCAACTCCTTTGTACGGTCCGTCAGATCGACGGCCTGGACGCGGTATCCGGCGAGGGTGCCGCGGGCCGAGACGGTCGCGTCGAAGTCCTCGACCGTCTCGATCTCGCGTTCGTCGTGGGGGGCCGCATGGGCCGGGCTCGTCTGCACGGACCCATGCTAGGCACCGGCGTGGTCAGCCCTGGACCGCCGCCGGGTCCATCCACACGACCTCCCAGGAGTGACCGTCGGGGTCGTCGAACGAGCGGCCGTACATGAAGCCCTGGTCGATGGCGTCCGTGCTGCCGGTGGCGCCGGCGGCGAACGCCTTGTCGACGAGTTCGTCGACCTTCTCGCGGCTCTCGGCGCTCAGACACAGCAGTACCTCGCTGGTCGTCGTCGAGTCGGCGATCTCCTTCTTGGTGAAGTCGCTGTACCGCTGCTTGCTGAGGAGCATCGCGATGATCGTGTCGCTGATCACGACACACGCGCAGTCGTCGGTGCTGAACTGGGGGTTGATCGAGTAGCCGAGCTCCGTGAAGAACTTCCTCGACGCGTCGACGTCGTTCACGGCCAGGTTCACGAAGATCATCTGCTGGTACATGCGGGGTCTCTCCCATCGGGTGTGCGTGCTGTTCGGTGGGTAGACCGGCCGTCCGCGCGAAACTCATCGGCCGGCCAGCGGCAGGGCCGCCAGCTCGGCCACGAACAGGGTCAGCGGGAGGAACAGGGCCAGCAGCGCGCCCGCGCGCAGGGCCGCCGCGCTGCGCAGCATCGTCGCGGGGGCACCGAGGCGGAGCAGCGCGGCCGTGGTGTCGGCGCGGGCGTGCTTGGCCTCCAGCGCGGCGGTGAGCAGGGTCGCCACCGTGCAGCCGGTCACCAGGAGCAGACCGAGGGTGGTCAGGGGGCCGAAGGCCGGGGCGTTGGCGTCGTAGAGCGCCGTCATCGCGAAGCCGCCGGACGCCACCGCGCACACCACTCCCAGCGGGCGCCCGATCCGGGTCGCCTCCTCCATCAGCACGCGGCCCGCCAGCAGCCGCAGCGCGCCGGGGCTGACGGACTGGAGCAGCCGCCCGCAGAGGTAGGTGAGCCCGGGACCGGCCAGCGCCAGCCCGATCGCGGTCAGCACCCAGCCGGCCAGGACACTCGCGGGCCCGTCGGCGAGCCCGCCGGGCAGCGACAGCCCGCCGCCGTCGCGCGCCCGGCTGGCGTACGCCTCCACCGCGAGCCCCGCGGCCAGTACGGCGATGCCCCAGGGGAGACCCCGGGGGGCTTCCCTGGGAGCCGCGGGGCGCGAGGGGTCGGGGTGATCGGTGGAGGGTGCGGCTTCGCTCGTGCCCTCCAGCTGTTCGGTCTGTTCGGTCTCCGACGCGCCTCCGCGCGCCCCCGCACGCAGATGCGCGCCGAAACGGCCGTACGCCCCGAAGGTCTCGCGGCGGTCCGGGCGGCCCTGCGCGCCGAAGCGGCCGTACGACCTTGCCGGGCCCTTCTCCGAGGCGGGGCGGAGGTCGCGGGGGCGCAGGGTGAGGGCCACCGCGACGGAGGCGGTCACCGGTACGAGGGCGAGGAGGGTCAGTGCTGCCGGAAGCGGCAGAGGCTGGTCCGAGGCCAGGAACTCCGCCGCCGCTCCGTCGAAGGGCATGCCGGTGAGGTCGCCGCGCAGGTGCAGGAAGAAGAGGAGGGCCAGCATGGAGCCGAGGGCGCAGGCGAGGGCGGTCGTGGTCGCGGAGATGGCCATCAGGCGGGCGGGGCCGAGGCCGATCGCGGAGAGGCCTGGGCGGGGTTTTGTCGCCGGGTCGGTGCGGGCGACGGCCACCGCGAAGTAGACGGTGGCGGCCAGCGGGGTCGCGCACCAGCCGAGGCGGAGGGCCGCGGCGGCGGGGGAGTCGGGGTGGCCCATCGCGTAGCCGAGGGTGCACAGGAGCAGGAAGCCCGTGCCCGCCGAGGCCACCGCGACCAACAGGCGGCGGAGTTGGACGGCGGGGTGCGAGCCGCGGGTCAGACGGAGAGCGAGCACTCGGCCCGGCCTTCCGCTTCGGTGACCGGGGGAAGGTGGACCGTGTTCACGCGGCGGCCGTCGAGAAGCGACACCGTGCGGTCCGCGAGGGCCGCCGTCTCCGCCTCGTGGGTCGCGAGGACGACCGTGATGCCGTGCGAGCGGGCGGCTGTGGTGAGTGTGCGCAGGACGTGGGCGCGGTCCGCGCGGTGCAGCGGGGCGGTCGGCTCGTCGGCGAACAGGACCGTCGGCGCCGGGGCCAGCGCGCGGGCGATCGAGACGCGCTGGCGTTCGGCCTGGCGCAGTTCGTGCGGGCGCTTGCGGGCGTGGTCGCCGATGTCGAGGCGGTCCAGCCACTCCAGCGCGGCGGTCTTGGCCCGGCGGCGGCTGGTGCCGCGCAGCATCAGGGGGAGGGCCGCGTTCTCCCAGACGTTCAGCTCCGGGACGAGCACGGGCGCCGGGTCGATCCAGCCGAAGCGGTCGCGGCGCAGCCGCTCGCGGGTCATCGGGCCCATGGTGTGCACGGGCACGCTGTTGAACCAGACCTCGCCGCGGCCGGGGCGCTCAAGACCGGAGAGGCAGCGCAGCAGGGTCGTCTTGCCGCTGCCGCGGGGGCCGTTGACGGCGAGGATCTCGCCCTCCCGGACGCCGAGCGAGACGCCGCTGAGCGCGGGCGTTCCGTCGTGGTGCTGGAAGTGCAGGGCACGTGCCCAGAGCACGTCGTTGTCCGGCGGGGCCACCATGCGCGTACACCTCGTTCAGATCCGTTTTCCCGTATCGCATCCCCCGTCCGGGGGAACGAAGAGGGGGCCGATCGGTCACTGGCACGCTAAGGAGCGGTCGGCGGGAGCCCGGACAGCACACGGCCCCGGGCCGCCGTTTCTCACTCGAACGGCGGCGCCGGGGCCGGTGTTGATCATCCAGAAGGAAGATCCGAACCTCGCAACGATCGAAGCCTCGGAACGATCGGAACGATCAGAGCTTCGTCCAGGCCTCCGTCAGCACCTGGCGGACGATGCCCTCGATCTCGTCGAAGGTCGACTGGTCGGAGATCAGCGGCGGCGACAGCTGGATGACCGGGTCACCGCGGTCGTCAGCGCGGCAGTAGAGGCCGTACTCGAAGAGCTTCTTGGAGACGAAGCCGTAGAGCACGCGCTCCGACTCCTCGTCCGTGAAGGTCTCCTTGGTGGCCTTGTCCTTGACGAGCTCGATGCCGTAGAAGAAGCCGTTGCCGCGGACGTCGCCGACGATCGGGAGGTCGTGCAGCTTCTGCAGGGTCCCCAGGAAGTTGGCCTCGTTGTCGAGGACGTGCTGGTTGAGGCCCTCGCGCTCGAAGATGTCGAGGTTGGCGAGGCCGACCGCGGCGGAGACCGGGTGGCCGCCGAAGGTGTAGCCGTGCAGGAAGGTGTTGTCGCCCTTGTAGAACGGCTCGGCCAGGCGGTCGGAGATGATGCAGGCGCCGATCGGGGAGTAGCCCGAGGTCATGCCCTTGGCGCAGGTGATCATGTCCGGGACGTAGTCGAACTTGTCGCAGGCGAACATCGTGCCGAGGCGGCCGAAGGCGCAGATGACCTCGTCGGAGACCAGGAGTACGTCGTACTGGTCGCAGATCTCGCGCACCCGCTGGAAGTAGCCGGGCGGGGGCGGGAAGCAGCCGCCGGCGTTCTGCACCGGCTCCAGGAAGACCGCGGCGACCGTCTCCGGGCCCTCGAACAGGATCTGCTGCTCGATCTGGTCGGCGGCCCAGCGGCCGAAGGCCTCCGGGTCGTCGCCGAAGAGCGGGGCGCGGTAGATGTTGGTGTTCGGGACCTTGTGCGCACCGGGCACGAGGGGCTCGAAGGGGGCCTTCAGCGCCGGCAGGCCGGTGATGGACAGGGCGCCCTGCGGGGTGCCGTGGTAGGCGACCGCGCGCGAGATGACCTTGTACTTGGTGTGCTTGCCCTGCAGCTTGAAGTACTGCTTGGCGAGCTTCCAGGCGGTCTCGACGGCCTCGCCGCCGCCGGTGGTGAAGAAGACCTTGTTCAGGTCGCCGGGCGCGTAGTGCGCGAGACGCTCCGCCAGCTCGACGGCCTTCGGGTGGGCGTACGACCAGATGGGGAAGAACGCCAGCTCCTGCGCCTGCTTGGCCGCGGTCTCGGCCAGCTCGGCGCGGCCGTGACCGGCCTGGACCACGAACAGACCCGCGAGACCGTCGAGGTAGCGCTTGCCCTTGTCGTCGTAGATGTAGGTGCCCTCACCACGGACGATCGTGGGAACGGGCGCGTTCTCGTACGAGGACATGCGGGTGAAGTGCATCCACAGGTGGTCGTACGCGGTGCGGCTGAGGTCCTTGCTCACGGTTATCGGGTTCCCCACATGTAGGTCTGCTTCTTGAGCTTCAGATAAACGAAGCTCTCGGTGGAGCGCACTCCGGGCAGTGCCCGGATGCGTTTGTTGATGACGTCCAGCAGGTGGTCGTCGTCCTCGCAGACGATCTCGGCGAGGAGGTCGTACGAGCCCGCGGTCATCACCACGTACTCCACTTCCGGCATGGCCGTCAGCGCGTCCGCCACGTTCTCGACATCGCCCTCGACGTTCACACCGACCATCGCCTGTCTGCGGAAGCCCACGGTGAGCGGGTCCGTGACGGCGACGATCTGCATGACGCCCTGGTCGAGCAGCTTCTGGACGCGCTGACGCACGGCCGCCTCGGAGAGGCCGACGGCCTTGCCGATCGCGGCGTACGGCCGGCGGCCGTCCTCCTGGAGCTGCTCGATGATGGCGAGGGAGACGGAATCCAGATGCGGAGTCCCGTTCCTGGACTCGCGGGAGTCCCTGTGTTCTGCGCTACGACTGGCCACGGCTTCACTGTGCACGACGTCTCGACCGTTCCGCAAGGTCGCTTCGATGAAATTCGTTGTTTACAAGGTCGAGACTTGCGGATTTCGTAGTCTTGGCGCGACCAAGGGTGTTGAAAACGTGGGCCGGGCGATTAGGGTGGGTGTCTCAGTGATTGGACACCTGAACTTGGAGGGCCGGCAGTGAGCACCGAGCTGCGTCGTCTGCGCAATTACATCGACGGTGAGTTCCGGGACGCCGCCGACGGACGGACCACCGAGGTGGTCAACCCGGCGACCGGCGAGGCGTACGCCACCGCCCCGCTGTCCGGAGCGGCGGACGTGGACGCCGCGATGGCGGCCGCCGCGGCGGCCTTCCCGGCCTGGCGGGACGAGACCCCCGCGGCGCGCCAGCGGGCCCTGCTGAAGATCGCGGACGCGTTCGAGGAGCGGGCCGAGGAACTGATCGCGGCCGAGGTGGAGAACACGGGCAAGCCGATCGGGCTGACCCGCTCCGAGGAAATCCCGCCGATGGTCGACCAGATCCGCTTCTTCGCGGGCGCGGCCCGGATGCTCGAAGGCCGTTCGGCCGGCGAGTACATGGAGGGCATGACCTCCATCATCCGGCGCGAGCCGATCGGCGTCTGCGCGCAGGTCGCGCCCTGGAACTACCCGATGATGATGGCGGTGTGGAAGTTCGCCCCGGCGCTGGCGGCCGGCAACACGGTGGTGTTGAAGCCCTCGGACACCACCCCCGCCTCCACCGTCCTGATCGCCGAGATCATCGGCTCGATCCTCCCCAAGGGCGTCTTCAACGTCGTCACCGGCGACCGCGACACCGGCCGCCTGATGGTCGAGCACCACACCCCGGCGATGGCCTCCATCACCGGCTCCGTGCGCGCCGGCATGTCCGTCGCCGAGTCCGCGTCCAAGGACCTCAAGCGGGTCCACCTGGAGCTGGGCGGCAAGGCCCCCGTCGTCGTCTTCGAGGACACCGACATCGCCAAGGCCGTCGAGGACATCTCGGTCGCGGGCTTCTTCAACGCCGGCCAGGACTGTACGGCGGCGACCCGCGTCCTGGTCCAGGAGGGCATCCACGACGAGTTCGTGGCCGCGCTCGCCAAGGCGGCCGCCGAGACGAAGACCGGACAGCCGGACGACGAGGACGTGCTCTACGGCCCGCTCAACAACCCGAACCAGCTCAAGCAGGTGACCGGCTTCATCGAGCGGCTGCCCGCGCACGCGAAGGTGGAGTCGGGCGGTCACCGGGTCGGAGAGGTCGGGTACTTCTACGCGCCGACCGTCGTCTCCGGTCTCAGGCAGGACGACGAGATCATCCAGAACGAGGTCTTCGGACCGGTCATCACCGTCCAGTCGTTCACGGACGAGGCCCAGGCGATCGAGTGGGCCAACGGCGTCGACTACGCGCTCGCGTCGTCCGTGTGGACCAAGGACCACGCCCGCGCGATGCGCCTGTCTAAGGCCCTCGACTTCGGCTGCGTGTGGATCAACACCCACATCCCGCTGGTCGCGGAGATGCCGCACGGCGGCTTCAAGAAGTCCGGCTACGGCAAGGACCTCTCGGCCTACGGCTTCGAGGACTACACGCGCATCAAGCACGTGATGACCTCGCTGGGCGAGTAGTCGATACGAGCGTAAGTGCGCGGCCCCGGACGGGAGTTGATCCGTCCGGGGCCGCGCTGTTCCCCCTCCGGACGGTCGGGAGTTCCCGGGGGTCCTGCGGGCGGCACTGGTCCGGGTGCGGGCGGCCGGGCAGGAGCAGGAGCGGCTGATCGACGCGCTGTTGACCCTCGCGCGCAGTCAACGGGGGCTCGGAACAAGGGAGTTCGTGGATCTCGCGACGGTCGTGCGGGGGCCGCTGCGGGGTGTGGAGCTGTCCGTGCGGGCGCGGCTCGAACCCGCTCCCGTCCTCGGTGATCCGCAGCTCTTCGAGCGACTGGTCGTCGACCTCGCCGACAACGCCGTGCGGCACAACATCCCGGCGGGGGAGGGGAGTTGGGTGAGCGTGTGGACCGGGCTCGACGCGCGGGGGCGGCCCGGGCTGCGGATCGAGAACAGCGGGCCGGTGGTCCCGGCCGACCAGGCCGCCGGACTGTTCCAGCCGTTCCGGCGATGGGGCGCTGAGCGCGTCGGCAAGCGGGACGGCCTCGGGCTCGGACTCGGCATGTCCATCGTGGCGGCGGTCGTCACCGCGCACGGCGGACGGGTGCGGGGGCGGGCGCGGACCCGGCTGTAGGGCGGGCTTGTGGTGGAGGTGAGCCTGCCGCCGTATGCCCCGCCTTACGCCCCGCCGTACGCCCCGGCCGAGCACCGGAGTCCGGCCCCCGCGGCGGCCGGGGTCGCGCACCCCGCACCTCGCGTGTGAACTGGCGGTTACTTCGCAGACAACCGATCGACAAGGTGTCGGGTCCGCGGGTGGCCGCTGGACGCAGCGTCCATTGATCGGACCGGGGTCGGCGCGTCATGCTGCGCGGGTGCCCAAGACTCCGAAGCCGTACGCGCCCTCCCGCCGCTCCCTCGTGCGGGCGCTCGGCTCTGCCGCCGCGCTCGGCGCCCTCGCCGGATGCGGTGTGCCCGCCGCCTATGTGAAGGCGGGCGACCGGGCCGGTGCCGATCTGTCCGCCACGGACAAGCGGCTGACCTGGGCGAACTGGCCGCTGTACATCGACACCGATGACAACGACGCGACCAAGCGGCCCACGCTCGACGCCTTCGAGAAGAAGACCGGGATCTCCGTCGACTACATCGAGGAGATCAACGACAACGACGAGTTCTTCGGCAAGATCAGCCCGGCCCTCATGAACCACCAGCAGACCGGCCGCGACCTGATCGTCATGAGCGACTGGATGTGCGCGCGGTTCGTCCGCCTCGGCTGGGTCCAGCGGATGGACCGGGCGGCGCAGCCCAACGTGGCGAAGTACCTCGACCCGCAGCTCGGCTCGCCCGCGTTCGACCCGGGCCGCCGCTACACGGTGCCGTGGCAGTCGGGCATCACCGGCATCGCGTACAACCACCGCAAGCTCGGCCGCGAGATCCGGCACGTCTCCGACCTGTGGGCGAGCGACCTCAAGGGCCGGGTCACCCTGCTCTCCGGCCTCGACGAGGCGTTCGCACTGCTGATGCAGGGCAACGGCGTCGACGTCACCAAGTGGACCGCGGCCGACTTCCACAAGGTGTGCGACCAGGTCCAGACCCAGATCAGCAGGAAGCAGATACGCCGGTTCACCGGCAACGACTACACCAAGGACCTCGTCAGCGGCGACGTCCTGGCCTGTCAGGCGTACTCCGGCGACGTGATCCAGCTCCAGGCCGACAACCCGGACATCCGCTTCGTCGTCCCCGAGGAGGGCGCCGAGCTCTGGTCGGACTCCCTGATGATCCCGGACCTGGCCCGCCACAAGTCCAACGCGGAACGGCTGATCGACTACTACTACGACCCCGAGGTCGCCGCCGAACTCGCCGCCTGGGTCAACTACGTCTGCCCCGTCCCCGCCGCCCAGGACGTCCTGGCCTCCTCCAAGGACAAGGACACCGCGGCCCTCGCCGAAAACCCCCTGATCTTCCCCGACGCCACGATGCGCAAGCACCTCGCCATCGCGCGGGACATCACGTCGACGGAACGGGTGGAGTTCGCGAAGGAGTGGAACAAGATCGTGGGGTTGTAGGGGGCGTCCTGCCGTGTGGCCGCGCGGCGAAGCGAGGGGCCCTTCCGAGGAGTTGGAACTGATGGAAAAGGCTGCCTGCGCCCACTGCGGCCGGGCCTGGGTGCGCCGCTACGAGCGCGAGGACACCGGCAGGAAGTTCTTCCTGTGCTCGGAATGCGAGTCCGTCTGGGAGTTGGAGGACGATCTCCACGAGGACACGGACCAGTACTTGAGCGAGTACCTGCTGACCGGCGATCCCGCGAGGGACTGGGAGATCATCACTCCTTGCCCCTGAGTGAGTTGGTGACGTCGGCGGCCCCGCTACTCCGCGCCGCCGCCCTCCAGCGCCGACGGATTCAGTGACGCCAGCAGCTTGAGCAGCAGCGCGTGCGCCTGTTCCTGCTCGGCCGGTGTCAGGGCCTGGAGCGCCTCCGCGTGGGCCGCGTCCACCGTCTCGGCGGCCTGGGCGGCGAGACGGACGCCGGCCTCGGTGGCGTGCAGGCGTTGGGTGCGCCGGTCGCCGGGGGTGGTCCGGCGCTCCAGCATTCCCCGCTCGACCAGCCCGTTGACCGCGGTCCCCATGGACTGCGGGGTGATCGCCGCCCGCCGTGCCGCGGTCGCGCTGGAGACCCCCGGGTCGAGCACGGCCTGCATCAGGGCCCGGTGCTGGGCGAGGGTCAGCCGGAGCGGGCGCAGGGCTCGCTCCATCCGGGCCGCCATGATCTGGCCGATCTGCCAGGTGACGTAGCCGGTGCGGCGGTCGGGATGGTTCACAGGGTGGACCTCTTTGTAAGGCAGCTGATTGTGATGTACAAATAATATCAGTTGCCTTCTAATCTAGGACCGCTCCCGATGTCCCAGCAAGTCGCACCCCGAGCCACCGGCACCCCCCGCCCCCCGCACAAGCACGCCCTGGACGTGGCCCACCCGCCCCCCGGTCCCGGAAACACCCGCGCCGTCCTGCTCCCCGTCGCGGTCGTGCTGCTGATCGGCACCGTGTTCGTCAGCGTCTACCTCGCCGCCTTCCACGCCCCGCGCCCGCACCAACTCCGCGTCGGCACAACGGAGATAGGCACCGCACAGGCCCACCTGACCCAGGACCTGGAGCGCATCGCCCCGGGCGGCTTCACCGTCGAGACCTACCCCGACGAGACCGCCGCCCGCGACGCCGTACAGGACAGGAAGGTCTACGCCGCCTACCTCGGCGACGGCAGGCTCCTCTACGGCAGCGCGAACGGCGGCGCCGTCACCGCGACCGTGACCACCGCCTTCGGCTCCGTCGCCCACGCCGAGCAACGCGAACTCGCCGTCGAGGACGTGGCCCCGGCCGCGGCCGGTGACACCCGGGGCCTCTCCGTCTTCTACGCGGCCTTCGGCCTGGTCCTCGCGGGCTACCTCTTCGGTATGACCACCTACCAGCTCGCTCCCCGCCTCCAGTACCGCCGGAGGATGGCCAGCCTGGCCCTGTTCGGCGTCGTCGGCGGACTGCTGATCGCGACCATCGCCGGGGACACCGGCTTCGGCGCGCTGCCCGGGTCCTTCCTGCCGCTCGTCACGGTCATCGCGCTGATGGGCGCGGCGGTCGGCGGCACGACCATGGTGCTGCTGCGACTGTTCGGCTCGGCCGGCGTCAGCCTCGCCTCGATCCTCATGCTGATCCTCGGCAACAGCAGCAGCGGCGGCATCATGCCGGCCGCCTACCTCCCCGGCTGGCTGCGCCCGCTCTCCGAGATCCTGCCGGTCGGGGTCGGCGTCCGCGCGATGCAGGGCCTGTCCCGCTTCCAGAACGACGGCCTCACCCGCGCCCTGGTGATCCTTCCGGTGTGGGTACTCGGCGCCGCCCTCGTCCTCTACCTCAAGGACGTGTACCGCCGCGGCACTCCCGCCACCGAACGGGCCACCGTGCCCGCGTGAAGCGGTCAACTCCCTTGCTCCGGCGCGGATCGGGGCCGATCGGCGCCGACTAGGCTCGACGCCGTACGAAGGGACCGGGCCGCCGGTGCCGTCACCGGAGTCTCGACCCGAGGGAGCCCGCCGTGCCCACAGAATTCGCCGCCAGGGTCTTCGCCCTGGTCGACGGGACCGACGCCGTCGGCTTCAGCCGCCTGTTCGCGTTACAGGGCCGGATGCGCTTCGGGAACGCGGCGCCGATGACCGGCCCCGAGGAGATAGCGGCCGGTGTCGGCGCCTTCTTCGGCACCATCAAGGGGCTGCGCCACAACGTCGTCCGTGAGTGGTACACCGGCGCCGACGCCATCGTCGAGGAGACCGTCGACTACTTCCGGCTGACCGGCGACACCGTCACCGTCCCCGCCGTCACCATGTGGCACATCGACGAGACCGGCCTCATCGACGACTTCCGCGTCTACGTCGACCTGGCCCCGCTCCACGCCTGAGCCCCGCAGGACGGCGGGCGCGGCGGGTGAAGTCCCGTACGCTTCCAGGACTTTGCCCGCTCTTTACAACCCGCCCTCCCGCCGCCTCGTCTCTCCGCTCGATCCGTAACCCGCCCCGCCGGTGCACCACCGGCGGGCCCGGCGGGCCGACAGACGAGAGAGAGCGATTCATGCGCCGAACTGTCCTCAGCGCCATGGCACTCGCGTGCGGCGCCGTACTGGCGAGCACCGTGCCCGCGTTCGCCCACGGGGCATCCGCGGCCCCCACCCGCGCCGCGACCGCCGCGCCGACCACGGCACCGTCCGGCACCACGGCGCCGACCCCGGTCCCCAGCGCCACCGCCGCCCCCACCCGGAGCCCGAGCACCGAGCCCTCCGCCGAACCGACCGTGGCGCCGAGCCAGGTCGCCACCGTTCCCCGCGGCGCCCCGGACACCGGTGTCGCGCCGGTGTCGAAGTCGTCCGACCTGTCGACCACGCTGATCGGCGGGGGAGCCGCCGCGGTCGTCGTCGGTGGCGGTGCCTTCGTCGTCGTACGGCGCCGGAGGGCGACCGGGGCATGACCTCGCTCTCCAGGCGCGCCTTCGTCACGGCCTCGGCGGCGGCCCTGCTCACCGGCTGCGGCGGCGGAAACGGGACCTCCTCGGTCGCGAACTCCCCTTCAAATCAAGGGAGTTCGCAGCAGGGGAGTCCCGCGCCTTCGGCGGGATCGGGCACCAAGGTGGTGCACGCCCTCGCGCGGTCCGTCCCGGTCACCCTGCGCGTCCCGGCCATGGGGGTCGACACCCCGGTCATGCGGCTGGGGCTGGCCTCCGACGGCACCGTGCAGGTGCCGCCGATCACGGCGCACGACCGGGCGGGCTGGTACCGGTACTCGCCGACCCCCGGCGCGACCGGGCCGTCGGTGATCCTCGGGCATGTGACGGTCGGCGCGTACGGGGACGGGGTCTTCCGGCACCTCGCGCGGCTGCGCGCGGGCAACCGTATCGACGTGGTCCTGGAGAACGGCACGACGGCCGTGTTCGCCGTCACCGAGGTGCGGACGGTCGCCAAGGCCGACTTCCCGTCGGACGAGGTGTACGGGAACGTGAACCGGCCCGAACTGCGGCTCATCACCTGCGGCGGAACCCGTACCGGTTCGGGTTACCTCGACAACGTGATCGTCTTCGCGGTGCTGACCGCCGCCAGCCCCTGACCCGGTCCGGATCCCGGACCGCCGGAACCCACGACGGCGGTCCGGGGTCTTCCTCCGTGAACCTCACCACCCCCTACGGAGCATGTTGAAACGGTCCCGCGAGAGGGCAGCGTCCGAACTGTTCGCCGCCGTCTACCCGCGCCTCGCCGGCTGGTGCCGCCGGCTCGTCGACGACGACGAGACGGCCCACGAGATCGCCTCCGAGGCCTTCACCCGGCTCTGGGCCCGCTGGACGAAGGTCGCGGAACCGCGCGGCTTCCTCTACGTGACCGCCGCCAACCTGGTCCGGGACCACTGGCGCAAACTGGAGCGCGAACGCCGGGCAATGCGCCGCGCCACCACCGAGGAAGCGATACGACCGCCCACCGAACAGACCGACCCGTCCGTACGGCTGCTCGTCCAGTCGCTGCCGGAACGACTGCGCGTCCCGATCCTCCTGCACTACTACGCTGACATGCCGATCCGGGAGGTGTCCGTGCTGACCGGGCGCAAGGAAGGAACCATCAAGGCCGACCTCCACGCGGCCCGCGAACTGCTCCGAGCCCATCTGAGGAGAAGCCTTGACCACACACTTTGACGAGGAGGACGAGGGGCGGGAGTCCGACTTCGCCCTCGACGACCCCCTCACGGTCATCCTGCGGCCCTCCTCCGCCGAGTACCTGGGCCCGCCCCCCGGCCGCTACGAGTCGATCCGCCGTGGCGCCAACCGCCGCCGCCTGCTCCGAGCGGCGGCCGGCGCCGGCGCGACCTGCGCGGTCCTCGTCCTCGCCGCCCTCCCGTTCCGCCTGGCCCACCACGACTCACCCGTGACCCCCACGGTCCCGCTCGCCCCGCCCCCCGTGAGCAGCAGTCCTACGACTCCGCCCACCCCGCCCGCCACCCCGCCCGCCACCCAGGCATCCACTCCCAGCGCGGACCCGAGCAGCACGAGCGCCCCCACCACGGAACCGTCCAGGATCCCCACGGCATCGGCATCGGCACCCTCGTCGGCACCGGCCTCACCCACGTCCCGGAACGTCGCCCCCTCGGCCGTACCGACCCGCACGCGGTAACTCCCGGGCTCACAGGGGCAATTGCAGCCGATGCTGTCGCGCATCTTGCTGACAATATTGCCGAGCGGTTACACAAGTGAGTCATGGGAAGGACGGCGACACCCCACAGCAGAGTCCGCACCATCCTGACAACCGTGAGCGTGCTCGGCCCCGGGCTTCTGTCCCCGGTCGCCGTCCACGCGCTGAAGTCCCCTCCCGCACAAGGGAGTTCGCGAAGCACATCGCTGGTGGTCCCCACCGCCTCCGGCAAGGTGAAGGGACAGGCCCAGACCGGATACGACGCCTGGCTCGGCATCCCGTACGCCGCCGCCCCCGTACTCCACCGGGCGAGCACCTGGGGATCCGTCCTCCCGGCAGTCTGGAGCTTCATGCTCGCCGCCCGCGCCCGCGCCCGAGGCCTCGGCACGGATTTCCGTCCGGCCCGCCGGATCCCTCGCGGGGAGGTGCTGCACCGGGACGAATGGTGACGGAGGAGCGAGCCGTCGATTGTTTTGAACGCGTTCAATTGTGGGCGTAGGCTGCCGCCATGAACGACAGAGCCGCCCTCCTGAAGGGCATCCGCGTCTGGCTTGCCCTGTTCGTCGTCTGTCTGGTGCTCAGCGGCGCCACCGCCTTCCCGCTGGTCCACGAACTCCGCTGGACCGAGGACGTGTTGGAGTCCCTGTCCGTACCGCACTACCTGCCCGCCCTCGCGGACTGGATCGAGCGCGTACGCCAGGGACTCGACACCGCCGACACCGACTACCCCTTCCTCCTCTACGGCACGGACTGGCTGGCCTTCGCACACCTCGTCATCGCGGTCGCCTTCTACGGCCCCTACCGCGACCCGGTCCGCAACATCTGGGTCGTCGAGTTCGGGATGATCGCCTGCGCCGGAATCGTTCCGCTCGCTCTGATCTGCGGACCGATCCGCGGAATTCCCCTCTGGTGGACGGTGATCGACATGTCCTTCGGCGTCGTCGGGATCGTCCCGCTGTACGTCGTACGGAAGAAGATCAAGCGGCTGGAAGCGGTACTCGCGCCAACTTCCGCCCCGGGGCTGGCTACTTGAGCGCCGCCAGTGCGATCCGCATCGCGACCGCGTTCATCGACTCGCCCTTGGCGTCCGTCGAGTCGACGGAGTAGACGAGGGTGCGGGACAGGTCGCGGGTGGCGAGGACGACCGTGCTGTAGCCGTACCGGGCGCCGGACTTGAGCCAGTACACCTTGCCGCCGTACTCGAAACGCTGGAGCCCGGCGCTGTAACTGGCGCCCTCGATGCCGGCCGGGACCGTGAACATCTCCTTCAGCCGGGGCCCCGGCACGATCCGCCCCCGGAACAGCGCCGTGATCAGCCGTTCCAGGTCGGCGGTCGTCGAGATCATGTCGCCGGCCGCCCACCGGTCCGCCTGGTTCCAGTCGGTGACGTCGACGAACTCCGTTGTGCCGTCGGCCCGTTGGACCACCTGGTAGCCGTGGTTGTGCGGGCCCCGGATGCGCGGGTCGGTGCCGGGGAAGTACGTGTCCCGCATACCCGCCGGGCGCAGCACGAGCCGCGTGGCCTCCGAGGCGTACGAGTGTCCCGTCACCTTCTCGATCAGCAGGCCGAGGATCGTGTAGTTGATGTTGAGGTAGTCCTGCTGCGTGCCCGGCCGGAACTCCGGCCCCTTCGCCACCGCCGACGCGACGACCTGCCGGGGCCTGAGCGTGTCGAAGCGGTGCGCGTACTGGTCCTCGAAGGCGTCCCCGAAGCCGTCGCCGGCCTGGACGCCACTGGTGTGGTTCAGCAACTGCCGTACGGATATGGGCTCGAAGGCCTTCGTGAGCAGTCCCGGGAGGTAGTGCTGGACCGGTGTGTCCAGGTCGACCCTCCCCTGCGCCGCCAGCCGCAGCACGGTCGCCGCCGTCACCACCTTCGTCGTCGAACCGGCCCGGAAACGGGCGTCGGGATCCGCGGCGGCGCCGCTCTCCAGATCGTGCACCCCGGCACTCCCGCGCCAGCTCCCGTCCGTCCCTCCCACCCGCACGAGAGCCGCCGTGGCATCCGCGTCCGGCAGCCCGGCGAGCGCGGACCGCAGTGCCTCGGCGTCCGGACCGGCCGTTCCCCGTACGGCGGTTGAGGGTGCGGGGGACGCGGCGAACGCGGGTGCGGCCAGCGGCCCGGCCGCGAGGGCGAGGACGAGCGAGGCGGTGAGGACGGTGGTGCGACGGCGGGTGCGCATCGGCTGCTCCTGAGTTCTCCGGTGGCTGTCGGTGATCAGCCTCATCGCATCCGGCCCGCCGCGGATCGTCGGCGAGAAGGGCACCCACCCCTGGAGTCACCCGTACCAACTCCCTTGCGGAACAAGGGGTTTACCGGGGTTGCCCCCTACGGGATCCAACTCCCCGCCGCAAAAACTGTTATCGCCGAAGTCTTCACCCCGTCTCCCTCTGCGTCCCCCGTTCCCTCACGCACCGGAGCCACGCCCATGGCAACGAACGCATCCGAGCCGACCGGCGGCGCAGCCAAGCCGACCGGCGCCCGCAAGCCCGCCAACAAGCACCGCCTCACCCGCCGGGGCCTGTTCACGCTCGGCGGCGGAGTCGCGGCGGCGGGCGTCGTCGGCGGCGGGATCGCCGCGTTCTCCGGAGGCGGCGCGGACGCCGCGCAGCCCGGCACGGCCATCGGCACCGCCACCGCCCGGCCGGAGGCCTTCGTCCATCCGGGCATGCTGCACAACGCCGGTGACCTGCACCGCGCCAAGGTCCGGATCGCCGCCCACAAGGACCCCTGGCTGAAGGGCTGGACGCGGCTGACCAACAATCCACACTCCGCGAGCACCTGGCAGCCCCGCCCGCAGGCCGTCGTCGTCCGCGGCGGCACCGGCCAGAACTACGGCATCCTCTACAACGACATCCACGCCGCCTACCAGAACGCCCTGCGCCGGCAGATCGGCGGCACCAAGGCCAACGGCGACACGGCCGTCGCCGTCCTCAACGCCTGGTCCGCCACCCTCACTTCGGTCAACGGCAACGCCGACCGCTTCCTGGCATCCGGCATCTACGGCTACCAGTTCGCCAACGCGGCCGAACTCGTCCGTGACCACCCCGACTTCGAGTTCGCCCGCTTCAAGAAGATGCTGCGCACCGTCTTCACGCCGATGAACACCGACTTCCTCACCCACCACAACACCGCCAACATCACCAACTACTGGGCGAACTGGGACCTGTGCAACGTCGCCTCCCTCATGGCGACCGGCATCCTGTGCGACGACCGCGCCACCTTCGAACGCGCGGTGACCTATATGAAGTCCGGCGCGGGCAACGGCTCGTTCAAGCACGCCATCCCGTTCGTCTACAGCGGCCAGAACCTCGCCCAGTGGCAGGAGAGCGGCCGCGACCAGGGCCACACCATGATGGGCATGGGCCTCATGGGCGCGATCTGCGAGATGGCCTGGAACCAGGGCGTCGACCTCTACGGCTACCTCGACAACCGGTTCATGAAGGCCGCCGAGTACGTCGCCAAGTACAACCTCGGCGCGGCCGTGCCCTTCACGACGTACACCTGGCGCAGTGGCCAGGGCGCCGGACGCTCCATGGAGCAGCCTGTGATCTCCGACATAGCCCGGGGAACCGTTCGCCCGGTTTGGGAGATTCTGCACAACCACTACGCCCGTCGGCGCCGTCTGACCACCCCGTTCATCACCCTCATGGCTGAGAAGGTGCGTGCGGAGGGCGGTGGCGGCGACTACGGGCCCAACAGCGGCGGCTACGACCAACTCGGCTTCGGGACGCTGCTGTACAGCAAGTGACACCGGCGTACACGAAGTGACAGCGGGGAGGGTGAGAGGCGACATGGACGGGGACGGACGGCAGTGGCACTCCACCATCGAGGCGGCGCAGGCCGGTGACCGGCGGGCGCTGGACGAACTGGTCGCGGGCTGGCTGCCGTTGGTCTACAACGTGGTCGGCCGCGCCCTCAACGGCCATGCGGACGTGGACGACGTGGTCCAGGAGACGATGCTCCGCGCCGTCGACCACCTCGGCTCGCTCCGCGACCCCGACAGCTTCCGGTCCTGGCTGGTCGCGATCGCCATGCGCCAGATCCGGGACCGGGCGCGCCGCCGCAGGTCCCCCGACCAACTCCCGGACGGACTGCCGGGCGACGCCGCCGACTTCGCCGAACTGACCGTTCTCCGGCTCCAGTTGGAGGGCCAGCGGCGTGAGGTCGCGGAAGCCGTCCGCTGGCTCGACGACGAGGACCGCCAACTCCTCTCCCTGTGGTGGCTGGAGGTCGGCGGCGAACTCACCCGCCGCGAACTGGCGTCGGCCGTCGGCATCAGCCGCCAGCACGCGGCGGTCCGCGTCCAGCGCATGAAGGAACGCCTGGAGACCGCCCGGGCCATTGTCCGCGCCCTCGACGGCGCCTGCCCCGAACTCCGCGAGGTCACCGCCCGCTGGGACGGCCGCCAGGACTCGGTCTGGCGCAAACGCGTCGCCCGCCACCTGCGAGGCTGCACCTACTGCGGCGACCCCCGCGAGTCCGTCGTACCCGCGGAACGCCTCCTCGTCGGCATCGCCCTGGTCCCCCTCCCCCTCGGCTTCACCCTGTCCCTGGCCTTCGGCGCGAAGACGGCGGCGGCTGCGACGGGGTTGGCGGGGGCGGCTTTCGCGGCGGGGGCGAGTGGGATGGGCGGGGTGAGCGGGTCTGCTGGTACAGCGGGGGCGGCTGGTGCGGGCGGGTCCGTGGGTGCGGGCGGGGCCGTGAGTGCGGCCGGTGCGGTGCACGGGTCCGGGGCAGCGGGTTCGGCGGGCACGGCCGGAGTTTCGGGTGCCGCAGGGGCCGCCGGTTCCGCCGGTACGCCCGCCGGGTGGTCGGCCAAGTTGCTGGGGGTGCTGACCAAACCGGCCGTCGCCGTGGCAGCCGGTGCCACGATCGCCGCCGGCGGCGTGTACGTCGTCACCCACACCCCGGACGACCCACCGCCGAAGGCCCACGCTCCTACAGTGACGGCCGGTACCGTCCCCACCTCGTCCGCCGCCGCGGCACCCTCGCGGTCAAGCTCCCCCTCCCCGTCCCCTTCCTCCCCGAAGACGACGACCGGACCGTACGGCTCGGTCGTCGACGCCGTGGACCGGGCCCCGAACCCCGACACCCCGCCCGCGTCCCTCCCGCACCGCCCGGCCTCCGGCCTCACCAGCACCGGCGGCGCGCACGCCACCATGAACCACCGCGGGGACAACGTGACGCTCAGCGGCCAGGGTTACGTCCTCGTCCGCTGGCAGGTCTCACCGCAGTACCGCTCCGGCGCGCTGGTCATGCCGAGTTGGACCGCGCTGAAGGGCGAGCTCTTCCACGTCGCCTCGGGCGGCGGCCGGCGCATGGACGACCCGGTCAGCACCACCGACCCCACCGCCACCGGCATGGGCGACAAGACCACCGGCTACGACGTCCTGCCCACCGGCACCCAACAGATGTGGCAGAACGAGTACTTCTACGTCGACGGCAGCGTCACCCTCACCGTCAACGAACGCGGCGCCGACTACGGGCTGAACGTCTTCCCCACCACCTGGCACGCCGCGGAGCAGGACATCACCACCGGCCCCGCCCAGGGCGCGACCCGCTACGGTCTGACCCGCGACACCGGAAAGAACGACGCCCCGGTACCCCAGTACGTCACCCGCACCACCCCGGCCGACCCGGCGACCGTGACTCAGGCCTCCCGGGTCTGACCGTCCCGCACGGAGGCGTCCTGCGCGGCCATGACCTCGTCCCCGTGCTCGAACGCCCACACCCCGAACGCGTCGATCGGTTCGAGCAACGTCCGCCCCAGCGCGGTGAGTTCGTACTCCACCCGCGGGGGCGAACCGCCGTAGGACCGCCGTGCCACCAGCCCGTTGAACTCCAGCCGCCGCAAGGTCTCGGTCAGCACCTTCTGGCTGATCCCGCCGATCCGCCCACGCAACTCGCCCGGCCGCCGCGGACCGTGCCGCAGCGCCCACAGCACCACACAGTTCCAGGTGTTGCCCAGCAGGTCGAAGGCGAGCCGGGCCCGGCAGTCGGCGAGAAACACGGGTTCGGAGGTCACGTACCACATGGTGCCCGAGCCGCTTCCTACTGTCGTGCCATGCGCATAGGAATCCTCGGCACAGGCGGAATGGCGGACGCGCTCGGCGCGCAGTGGCGCCGGTCCGGACACGAAGTACTGTTCGGCGGACGGGACTTGGCGCGGGCGGAAGCTCTCGCGCGCCGCTGGGGCGGCGACCACGGCACCCTCCACCAGGCCGCCGACTTCGGCACCGACGCCGTACTGATGGCACTCCCGTGGCGGGCGGCCGTCGAGATCGCCGGCCAACTCCCGCTCGCAGGACGTGTGGTGATCGACTGCACCAACCCCGTCGGCGAAGGCTTCCGTCTGCTCACCGCGGGCGCCCCCTCCGCCGCCGTACAACTCGCCACCGCCGCGGGCCCCGAGGCCCACGTCGTCAAGGCCTTCAACCTCTGCCACGAGGACGTCTGGCGCCTGACACCCCCGGTGTTCGACGGCCGCCCTCTGGGCGTCCCCCTGAGCGGCGACAAGGAGGAAGCCCTCGCGGTCGTAGGGCAGTTGGTGCGGGACGTGGGCTGCGAACCCTTCGTGGCGGGGGAGTTGGACCAGGGGGCCCAGCTACTGGAGGCGACCGCGGCGCTGCTCATCCGGTTGTGGGTGGGGGAGGGGGTGGACGCTCAATCCATCGCCCCGCCGGGGGAGTTCGCGGGACCGCGAGCCCCGGCCACCGCCCTCACCCCTTCTTCCTGAGCCCGCACAGCACGCCGACGCGGTTGGTGGTGATGGAGTCGACGCCCAGGTCGAGCAGCCGGCGCATCGAGCGCCGGGTGTCGGGGGTCCAGACCGACAGGAGGTAGCCGTCGCCGTGGACGCGGGCGACGAGGTCCCGGTCGACCAGCGTGAAGCGGTAGTTGAGCCAGCGCGGCCGTACCGCCTCCAGCACCGCGGGGCGCGGCGGCGCGAGCGAGGTCCAGGTGAGGGCGATCTCGGCGGACGGGTCGGCCGCGCGCACGGCGAGCATCGAGTCGGCGCCCGCGCAGTAGTACGCCCGGTCGTCCGCTCCGTACTCGCGGATCACCTCCACGATCCGGCGGGCGGCCCGCGCATCGGCCGCGCCGGGCAGGTCGACCATCACCCGGCTGCCCTCGGTCGCGGCCAGCGCCTCCACCAGCGTCGGCACCCCGCCGTCCGTGAGCCCGCGCACCTCGTCCACCGACAGCGACTTCAGCGGCCGGTCCACTTCCCACAGCCGCCGCAGCGTCTCGTCGTGCAGCAGCACGGGCACGCCGTCACGGGTCACTCGTACGTCGAACTCGACGGCGTCCGCGCCCTGTTCGAGCGCGGAACGCAGTGAGTCGACGGTGTTCTCACGGGCACGGTAGGGGTCGCCGCGATGGCCCACGGCGGTCACGTTCTCCATGGGCTCATTGTGCTGGTTGGCGCGGGAGCGCCGGCCGTCAGGGCGCGAGCCACGCCGTGGTGTAGGTGTCGATCTCGTCGTTGATGCGGGCCTTGCCGGCCGCGTCGAGGAAGGAGGCCGCCACGGCGTTCTTCGCGAGGTCGGCGACCCCGCGCTCGTCGAGGTCGAGGAGGCGGGCGGCGACCGCGTACTCGTTGTTCAGGTCGGTGCCGA
Source organism: Streptomyces sp. NPDC001100 (assembly GCF_053598575.1). Taxonomy (NCBI): domain Bacteria; kingdom Bacillati; phylum Actinomycetota; class Actinomycetes; order Kitasatosporales; family Streptomycetaceae; genus Streptomyces; species Streptomyces sp. NPDC001100. The sequence goes on from NZ_JBSFKO010000004.1 coordinate 301,933, forward strand.
ACATCGGCGGGTCGTCGGAGTTGATCGTCACGAGGACCCCTGCCCGGGTGAACTCCTTGATGGGGTGCTCGTCGAGCGTGCGGACCGCGCGGGTGGCGATGTTGGAGGTCGGGCACACCTCCAGCGCGATGCGGTGCTCGGCGAGATGGGCGAGCAGCTTGGGGTCCTGCGCGGAACTGGTGCCGTGTCCGATGCGTTCGGCGCGCAGGTCGTTGATCGCGTCCCACACCGTCTCGGGCCCGGTGGTCTCTCCTGCGTGCGGCACGGAGTGCAGGCCGGCCGCGACGGCTTGGTCGAAGTACGGCTTGAACTGCGGCCGGGGTACCCCGATCTCCGGCCCGCCGAGCCCGAACGACACCAGCCCCTCCGGGCGCAGCCGGTCGTCGGTGGCCATCCGCACGGTCTCCTCCGCCGACACCAGCCCGGCCTCACCGGGAATGTCGAAGCACCACCGCAGCACGGTCCCGAACTCGGCCTCGGCCGCCTTGCGGGCGTCCTCGATCGCGTCCATGAACGCCCGCTCGTCGATCCCGCGCCGGGTCGACGAGAACGGCGTGATGGTCAGTTCGGCGTACCGCACCTGCTGCCGGGCCATGTCCCGGGCGATTTCGAACGTCAGCAGCCGCACGTCTTCCGGCGTCCGGACGAGGTCGACCACGGACAGATACACGTCGATGAAGTGCGCGAAGTCCGTGAAGCTGAAGTAGTCGGCCAGGGCCTCGGGGTCGGTGGGCACCGTGGAGTCGGAGTGCCGGGCGGCCAACTCCGAGACGATCCGCGGGGAGGCGGAGCCGACGTGATGAACATGCAGCTCGGCCTTGGGCAGCCCGGCGATGAAGGCGTGCAGCTCGCGGGCCTGACCGCCGGCGGGTACGGCGCTGTGGTCGGACAAGGTTCCTCCCCGGAACGGCGCCCCGGGCAGTGCCGTACGGGACGCGGGTGATCGGCTGATCGATGACTCGGGATCATCGTAGGCCGGGGTGGGAGGGGGCGGGGGAGAGGGCGAGGGAGGAGGTGAGGTGGGGTGGGGTTGGTGGGGTGCCGGTCGGCGGTGGGTGGCCGGTGCGGGCTGATCGCGCGGCGCCCGGTCGGTATCGGTGGCGCCGTTCGCGGTGTGCGGCGGGCTGGTGGCGGGCAACTGGTCGTGCCGTTCCGGACCGGACCGGACCGTTGAGGGTTGTCCGTGACGTGGGCCCCCGGCCGGCGTGCGGCTGATCGCGCGGCGCCCGGTCGGGACCTGTGGTGTCGTCCGTATGACGGAACCGTCGCATGCACGCCCTAACATGGTCCGCCTGACGGTCGACCGACGGGGACGGGGACAGGACATGGGGGACCAGACACAGCCGGACGGCGACGCGGGAGCGAACGACGACCCGTGGGCACCCCCGGAGAGCAGGCCGTCACTGGACAAGCGCGCGCAGCCACCTGCCCTCGGACCACAGCCCTACCCTGCCGCCCCCGGCCAGCAGCCGCCCCCGCAGGACCAGCCTTCCGCCGCTGCCCAGTCCCAGCAGCCTCCGCCGCAGTCGACGTCCCTGCACTACCAGCCCACGATGACGGCCCTCCCGTCCGCCGGCTTCGCCCCGCCCGCCTCCGGCACGCCCGGAACGCCCCCTGCTTCCGGCGCACCGGGAGTCCCGCCCGCTTCCGGAGTCCCCGGCTACGGCCAGCCCGGTACACCCCCAGGTCACCCCGGCACACCCCCCGGCCTCCCCAGCTACGGCACCCCCGGTTACGGCCCGCCCAACGCCCCCGCCGGACCCGGCATGCCCGGCGCCCCCGGAATGCCCGGCGGCTACGGCTACCCCGGTTACCCGCAGGGCTACGGCTGGCCCGGTATGCAGATGGCCCCGCAGAACAACCTGGGCACCGTGGCCCTGGTGCTGGGCATCCTGTCCTGCTGCCTGTTCTGCATCTACGGCATCGTCTCCCTGGTCCTCGGCATCATCGCCGTCGTCCTCGGCGTCAAGGGCAGGAAGCGGGCCGACCGGGGCCAGGCCACGAACCGGGGTCAAGCCCAGGCGGGCATGATCACGGGCATCGTCGGCATCATCCTCGGCCTCGCCGTGATCGCCCTGCTGGGTATCGGCTTCGCGACCTACGAGCACGAGAAGAACCAGAAGGACTCCGACTCGACCTCGTCGTACAACTCCGCCCCCAGCCTGTCGGCACCGACCCTGCTCCAGGGCTGACCACAGGAGTCACCTCCTCCGACAGGCTCCTGCGGCACTCCTCGCCGGAGCGGTCCCCGGCCCGCCACGAACGCGAGCCCGGCTGCGGCCGAAGCGCCTCCCCTCAGCCTGTCGGCACCGACCCTGCTCCAAGGCTGACCACAGGAGCCACCTCCTCCGACAGGCTCCTGCGGCACTCCTCGCCGAAGCGGTCCCCGGCCCGCCACGAACGCGAGCCCGGCTGCGGCCGAAGCGCCTCCCC
>NZ_JBSFKO010000004.1:304464-414643 GCF_053598575.1 Streptomyces sp. NPDC001100
CTCAGCCTGTCGGCACCGACCCTGCTCCAGGGCTGACCACAGCAGGCACCCCCTCCGACAGGCTCCCGCGGCAGGCCTCGCCGGAGCGGCACCCAGTCCGCCACCAAAGCGAGCCCTGCTGCTGCCGAAGCGCCCTCCCCGACACGCCCCCCGGGCGCGCCCCTCACCTCAGCTGCCCCCGGGACCCAAGTCAGCGCCAGCTCCCCAGCCAGCCCCGTCCCAGCCCTGCTCCCCGAAGTGCCTCGCCGCTCTCCATCCCCCCGAAGGTCCAAGCCACCCTTACCCCAACCGCCCCCGCGCCTCCATCAACGCGAACCCCAGCAGATTCGGCCCCCGCCACCGCTCGGGATCCTCCGCCGCTGGGTCGTCCGCGGTCAGGCCGATGCCCCACACCCGGTCCACCGGACTCGCCTCCACCAGCACGCGCTCACCCGTGCCCAGCAGAAACGTCCGCAGTTCCTCGTCCGCGGCGAACTTGTGGACGCTCCCCTCGACGACGATCCCGAACCGCTCCCGCGCCCAGGTCTCCTCGTCGAAGCCCCGCACGAGGCGCCCCGCCTTCTTCGCCACGGACGGATGCCCCGCCGCCAGCACCCGCGCGAGAGCGTCCTCGTCGCCGAAGAGCCGCGCCTTCCCGGCCATCATCCAGTGCTCGGCGGTCGCATAGGTCATCCCGTCCACCGTGAACGGCGACGGCCACCACTGGCTCAGGCAGCTCGTGCCCACGCGGCCGTCCGGGCGTGGCCGGTGACCCCAGAAGTGCAGGTACTTGACCCTGGCCCCCGAGCGCACTTCCCTGATCAGGGCTTCCTGCGAATCGATCTTTTGCGCGGCCCCCGCCGCGAGCTTCCCCGTGATCTTGTCCATACACGCGAGTCTTGCAGGCACCACTGACACTCCGTCCCCCCTTTTCCACGAGGACTCGACACCTGGTCGACAGATTCCGTCGCGTAACCAAAAGGCAACAACGGAATCACTTGTTGGAGTCCCTTTGCTCTGTCAGGATCGGCATTCAAATCGAGCTGGAGCTACGCCACCCGCCAGCGGACGAAGCGGGGCGAAGGCGGAGGAGAGCGACATGCACAACCCGGGCAGCGTCACCCCGGACCGATTCCCCGCTCAGGAGTACTTCGCGGACGGCGCGCAGTTCATCGCGGGCCGCCTGACGAAGGGCACCTCGGGCCACACCCACGCGGTCGTCGACCCGGCGACCGGCGAGGACGTCTACACGTACGAGCTGGCCGGTACGGCGGACGTGGACGCGGCCGTGGCCGCCGCCCGCGCCGCCTTCCCGGGCTGGTCGGGCGCCACCCCCGGCGAGCGCTCCGACGCGCTGCACCGCTTCGCCGCCGTGCTCGCCGAGCGCGCGGACGACTTCGCCCGCGCCGAGTCCCTCCAGTGCGGCAAGCCGCTCAAGCTGACCCGCGAGTTCGACATCCCCGGGACCATCGACAACACGGCCTTCTTCGCCGGTGCCGCACGGCACCTGCAGGGGCAGTCCGCCGGTGAGTACTCGGGCGACCACACGTCGTACGTACGCCGTGAACCCATCGGTGTCGTCGGCTCCATCGCGCCCTGGAACTATCCCCTCCAGATGGCCGCCTGGAAGATCCTCCCGGCGATCGCGGCCGGCAACACGATCGTGCTCAAGCCCGCCGAGCTGACCCCGCTCACCTCGCTGATGTTCGCGCAGGCCGCCACCGAGGCCGGCATCCCGGACGGTGTCATCAACATCATCACGGGGACGGGGAAGGAGGCCGGTGAGCATCTAGTCGGCCACCCGGATGTAGCTATGACCTCCTTCACCGGGTCCACCGCCGTCGGCAAGCGCGTCGCCGAGATCGCGACCGCCACCGTCAAGCGCATCCACCTGGAGCTCGGCGGCAAGGCCCCCTTCGTGGTCTTCGACGACGCCGACCTCGAAGCCGCCGTCAACGGAGCCGTCGCCGGTTCGCTCATCAACACCGGGCAGGACTGCACGGCCGCCACGCGCGCGTACGTGCAAAGGCCCCTCTACGAAGCGTTCGTCCAGAAGACCGCCGCCCTCATGGCGAGTGTCAGGGTCGGCGACCCGTTCGCCCCCGGCACCGACCTCGGGCCGCTGATCTCGCACGTCCAGCGCGACCGCGTGGCCGCCTTCGTCGACCGGGCGCGTGACTACGCGCGTGTGGTGACCGGCGGCGAGGCTCCTCAGGGAGATCTCAAGAACGGCGCGTACTATCGCCCCACCCTGGTCGCGGACGCCGCCCAGGACAGCGAGATCGTGCAGTCGGAGCTCTTCGGCCCGGTGCTGGTGGTCCTGCCCTTCGACAGCGACGACGAGGGCATCGCGCTCGCCAACGACACCCCGTACGGGCTCGCCGCCTCCGCGTGGACCCAGGGCGTCTACCGGGCCAATCGCGCGACCCGCGAGATCAAGGCCGGCTGCGTGTGGATCAACGACCACATCCCGATCATCAGCGAGATGCCCCACGGCGGCTACAAGGCGTCCGGCTTCGGCAAGGACATGTCCGCCTACTCGTTCGAGGAGTACACCCAGATCAAGCACGTCATGTTCGACAACACGGCGGTCGCCAGGAAGGACTGGCACCGCACGATCTTCGGGGACCGATAGCAGAACTGACGGCCGCCCAGGGCGCCGCCGTCTCCTCCCGAAAGGGCAGCACGCGCATGAAGCAGTACGAGCCCGACCGCCTGACCCCGGCCGAAGTGGCCGCCGTCCGGCGCAGCTTCCGCAAGAGCAGGTCCGCGTGGACCCGTCGTTCGGTGCTGCGCGCCTCCGCCGGCGGCGCGCTCGCGGTCGGCGGACTCGGGGCCCTGAGCGGCTGCGGGATCCCCGCGGCAGGCAAGACGCAGGGAGGTGTGTCCGCCGACGACCACTCGGCCACGGAGAAGGAGATCGACTTCTCCAACTGGCCCGAGTACATCGACACGGACGACAGCGGCAAGCACCGTCCCACGCTGGACGCGTTCACCAAGCGGACCGGCATCAAGGTCAAGTACACCGAGGACATCAACGACAACGACGAGTTCTTCGGCAAGATCCAGCCGCAGCTCGCCGCCGGCCAGCCCACCGGCCGCGACCTGATCGTCCTTACCGACTGGCTGGCCGCCCGCATGATCCGGCTGGGGTATGTGCAGAAGCTGGACGCGTCCAACCTGCCGCACGCCTACGCCAACCTGTCGGACCAGTTCCGCAGCCCCGACTGGGACCCGGGCCGGGCTTACTCGTACGTGTGGCAGGGCATCTCGACGGTCGTCGCCTACAACAAGAAGGCACTCGACGGCGTCGAGGTGAAGTCGATCTCCGACCTGCTCGACAACCCCAAGCTCAAGGGCCGCGTCGGCTTCCTCACCGAGATGCGCGACAGCGTCGGCATGACCATGCTCGACATGGGCAAGGACCCGGCGAAGTTCACCACCGACGACTACGACGCGGTCATCGCCCGCCTCCAGAAGGCCGTCGACAAGGGCCAGATCCGTCGCTTCACGGGCAACGACTACACGTCCGACCTCACCAAGGGCGACTTCGCGGCCTGTGTCGCCTGGGGCGGCGACATCGTCCAGCTCCAGTCGGACAACCCGGACGTCGGCTACGTCATCCCCGAGGCCGGCTACATGACGTCGACCGACAACCTGCTGATCCCCAACAAGGCGCGTCACAAGACGAACGCCGAGCGGCTCATCGACTACTACTACGAGCCCGAACCGGCCGCCGAACTCGCCGCCTACGTCAACTACGTCAGCCCGGTCGCGGACGTGAAGCCGTATCTCGCGAAGATCGACAAGTCGGCGGCGAGCAACCCGCTGATCCTTCCCGACAAGGCCATGGCGGCCAAGTCCCACGCCTTCCGCTCCCTGAGCTCGAAGGAAGAGACGGCCTACCAGCAGAAGTTCGCAAAGCTCACAGGGGCGTGACGAGGATGAACACCAAGGACAACAGCGGCGACGTCCGCCTCTCCGGTATCAGCAAGACCTACGACAACGGCTTCACCGCAGTACAACCGCTCGACCTGACCGTGCCCCAGGGCTCCTTCTTCGCCCTGCTCGGCGCCTCCGGCTGTGGCAAGACCACCACCCTGCGCATGATCGCGGGCCTGGAGGAACCTTCCTCCGGCACCGTCCACCTCGGCGACCAGGAAGTCACCAACCTCCCGCCGTACAAGCGACCGGTGAACACCGTCTTCCAGTCCTACGCCCTCTTCCCGCACCTCGACATCTTCGAGAACGTCGCCTTCGGTCTGCGCCGGCGCGGCATCAAGTCGGTGAAGCAGCAGGTCGTCGACATGCTCGACCTCGTCCAGCTCGGCGAGCAGGCGCGCAAGAAGCCGCACCAGCTGTCGGGTGGCCAGCAGCAGCGTGTCGCCGTGGCCCGCGCGCTGATCAACCACCCCAAGGTGCTGCTCCTCGACGAGCCCCTCGGCGCCCTCGACCTCAAGCTGCGCCGCCAGATGCAGCTGGAGCTCAAGCGCATCCAGACCGAGGTCGGCATCACCTTCGTGCACGTCACGCACGACCAGGAGGAGGCCATGACCATGGCCGACACGGTCGCCGTGATGAACGCGGGCCGCGTCGAGCAGCTCGGCTCGCCCAGCGACCTCTACGAGAACCCGAACACCACCTTCGTCGCCAACTTCCTCGGCACCTCCAACCTCATCGAGGCCGAGGTCGACTCCAAGTCCGGCGACGACATCGTCCTCAAGGCGGGCGGCGGCAAGCTCGTCCTGCCCGAGGCGCGATGTTCCGCGCCCACGACGACCGGCGGCAAGGTCCTGGTCGGCGTACGCCCGGAGAAGATCACCCTCACGCCCGCCGACGACGCGGGCGAGATCCCGGCCGGCCGCAACCGCATCACCGGCAAGATCGCCGACTCCAGCTTCATCGGCGTCTCCACCCAGTACGTCATCGACAGCCCGGTCTGCCCCGAGTTCGAGGTCTACGCCCAGAACATCGACCGCGACTCCCGGCTGCGCCCCGGCGCCGACGTCGTCCTGCACTGGAACCCGGCCCACACCTTCGGCCTCGACGCGGCGCAGGACATCGACGCGGGCGTCGACACCGAAGAGGAGGCCGCCTGATGGCCGCAGTCACCGAGGCGCCGCCCCTGGCGCCCGCGCCGGAGAAGAAGCCTCCGCGCAAGAGGGGCCGCTGGACGCCGTACTGGCTGCTGCTGCCCGGCATTCTGTGGCTGATCATCTTCTTCGCGCTGCCGATGATCTACCAGGGCTCCACGTCGATCCAGACGGGTTCTCTGGAGGACGGCTACAAGGTCACCTGGCACTTCTCGACCTACTGGGACGCGGTGTCCGAGTACTGGCCGCAGTTCGTGCGCTCGGGCCTCTACGCCGCCGCCGCGACCATCCTCTGTCTGCTGCTCGGCTACCCGCTCGCGTACCTCATCGCCTTCCGCGCGGGACGCTGGCGCAACCTGATCATGATTCTGGTGATCGCGCCGTTCTTCACCAGCTTCCTGATCCGCACGCTCGCCTGGAAGACGATCCTCGCGGACAGCGGCCCGGTCGTGAGCGTCCTCAACACGCTGCACGTCCTGGACGTCACCAACTGGCTCGGCTGGACCTCCGGCGACCGCGTCCTCGCCACGCCACTCGCGGTGGTCTGCGGACTGACGTACAACTTCCTGCCGTTCATGGTCCTCCCGCTCTACACCTCGCTGGAGCGCATCGACGGACGGCTGCACGAGGCGGCCGGCGACCTGTACGCCAAGCCCTTCACCACCTTCCGCAAGGTCACCTTCCCGCTGTCGATGCCCGGCGTCGTCTCCGGCACCCTGCTGACCTTCATCCCGGCGGCCGGTGACTACGTCAACGCCGAACTCCTCGGCTCCACCGACACCCGCATGATCGGCAACGTCATCCAGACGCAGTTCCTGCGCATCCTGGACTACCCGACGGCGGCGGCACTTTCCTTCGTCCTCATGGCCGCCATTCTCGCCATGGTGACCATCTACATTCGCAAGTCCGGGACGGAGGATCTGGTCTAAATGGCAGTCGTACGCTGGTTCAAGCGCCATTTCGTAGTCATCGCCGGCCTGTTGACACTCGGATATCTCCTGCTCCCGAACGTCATCGTCACGGTGTTCTCCTTCAACAAGCCGAAGGGGCGCTTCAATTACGAGTGGCAGCAGTTCTCGCTGGACGCCTGGAAGCAGCCGTGCGGTGTCGCCGACATGTGCGGCTCGCTCTCCATCAGCCTCCAGATCGCCGTCTGGGCGACCATCGGCGCCACCGTCCTCGGCACGATGATCGCCTTCGCGCTGGTCCGCTACCGCTTCCGCGCCCGCGGCGCCGTCAACTCGCTGATCTTCCTGCCGATGGCGATGCCCGAGGTCGTCATGGCCGCCTCGCTGCTCACCCTGTTCCTCAACATGGGCGCCCAACTGGGCTTCTACACCATCCTGATCGCCCACATCATGTTCTGCCTCAGCTTCGTCGTCACCGCCGTCAAGGCCCGTGTGATGTCGATGGACCCGCGCCTGGAGGAGGCGGCCCGGGACCTCTACGCCGGCCCGGCGCAGACCTTCCTGCGTGTCACCCTGCCCATCGCGGCCCCCGGAATCGCGGCAGGCGCGCTGCTCTCCTTCGCGCTCTCCTTCGACGATTTCATCATCACCAATTTCAACGCGGGTTCGACCGTCACCTTCCCCATGTTCGTCTGGGGTTCGGCACAGCGCGGCACACCCGTTCAGATCAATGTCATCGGTACGGCCATGTTCCTCGTCGCCGTATTGTTGGTGCTCGCCTCGATGGTGATCACCAACCGCCGCAACAAGGTAAAGGCATAACCGCTAGCGCCCTGTAGGGAGTTGAAATCATGGCCCCAAGCGCCATGAGCCGTAACACCAATTGGACGAAGTCTCTCTCCGAAGCCCGGCCGGTCCCGTACTGGCTGGACGACCCCGGCAAACCCCACCCCGAGCCCGCGCTCACCGGCGCCGAGACCTGCGACCTGCTGGTCGTCGGCGGCGGCTACAGCGGACTGTGGACCGCGCTCATCGCGAAAGAGCGCGACCCGCAGCGGGATGTCGTCCTGCTGGAAGGCCGCGAGGCGGGCTGGGCCGCCTCGGGCCGCAACGGCGGCTTCTGCGCCGCCTCCCTCACCCACGGCCTGTCCAACGGCCTCACCCGCTGGCCCGACGAGATCCACAAGCTGGAGGAGCTGGGCGCCCGCAACCTCGACGAGATCGAGAGCGCGGTCGCCCGCTACTCCCTGGACTGCGAGTTCGAGCGCACCGGCGAGATCGACGTCGCCACCGAGCCGCACCAGGCCGAGGAACTCCACGACTGGCACGCCGAGTTGGCGAGCAAGGGCCTCGCCGACGGCATCGAGTTCCTGGACGGGGAAGCGGTTCGCGAACAGGTCGACTCCCCGACCTTCCTGGCCGGCCTGCACGACAGCCGGGGCGTCGCGATGCTCAACCCGGCCAAACTGGCTTGGGGGTTGAAGCGCGCCTGCCTCGGGCTCGGCGTCCGCATCTACGAACACACCCCCGCCCTCGCCCTCAAGCCGTACGGCGCCGGCATGGCCGTACGCACTCCGTACGGCTCGGTCCGCGCCCGCCGGGTCGCGCTCGGCACCAACATCTTCCCGAACCTGATCAAGCGCGTCCGCTCGTACACCGTCCCGGTCTACGACTACGCCCTGATGACCGAGCCGCTCTCGGCCGACCAGTTGGCGTCGATCGGCTGGAAGAACCGCCAGGGCCTGGGCGATTCGGCGAACCAGTTCCACTACTTCCGCCTCTCCGCCGACAACCGCATCCTGTGGGGCGGTTACGACGCGATCTACCCCTACGGCGGCCGGGTGCGCGCCGAGTACGACGACCGGCCGGAGACGTACGCCAAGCTCGCCGAGCACTTCTTCACCTGCTTCCCGCAGCTGGAGGGCCTCAACTTCAGCCACGCGTGGGGCGGCGCGATCGACACCTGCTCGCGCTTCTCGGCGTTCTTCGGCACCGCTCACCAGGGCAGGGTGGCCTACGCGGCGGGCTTCACCGGCCTCGGCGTCGGCGCCACCCGCTTCGGCGCGGACGTGATGCTGGACCTGCTCGCGGGGGAGCGCACCGAGCGCACGGAACTGGAGATGGTCCGCAAGAAGCCGCTGCCCTTCCCGCCCGAGCCCTTCGCCTGGACCGGCATCGCGCTCACCAAGTGGTCGCTGGCCCGCGCCGACGACCACGGCGGCCGGCGCAACCTGTGGCTGAAGACGATGGACAAGCTGGGCCTGGGCTTCGACAGTTGAGCCCGGCCGCTCGACGGGTGTGACCCGGTTCACTCCATCGGGGTGCCGGAACCCGCGTAATGCCGTGAGCCGACCTCCCTCTCTCCTGTGACGCGACCAGCGTCGACATGAGAAAGGGAGGTCTCCTCATGACTGGGGCGAAGACGGCCGTCGAGTGGCTGGCATCCGTGGCTCCGGATCCGGAGGCCTGCCGCTGGGAATGGGAGCGCAACCCCATGGGGATCGCGCTGCTGCCCGCCGGCAAGGCCTGGGACGTACTCATCCTGCCGGGTGAGCTCGGATACCCCACGCTCGATGTGCTCACCCGGGTCATCGACCAACCGGGCCCGGTACTCGTCGACTTCGGCGACGCACGCATGGGTTTCCTGGTGCCGCCGGGCACCGCCGCCCGCTGGCTCGGCACCGGGATCCGTACGGCGGGACCCGGTACCTGGATCGTCGTGCCGTACCCCGGCAGGTCGACCGGCGGAGTCCGCTGGCTGGTACCGCCGGACGGCTCCGGCACCCTCACCGACCCCGCACTCCTCGAACTCGCGATGCACGAGGCGGCGGCGGGGCTGGCGACGGAAGGGGAGGACGGATGAGTGGGTGAGGTCTTGACAAGCTAATTGGTCTGGACCAAATTGGGCGCGCTCCACCCCTCCAATTCCCCCATGCCCGGAGGCCCTTGTGGATCGCTCCAGACCTGTCCTCGCCATGCTCACGGCCGCCATGCTGGCCGTACCCGGCATCACCGCACTCTCGTCGGCCGCCCGTGCGGCCGACGCGGACCTGGCGAAGAACGGAGGCTTCGAGTCCGGCCTCGACAACTGGTCCTGTTCCGCGAGCAGCGGTACGACCGTCAAGTCGCCCGTGCACGGCGGCAGTTCGGCGTTGCAGGCGACCCCGGCCGGCAACGACTACGCGCAGTGCGCGCAGACGGTGACCGTGAAACCGAACTCGCAGTACGCGCTGGCCGGTTACGTCCGCGGCAGCTACGTCTACCTCGGCGCGAGCGGCACCGGCACCACGGACGTCTCCACCTGGACCCAATCGGCCCCCGACTGGCAGCGGTTGACGACAAGCTTCACCACCGGCCCGTCCACCACCAAGGTCACGATCTACACCCACGGCTGGTACGCCACCGGCACCTACTACGCCGACGACATCTCCCTCACCGGCCCGGCGGTCGACCCGGGCCAACCGCCAACCACCCCCACAGGCCTCGCCGTTGGCTCGGTCACCTCGTCCTCCGTCGCCCTCTCCTGGTCCGCCGTCACCGGCGCGACGAGCTACGCGATCTACCGCGACGGCGTGAAAGTCCAGACGGCGAGCGGCACTTCGGCCACCGTGAGCGGCCTCACGGCCGCGACGGCGTACAGCTTCCAGGTCACGGCGGTCAACGACGCGGGCGAGTCACCGAAGTCGACGGCGGTCACCGCGACCACGGCCACCGGCTCGGGCCCCAGCACCGGACTGCCCACCCACGCCCTCGTCGGCTACCTCCACGCGAGCTTCGCCAACGGCTCCGGCTACACGCGCCTGGCCGACGTCCCCGACAGCTGGGACGTCATCGACCTGGCCTTCGGCGAACCCACCTCCGCCACCTCGGGAGACATCCGCTTCAACCGCTGCCCGGATGGGGGCCCCTCCCGTTCGAGCGAAGCCGAGAATGGGGGAGAGTGCGCGAACGTCGAGAGCGACGCCGACTTCAAGGCCGCGATCAAGGCCAAACAGGCGGCGGGGAAGAAGGTGCTGATCTCCATCGGCGGCGCCAACGGCCAGGTCCAACTCACTACGGCGGCGGCCAGGGACGCCTTCGTGTCGTCGGTCTCGAACATCATCGACACCTACGGACTGGACGGCCTGGACATCGACTTCGAGGGCCATTCGCTGTCGTTGGACGCGAGCGACACGAACTTCAAGAGCCCCACAACTCCCGTGGTGGTCAATCTAATCGCGGCCCTGAAGACCCTGAAGGCCAAGTACGGTTCGAAGTTCGTGCTGAGCATGGCGCCCGAGACCTTCTTCGTGCAGATGGGCTACCAGTTCTACGGCACCGGCAAGTTCGGCGGCCAGGACCCGAGGTGCGGCGCGTATCTGCCCGTCATCTACGCCCTGCGCGACGACCTCACCCTGCTGCACGTCCAGGACTACAACTCGGGCCCGATCATGGGTCTCGACGGCCAGTACCACACCATGGGCGGCGCCGACTTCCACATCGCGATGACCGACATGCTGCTCACCGGCTTCCCGGTCGCGGGCGACACCACCAACATGTTCCCGGCCCTGCGCCCCGACCAGATCGCCATCGGCATGCCGGCGTCGGTCAACGCGGGCAACGGTTACGTGGCTCCCGCCGAGGTCACCAAAACCCTGGACTGCCTGACGAAGAAGGTGAGTTGCGGCTCGTACACGACCCACGGCACCTGGCCGACCCTGCGCGGCCTGATGACCTGGTCGATCAACTGGGACCGGTACTCGAACTGGGAGTTCCAGAAGACGTTCGACGGTTACTTCGGCTGAGGCTCGCCTCGATCGCGGCCCGCACTTCGACCGCGGTCGAGGAACAGCCGCAGCAACGCGAGCAGCACGGTCCCCAGGCACCAGCTGGCCACCACGTCCAGAGGCCAGTGGTAGCCCCGCCGGACCAGCCCGAAGCTGACGGCGGCCACGAGGAGGGCGCAGATCGCGACGGCTCCGCGGCGGGCGTACGACGTCCGGAGCCAAGGAAGGAGGACGAGCGTCGAGGCGCCGTACGCGATCATCGCGGTGGCCGTGTGGCCGGAGGGGTAGTAGCCGGTGCCGGGCGGGACGGCCGGGGTGCCGCTGCGGGCGATCAGTTCCTTGACGGGGACGATCAGCGCCGGGACCAGGGTCATCAGCACGGCCGCCGCGAGCGGTGCCGGCCACCAGCGGTCCGTACCACTGGCACGGCCGCGCCGGGCGACGTAGAGAAGGACCACGACGAGGACGGGGACCGCGACCTGGACGTTGCCGAGGTCGGCGAGGAGTTCGGAGAAGCGGTCCGGGTGGAGGAGTGTGCGGCTCAGGCGCTCGTCCAGGCGGAGGAGGGGGCCGTCGGCCGCGACCTGCCAGGTGATCACCGCGAAGAGCAGCGCGGGAAGGGCGAGAAGGAGCCAGAAAAAGGAGGTCGGCCGGTCCGGAACAGGGGGGGTAGTTCCGGGCCGGCCGTCCGGATCGGATCGTCGGCCGCCCCGGGGGGTTTGGGGCGGGCGACTGTCCGATCGGTGAGGAGATTCGGAGCCGGAGGCTCCTGTTGTGTGCGCGAGGGCACGACCAGGGCGAAGCTGGGGAGGCCTCGTCCTGAAGTCGCCCACAGTCCCCTGTGGGCGGGGTGTTTCTCTCATCTGGGTAGAACCTACGGCAGTGACTGGAGGGAAGACAGGCGGATTCGCGTCCCGTCATGCACCCCGCACACCTTCTTCACACGGCCTGACGCCCGCCGCCCCAGCCTGTGAATCACGGAGGACGAAAGGGCTGGGGCGGGTGGGACGGATGGGGCGCGGCCCCTGTGCGGGAGCTGCGGGTTCCCTGTGACCGGGAAGTACGGGAGAGGGTGGCTCAGATGCGTGCGAACGCCTGCTCGATGATGTCGAGGCCCTCGCTCAGCAGGTCCTCCCCGATGACCAGCGGGGGCAGGAAGCGGAGGACGTTGCCGTAGGTACCACAGGTCAGGACCAGCAGCCCCTCCTGGTGGCAGGCCTTGGCGAGCGCGGCCGTCGCCTCCGGGTTCGGCTCCTTGGTCGTACGGTCCTTGACCAGCTCGATGGCGATCATCGCGCCGCGCCCCCGCACATCGCCGATGATGTCGAACTTCTCGGCCATCGCACCGAGCCGGGCCTTCATCACGGCCTCGATGTTCTTCGCCCTGGCGTTGAGGTCGAGCTCCTTCATGGTCTCGATGGCGCCGAGCGCACCGGCGCAGGCGACCGGGTTGCCGCCGTAGGTACCGCCGAGCCCACCGGCGTGCGCGGCGTCCATGATCTCGGCGCGCCCGGTGACCGCGGCGAGCGGCAACCCGCCCGCGATCCCCTTCGCGGTGGTGATCAGGTCGGGCACGACACCCTCGTCCTCGCACGCGAACCACTGGCCCGTACGGCAGAACCCGGACTGGATCTCGTCGGCGACGAACACGATGCCGTTGTCGGCGGCGAACTTGCTGAGCGCCGGCAGGAAGCCCTTGGCCGGCTCGATGAAGCCGCCCTCGCCGAGGACCGGCTCGATGATGATCGCGGCGACGTTGTCGGCGCCGATCTGCTTGTTGATCATGTCGATGGCCTGCGCGGAGGCCTCGGCACCGGCGTTGTCGGGACCGGTCGGCCAGCGGTAGCCGTAGGCGACGGGAACGCGGTAGACCTCGGGAGCGAAGGGCCCGAACCCGTTCTTGTACGGCATGTTCTTCGCGGTCAGGGCCATGGTGAGGTTGGTGCGCCCGTGGTACCCGTGGTCGAACACCACGACGGCCTGCCGCTTGGTGTACGCCCGCGCGATCTTGACCGCGTTCTCGACGGCCTCGGCGCCGGAGTTGAACAGCGCGGACTTCTTGGCGTGGTCACCCGGGGTCAGCTCGGCCAGCGCCTCGGCGACCTCGACGTACCCCTCGTAGGGCGTGACCATGAAACAGGTGTGGGTGAAGTCGGCGAGCTGCGCGGAGGCACGGCGTACGACGGCTTCGGCGGAGGCGCCGACGCTCGTCACCGCGATACCGGAACCGAAGTCGATGAACCGGTTCCCGTCGACGTCCTCGATGATCCCGCCGCCCGCGCGCGCGGTGAACACGGGCAGCACGGAACCCACACCGGCCGCGACCGCCGCGGTACGGCGGGCCTGCAGCTCCTGGGACTTCGGGCCGGGGATCGCGGTGACGACGCGGCGCTCCTGCGGAAGTGCGGTCATGAGGGGCTCCTGGGGGTGGTGCGGACGCTTGCGCGCTGTCCTGTTTCTTTTTCTTCCTTTCTCGCAGGCTAGGACCGGCGGCGAAGGGTGGGCATGCTCCATGTGGGCGGTGTCGGCGCCGCGGGTTGTCCGCCGTGGACAGTGCCGGGTTCGCGTCTCTTGCCGCAGGCCCGGCCGCGTAAACGGTGAACTCCCCTTCCTGGCGCGTTAGATTGACTCGCTGACGATGCACGGAACGGCTGGTCAAGGGGCGAGGGCGATGGACAGCGACGGGACGCGGGACGCGCGGGGCACGCATGCGAATCCTGTGCCGCGTCCGGCGGCGCCGATGGAGGCGCCGGGCGTGCCGCCGAGGCCGACGCACGCCCCGGGCGCGGTCGGCACCTCCGTCGCCGACTGGCTCAACGAACCCCGGCCCGACGCCGGCCCCGGAATCTGGCGGTTCGGGTACCGCAAGCCCAAGCCGGAACAGAACTCGCAGCGGCTGTCCCCGATCACCATCGTCGGCGTCGTCGTCCCGCTCGTCGTGGGCATGGTGCTCTGGTCGCTGTGGCGGCACGGCGCCATCCCGTACCAATGGGCGCTGCTGAAGGTGTTCACCCCGGACGACTGGTGGTGGGCCGGCACCACCTCGCCGAAGGGCAAGGGCGTCGACGCCGTGACGGTGGCCGACGGCGTCTTCTTCGGCATCCTGGTCTACGGCATGGGGCGCCTGGGGAGCTGGCCGGAGATCATTCGGCACCTCGTCACGCGCCGCCCGCAGCCGGCCCGGGCGCTGCTCGCGCTGCTGGGCGCCGTGGTCGCGGAGAACCTGGTCGTGATCCCGAGCGTCTTCCCCGGCATCGGCTGGAACGCGCTTCCGGTGGCCGGACCGATCTACCACCTCATCAACATCTTCCCGGGCGGCTACGACTTCATTTCCACGCCGCTGATGGGCAACCTGCTCTACGTGGTCATCGGTCTACTGCTCCTCTGGCCGTTCGCCCGCATCGGCGGCTGGCTGCCGCTTCTCCGGGAGCGGTACGCGCCGCGCGACCCCGCCGCCGCACCGGCCGCCGCAGAGCAGACGCCGGCCGTCGGATCACGGGCCCACTGGCCCGAGCTGCGGGAGGCGGGGCAGTTCGAGGCCGCGGACGTCCTCACCCACGAGGTGCTGGCGGGGCGGATGAACGACGTGGACTGCGCGCGCGTCGACCACGCCTGGAAGCGGGCCCGGCGGACGGGCGACCTCTCCTCCTTCACCCGCACCGTGCTGCGGGCCGCCGGTGGTGCCTGGACCCACCCCTCCGGCTCCCGTGACCTCCCCGGCCGTGTCGCGCGGCACGACCTGCTCGCCGGTCAGGTGCGGATCGGGACCTGGGCGGCGGGTGAGCGCACCGCGCTCGCCTACCGCGGCGTCGGCACCGCGCTCGGCCCGGACACGCTGGGGACCTCGCTGCTCGTCGTCGGACCCTCGGGTTCGGGCAAGACACGGCACGTGGTGCGGCCGCTGGTCGAGAACCTCACCCTCCAGGCCCTCACCGGCCGGTGCGCCGTCGTCGCGGTGTGCGCGGCCGGCGAGCCGCTCGGTCCGGACGACGCGTTCGACGTGATCGTCAGGGTCGGGGACCCGGCGTCCGTCCACGACCTCGACCCGTACGCCGAGTCCGGTGACCCGGACGAAGCCGCCGCGCTGCTCGCGGAAGCTCTGGTCGGCGACCTCGACACGGTGGACACTCAGCGTGCCGCCGGCGCCCTGGCCCAGCTTCTCGGGCCCTACCGGGCCGTGTACGGGAGGTTTCCCGCACTGCCCGTGCTGCGCGAACTCCTTGAGGGCGAGCCGAGGGTGCTCGCGGAGCTGAGCGGGGCACTCACTGACGGCGAACACGCCATGATGCGGCGCGAACTCGACTCCCGCATGCGCCATGCCGGCGGTGGCAACGACCCCGGCCAGGCCCTCGCCGACCGGCTCGCACTGCTCGACCGCCCGGTGTTCGCCGAGTTCTTCGGAGCGGAGGGGGGGACCGCGCGGCCGTTCTCGCTGCGAGCCGTCGCCCATCATCCGCTGCGGGTCCGCATCGACCTGCCCGAGCACGGGCACGACGAGGCGGCCAAGGTGCTCACCCGGCTGGTCCTCGCCCAGTTCACCGCGGTGGTGCGCGGCCGTGAGCGCGGGCACTTCGCCTGCCTTGTGCTCGACGACGCCACCGGCGCCGTGACCACCGAGTCACTGCGCCGGATCCAGCGGCTGCGCTCCGAGGACGCGGGGGTCGTCCTCGCCCTGCGTACCGTCGGCGACGTGCCCGAGGCCCTGCACGGCCCGCTGTACGGCGCGGTCGGCTGCCGAATGGCACTGTCCGGCGTCACCACCTGGGACGGCAGCCGCTTCGCTCAGGCCTGGGGCACCGAGTGGGTGGAGACCACGGATGTCGCCAAGCACACCGTCTTCGCCGACCAGCCCATGACCCGCGCCATCCACGCCCTCCGCAAACTGATCACCGGCAAAGCCGTGACCACGGAGGCCGTCACCGTCCGCCAGGTGGAGCGCGAACGCTGGTCCGCGTCCGAGTTGGCGCACGGTGTGCCGGCCGGGCACGCGGTGTTGTCGCTGACCAGTGTGAAGGGGGAACACGCGCCGCCGCTGCTGGTGGATCTGCGGGGCCAGGGGCACTGAACCGGACATACGGGGGCGTCACGACCGTACGGTGAGGCAGAATTGGCGCACGCCGCTCGTACGCGGCGGCCAAAAGGCCGGCGTCATCACTCGTTCTCGCTTCCAACCCCCCTTCCCCCTTCCGACCGCTGCTCTACCTGAAGGCCCCATGCCCCCCACGCTCGCCTCGCTCGTCCACCACTCCGCGCTCAAGCTCACCGTGCGCGCAGGCGAGGACCGCCTGGACGTGCCCGTGCGCTGGGCCCATGTCAGCGAGCTGGCCGACCCGGTGCCGTACATGGAAGGCGGGGAACTGCTGCTGATCACCGCGCTGAAACTGGACGCGGAGGACCCCAAGGCCATGCGGCGGTATGTGAAGCGGCTGGTGGAGGCGGGGGTCGTAGGGCTCGGGTTCGCCGTCGGGGTCAACTACGACGAGATCCCGAAGGCGCTGGTCGACACCGCGGCGGAGGAGGGGCTCCCGCTGCTCGAAGTGCCCCGGCGGACCCCGTTCCTCGCGATCAGCAAGGCTGTCTCCGCGGCGATCGCCGCCGACCAGTACCGGGCCGTGACCGCCGGGTTCGCCGCTCAGCGCGAGCTGACCAGGCAGGCTCTCGCCGACGGTCCGGAGGGGCTGCTCGCCGCGCTCGCCTCGCAGGTCGACGGGTGGGCCGCGCTCTACGACGCGTCCGGCGCCGTCGTCGCCACCGCACCGGACTGGGCCGGCCGTCGCGCCGCCCGGCTCACCGCGGACGTGGAACGGCTGCGGGAGCGCCCGGCGCCCGCCTCCTCCGTGGTGGGCCTCCCGGACAACGAGGACCGCGTCGAACTGCACTCCCTCGGCACCGGACGACGGCCGAAGGCAGCCCTCGCGGTGGGGACCGCCGCCGCGCTCGGGACGGCGGAACGGTACGCCGTCCACTCGGCGATCGCGCTCCTCACCCTCACCACCGAACGCTCACGGTCTCTGCAGGCCGCCGAACAGCGGATCGGCGCGGCGGTGCTGCGGATGCTGCTCGCCGGACAGCCGGACCACGCGCGGGCGGTCGCCGGGGACCTGTTCGGCGCGCTCCTCGACGCGCCGTTCCGGGTGGTCGTGGGGGAGGGCACCGGCGCGGACCGCGATCCGCTGGGCGGGCTCGCCGAGGTCATGGAGTCGGCGGCGGCCCGCTCCGGAGAGGCTGTGCTCGTCGTACCAGAAGGGCCGCAAGGCTCGCAAGGACCGCAAGCATCGCAAGGCTCGCACCCGCCGGAGCGGCTGGTCGTGCTCGCTGTCGACGGCGGCGCGGCCGTCGAGGCCTGCCGCGAGTACGCGGCGGCGCTGGAGGCCGAGCGTGCCTCCTCGGACGTACGGGATGTACGGGATGCACGGGACGTGCGGGAGCAGGGCGAGGACGACGGGCCGGTCGTCGGGCTCTCCGCGTCGGCCGGGCCGATCGCCGCCGCTGCCGCCTACAAGCAGGCGGAGCAGGCGCTGTCGGTGGCCCGGCGGCGCGGGCGGGTGTTCGTCGAGCACGAGCAGCTGGCCGCCGGGTCGGTGCTGCCGCTGCTCGCCGACGACGCGGTACGGGCGTTCGCGGACGGTCTGCTGAGGCCGCTCTCCGAGCACGACGCGACCGGGCGCGGGGACCTGGTCGCCTCGCTGCGGGCCTGGCTGTCCCGGCACGGACAGTGGGACGCGGCGGCGGCCGATCTCGGGGTGCACCGGCACACCCTGCGGTACCGGATGCGGCGGGTCGAGGAGATCCTCGGGCGCTCGCTCGACGATCCGGACGTACGGATGGAACTGTGGCTGGCGCTGAAGGCGACGGCCGCAGCGGAGTGATGGCCCCGTGGTGGAGTGACGGCCGCGGCGGCCCCGTGGTGGAGTGACGGCCGCGGCGGAGTGATGGCCGTGGTGGACCGATCGCCGCCGCGGATTGACGTGCCCTGCCGAACTGTACTGTTCCCGTCCGGTACCACTACGACTCGGCTAAACGCACCGCGGCCTCCCCGCCCCTACGGTTGACGAGAAGCCCCAAGACCACCCCCAACGCGGAAGGGCCGGGACATGACTTCCACCCACGCCTTCTGGCTCGCCGGCCGTCAGGCCACGGGCGAGGACACCTTCGACGTCACCTCCCCGTGGGACGGACGCCTCGTCGGCAAGGTCAGTGTGCCGACCGACGCCCAGGTCGAGGAGGCGGTGGCCGCCGCGTACGCCGTACGGGACGAGTTCGCCGCGACCCCCGCCCACGTCCGCGCCGCCGCCCTCGACCACGTCAGCCGGCGTCTCGTCGAGCGCACCGAGGAGATCGCGCAGCTGATCTCCGCCGAGAACGGCAAGCCCGTCAAGTGGGCGCGCGGCGAGGTCGGCCGGGCCGTGTCCGTGTTCCGGTTCGCCGCCGAGGAGGCCCGGCGCTTCAACGGCGGCGAGGCCCAGCGCCTCGACACCGACGCCGGCGGCCAGGGCCGGCTCGCGCTCACCCGGCGTTTCCCGAAGGGCGTCGTCCTCGGTATCGCGCCCTTCAACTTCCCGCTGAACCTCTGCGCCCACAAGATCGCCCCCGCGATCGCGGCCGGCGTGCCGATCATCCTCAAGCCGGCCCCGGCCACCCCGCTCTCCGGTCTGATCATCGGTGAGCTGCTCGCCGAGGCCGAGCTGCCCGCCGGCGCGTGGAGCATCCTGCCGGTCGCCAACGACCACATGCCCGCCCTCGTCCAGGACGAGCGGCTGCCGGTGATCTCCTTCACCGGTTCGGAGAAGGTCGGCTACGCGATCATGGACTCGGTGCCGCGCAAGCACTGCACCCTGGAGCTGGGCGGCAACGGTGCGGCCGTGGTCCTCGGGGACTACTCCTCCGACGCCGACCTCGACTGGGCCGCGACCCGTATCGCCACCTTCTCCAACTACCAGGGCGGCCAGTCCTGCATCTCCGTGCAGCGGGTCATCGCCGACGCCTCCGTCTACGACCGCCTCCTCCCGCGCATCGTCGCGGCGGTGGAGGCTCAGGTCACCGGCGACCCGAGCGACCCGAAGACCGACGTCGGCCCGCTGGTCAGTGAGGCCGCGGCGCAGCGCGTCGAGTCGTGGGTCCAGGAGGCCGTCGACGCCGGCGCCACCCTCCTCACCGGCGGCAAGCGCGACGGTGCCTCGTACGCGCCGACCGTGCTCACGGACGTACCGGCCGACGTCACGATCTCCTGCGAGGAGGTCTTCGGACCGGTGCTGACCGTGACGAAGGTGGACGGCGAGGCCGCCGCCTTCGCCGCCGCCAACGACTCCAAGTACGGCCTCCAGGCGGGGGTGTTCACCCACGACGTGCAGGTCGCCTTCCGCGCTCACCGCGCCCTTGAGGTCGGCGGTGTCGTGATCGGCGACGTCCCGTCCTACCGCGCCGACCAGATGCCCTACGGCGGCGCCAAGCAGTCCGGCGTCGGCCGCGAGGGCGTGAAGTTCGCGATGGACGACTACACCTACGAGCGGGTGCTGGTGCTCACGGGCCTCGCGCTCTGAATCGTTCGCCGCAGCGGGACGGTCGCTCTGACCGTCCTCTCACCCGACGGCTCTAGCTAATGGGATCCATTTTCATATAGCCCCCCTGAAGGGGCCCGGCACCGATGCCTTCCGGTGCCGGGCCCCTTCTCCCCGTCGACCCCTCCGGACCCTCAGCCGGAGAAGCCGACGTGCGCGAGCCGCAACGGGCCGCGCAGTCTTATGTGCACGTCGTGCACGCCCTCGGCGACGATCCCGGCGCCGACGGTGGTGTAGTCGTACGGGCCCGACGTCGGCGCGGACAGGGCGAGTCGGGCGAGTGTCGGACCGCCGTCGAGGGACAGTTCCACGGCCCCCTCGCCCGCCACCTCCACGGTCACCTCCGTGACCCCGGCGCCGAAGTCGCAGTGCCGGTAGGTCAGCTCCGCCGTGCCACCGGCCGCCGGTGTCACCGCGTCGCCCGCCGCCTTCGTCCGGTCGACGATCTCGCCGCCCGACTGCTCGTCGAAGTCGGCCGCGGGCAGGCCCCGTTGGAGAAGATCGCGGGGTGCGGCGGGCTCACCGGTGAGCGTCACCGTCGTCCGCAGGCGGATGTCCTCGCTGGAGGCACCGACGAACAGGTCGTACGGGCCGGGTTCGAGACGTCGGCCGCCTCGCTTCACATCCCAGAACTCGAAGGCGGACAACGGGACTTCGAAGGAGAGCTCCACCGTCCCGCCCGGCGCGAGGGTCACGCGGCGGTGCGCGGCCAGTTCGCTGAGCGGGCGGCGGACCGACGGGTTCACCGCGCTGGTGTACAGCTGCGCGACCTCGTCGGCCGTCACGTCCCCCGTGTTGGTGACCGTGAACTCGACGCGCACCGCGCCGGGTTCGACCCGGGCGCGCAGGTCGCCGTAGGAGAAGGACGCGTACGACAGGCCGTGGCCGAACGGGAACAGGGGCGTGCCCTCGAAGTAGAGGTACGTCTGACCGCCGCCGATCACGTCGTAGTCGAGGAGGTCGGGCAGGTCGGTGTCGGCCGCGTACCAGGTCTGGGGGAGGCGGCCGGCGGGGGAGACGTCACCGGCGAGGATCCGGGCCAGGGCCGTGCCGGCCGCCTGGCCGCCGTGGGCGGTCCACAGGAGCGCGGGGAGGTCGGAGGGGGCGACCGTGTAGGGGTACGCGGAGACCAGCGCCAGGACCGTGTTCGGGTTGGCGGCGCGGGCCGCGCGCAGCAGGCGCTGCTGCTGGGCCGGGAGTCGGAGCGTCGTACGGTCCTCGGTCTCGCGGCCGTTGATGTGCGGGTCGTTGCCCGCGACGACGAGCACCACGTCGGCCGCCTCTGCGACCCGGGCCACCGCGTCCTCGCCGCGCTCGGCGATCACCAGCTCGAAGATTTCTCCGCCCTCTTCGGCAACCTTCACGCCGTCGGCGGCGACAGAGACGTGGCGACCCGTACCGATGTGCAGCAGGAGGTGACCGTTCTCGTGGGGTTCCAGGCGGAATGTCTCCTGGACGACCCAGCCGCCGGGCTGGTCGGCGGAGGCGCGCACATAGCCGTCCTCGGCGACCGAGAGGTAGCGGCCGTCGGGGGCGCGGAGGGTGAGGACGCCCTCGCCCCAGTCGACGAGCGCGAGTTCCGAGCCCGTGGGGTCGGTGGTGAGTGGCGGCAGGTCGGTGCGGCCCGCGAGGAGGGCGGGGTCCAACGCGCCCTCGGCGCCGCGCACTTCGTCGGGCACGTCCGCCAACGGGACGTGCAGGCAGTCGCCTCGGGAGGTCTTCAGCCGAACCCGGTCCACGCCCTCCGCGAACTCGACGCGCTCGGCGCCGAATCGCTCGTACAGGCCCTCCAGCGGGGTGGAGCGGTGGATCAACGTGCCGCTGTACCAGTCGAGTTTGCACTCGTCGGCGAGGAGACCGACCACGGCGAGACGGGTGTCGTGGGCGAGGGGCAGCAGATCGCCGGAGTTCTTGAGCAGGACCACCGCTTGTTCGGCGGCCTCCTGGGCGAGCGCCCGGTGCGCCGGGGTGTCGAAGTCCTCGATGCCCGCGTGCGGGTCGTGCGCCGGGTCGAACTCGCCGAGCCGGAACCGGACCGAGAGCTGCCGGCGCACCGCCGCGTCGAGGTCGGCCTCGGTCAACAGGCCCTGTTCCAGGGCGCCTCGGACCCGCGCCACGATCGTCGAGCCGTCCGTGCCGTGGTCGGTGAAGCTGTCCACGCCGGCGAGCAGCGAGGCCGCCGTCGCCTCCTCGTGGGTGTCGAAGTAGTGCTCGGAGTCGACCAGGTTGGAGGGTGCGCCCGCGTCCGAGCAGACCAGCAGGTCCTCGTCGGTCCAGGTGCGCAACTGCTCGCGCAGATACGGCGAGACGTGGTTGGGGCGGCCGTTGACCAGGTTGTACGCGGGCATCACCCCGGCCACCGCGCCCGCCTCGACCGTCTCGCGGAAGGCGCGCAGGTCGTACTCGTGCAGCACGCGCGGGCGGACGGAGGACGAGGTGACGTCGCGGCCCGTCTCGTTGTTGTGCGCCAGCCAGTGCTTGAGGACGGGGGCCGTGCGCCAGTACGTCGGGTGGTCGCCGCGCAGGCCGCGCGTGTACGCGGTGGCGATGGCCGAGGTCAGCCTCGGGTCCTCCGAGTAGCCCTCCTCGTTGCGGCCCCACAGCGGGTGGCGCAGCAGGTTCACCGTCGGCGCCCACACGTTGAGGCCCACGCGGTCGTCGCGGGCGCGCATCGCGCGGACCTCCTTGGACACCGCGTCGCCGACCCGTCGTACGAGTTCCTCGTTCCAGGTCGCGCCCAGGCCCACCGCCTGCGGGAAGACCGTCGCCGGGCCCATCCAGGCCACCCCGTGCAGGGCCTCCTGGCCGGTGCGGAACGCGGCGACGCCCAGGCGCTCGACGGCGGGCGCGTACTGGTGCAGAAATCCGATCTTCTCGTCGAGGGTGAGCCGTGCCAGCAGATCGTCGATGCGCTTCGCGAACGGCAGCTGCGGGTCGCGGAAAGGCGGCGTAGGCGGCGTTTGTGCGGTCACGTGGGGTTCCCCTTGCGATGGAGCGGCGCGGCTCTTTCGAAGCGCTTCGATGCTGATTCGATGCGGAGCGGGTGTCAAGAGACCTTCACCGTTATTTCAAGCAGCACATACGGACAGGTCACCTCCCACACCTCGGAGGAATCTTGGGAGCGACCCTTGTGCACCCTCGGGCGTTCACTTAACCTCGCAGCAACATCGAAGCGCTTCGACTAAGTGCTCTGTTCCACTCAAGACACCGCAGCCGACGGCTCCACCGCCGGGTGTCCTGGTGCGCCATGAAGGGTTGACGCAATGACGCCGAACGCCTCCGCCGCCTCCGCTCCCAGCCGGAGAAGTTTCCTCGCCTCCACGGCGGTCGCCGCCGCAGCGGTGGCGGGAGGGGTACCGCTGCTCTCCGCCTGTGGAGCCTCGGACAGCGGCTCCGGCGGCGGCACCTCGCAGGGCAAGGGAGTCAAGAAGCTGCTGCCGGCGTTCGTGGCCGGCAACGTGGTGACCCCGGACCTCCCCTCCAAGAACGGCTCCGCGATCGGCTTCACCAGCAAGCTCGACCTTGCCACCCTGAAGACCTCGGTGCCGAAGAAGCTCGGCAAGGGCGGCAAGGTCTCCATCATGTCGCCGTTCTGGGGCTCCCCGCCGAAGAGCGACAACGCCTACTACAAGGCGATGAACAGCCTCATCGGCGTCGACGTGACCTGGCAGAACCAGGACGGCAACACCTACGACCAGAAGCTCGGCGCGGTCCTCGCCTCCAGCGACATCCCGGACGTCGTGGTCGTCCCCGGCTGGAACATGGGCGGCAAGATACCCAGCGCCATCATCGGCAAGTTCGCCGACCTCGGCCCCTACCTCGCCGGCGACAAGGTCAAGGACTACCCGAACCTCGCGGCGATCCCGTCCGACGCCTGGCAGCGCTGCATCTTCGGCGGCAAGCTGCGCGGACTGCCGATGCCGTCCTCGTACGTGCCCAACATCGTGCCGCTCTACCGCAAGGACATCTTCGACAAGGAGGGGTACCAAGTCCCCACCTCCGCCGACGAGTTCATGGCTCTGGCCAAGGAGATCACCAACGCCAAGGCCAAGCGCTGGGCCTGCCTGGACATGAAGTGGACCGCCTTCAACGCCTGGGGCGTGCTCTCCGGCAGCGAGAAGTCGCTCGGCTGGAACCTCGTCGACGGCAAGCTGATCAACCGCATCGAGACGCAGGAGTACCTCGAAGCACTGGAGTGGACCCGCAAGCTGTTCGCCGCCGGATACGTGCACCCCGACGCCAAGTTGGGCAAGAGCGCGGCCACCGACCCGGGCCCCAAGTTCGCGGCCGGCGAGTTCCTCATCTACGCCCAGGACATCTCGCAGTGGTGGAGCCGCACCGCCGAACAGGCCACCCAGAACCCGGACTACAAGATCTGGGGCATGGACATCTTCGGCCACGACGGCGGCGCCCCGACCCTGTGGGCCGGCGAACCGGCGGGCATCTTCGCCTTCATCAGCAAGAAGGCCTCCGAGTCGGTGATCCGTGACGCGCTGGCCGTCGCCAACGTCACCGCCGCGCCGTACGGCACCAAGGAGTACATGCTCACCAACTACGGCGTGGAGGGCACCCATTACACCGTCAAGAACGGTGTGCCCACCAAGACCGACCAGGGCAACAACGAGGTCATCAACGCCTACGTCATGGTGGCCAGCCCCGCCGCCACCATCGCCCACCCCGACTTCCCCGACGTCGCCAAGGCGCAGGTCGAGTGGCAGCAGCGGATGGGTGCCTTCACAAAGAAGTCGACCTTCTACGGTCAGCAGATCACCGAGCCGAGCCGCTACACCAACCTCTCCAACGACTTCGAGCAGTTGGAGGACGACATCACCCGCGGCCGCAAGAAGATCAGCGACATGCAGCAGGCCGTGTCGGACTGGAAGAGCAAGGGTGGCGACCAACTCCGCGCCTGGTACCAGAAGTTGCTCGACGACAACGGCACCGCGACGAGCTGACCCGGTACCGAGGCAAGGAGAACGGCCGTGTCCCACAGCACGGTGCCTCGGAGCAGGACCGAGGCCGACACGACGGGCAAGACCCCGGTGGCGTCCGGCGGCGCCACCGGCACCCGGCACAAGGACCTGAAGGCGAAGGTGAGCCTGCGGCTCAGGTTCAGACGCGACCGCGTCCTGCTCCTGATGACCCTGCCGGCGGTCCTGCTCATCCTGGTCTTCAACTACCTGCCGATCCTGGGCAACATCGTCGCCTTCGAGGACTACGACCCCTACGTCAGCGACAACGGCATCGTCTCGATGCTGCACAGCCCCTGGGTCGGCCTGGAGAACTTCCAGCAGATCTTCGCGGACTCGTCCTTCTGGAACGCCGTACAGAACACACTCGTCCTGTTCTCCCTCCAGCTGGTCCTGTTCTTCCCGATCCCGATCCTGCTCGCGCTGCTCATCAACAGCGTGGTCAGGCCCCGGGTCCGGGCGCTCTCCCAGGCGATCCTCTACCTCCCGCACTTCTTCTCCTGGGTGCTGGTCATCGCCGTCTTCCAGCAACTCCTGGGCGGGGCCGGGCTGTTCTCGCAACTCCTGCGGCAGCACGGCTTCGACGGCCTCGACGTGATGACCGACCCCAACACGTTCAAGTTCCTGATCACCGCGCAGAGCGTGTGGAAGGACGCGGGCTGGGGGATCATCGTCTTCCTCGCCGCGCTGTCCTCCGTCAGCCCCGACCTCTACGAGGCCGCAGCGATGGACGGCGCCGGTCGCTGGCGCCGCATGTGGCACGTCACGCTGCCCGCGCTACGACCGGTGATCGCACTGCTGCTCGTGCTCCGCGTCGGTGACGCGCTGACCGTCGGCTTCGAGCAGATCCTGCTCCAACGCGACGCCGTGGGACCGGGAGCGGCGGAGGTCCTCGACACCTTCGTCTGGTGGAACGGTGTCCGCAACCAGGACTTCGGCTACGCGGCCGCCGCCGGACTCGTCAAGGGCGTGATCAGCCTCGGCCTGGTCCTCGCCGCGAACAAAGTGGCCCACCTCATGGGCGAGCAGGGGGTGTACAAGAAATGACCGCCGTCATCGACAATCCCGTCAACCCCGCCAAGTCCGTACGACAGCCCGGTCGTTGGGCCGCTCCGCCCCGGCCGACCTGGGAGGAGGAACCCAGCAGGGCCGGCCTCGCCGGCAAGGGGCTCGTCCTCACCCTCGCCTGCCTCGGCATCCTCTTCCCGCTCTGGATCGTCCTCGTCACCAGCCTCTCCTCACGCAAGACCATCGACCGGGCCGGCGGCCTCGTCATGGTGCCCAAGGGCATCACCTTCGTCGCCTACAAGGAACTCCTCAGCGGCGGCCAGGTCACCCGGGCGGCAGTCATCAGCGTCCTCATCACCGTCGTCGGCACGGCGTTCTCCATGACCGTGTCCGTCCTGTGCGCCTACGGCCTCTCGCGGATCGGCTCGCTCGGGCACCGGTGGATCCTGATGATGATGCTGGCCACGATGTTCTTCAGCGCCGGGCTCATCCCGACGTACCTGCTCGTCCAGTCGCTCGGTCTCACCGACAGCTATCTCGCGCTGATCCTGCCGAGTGCGTTGAGTGTCTTCAACATCCTCGTTCTGCGCGGGTTCTTCATGGGGATCTCGCAGGAACTCGTCGACAGTGCGCGGATTGACGGTGCCGGTGATTTCCGGATTCTCTGGCAGATCGTGATGCCGCTGTCCCGTGCGGTGCTCGCCGTCATCACGCTGTTCTACGCCGTGGGATATTGGAGCGCCTGGTTCAACGCGTCCCTGTATCTCAACGACCAGGACATGATGCCGCTGCAGAACGTCATGATCCAGCTGGTGCAGAAGCAGGAGGCGCCGGTGGGGCTCGGGCAGGCGATCAAGACGGGAGAGCTGTCGGGGCTGGCTGTGCAGATGGCGGTCATGGTGATGGCTCTGTTGCCGGTGGCTGTGCTTTCGCCGTTTGTGCAGCGGCATTTCAAGAAGGGGATGCTGACGGGAGCCGTCAAAGGCTGAATCGGTTGTTCGTTGTCTGCGGGTGAGTGGGGGCTGGTCGCGCAGTTCCCCGTGCCCCTCAGGTAGGAATTCTCACCCCATCTCAAAGAGCGAGGTATGTGTCATGCGCGCGTCCCGTTTGAGCCGTCGGGCCGTTCTTGCCGGGACTGCGGCCGCCGCCGCGCTTACCACCGTGCCGGGCGTTGCCGCCAAGGCACAGGCAGCCGAAGCCCCTTCCTACCGATGGCGCAACGCCACCATCGGCGGCACCGGATTCGTCACCGGTGTCCTCTTCCACCCCTCCGTCCGTGGCCTCGCCTACGCCCGTACCGACATCGGTGGTGCCTACCGCTGGGACGACCGGGCCGCCCGCTGGACCCCCCTCACCGATCAACTCGGCTGGGACGACTGGAACCTCCTCGGCGTGGAGGCCCTCGCCGTCGACCCGGCGCATCCGGACCGGCTGTATCTCGCCGTCGGCACCTACGCCCAGTCCTGGGCCGGCAACGGAGCCGTACTCCGCTCCGAGGACCGGGGCACGACCTGGCTCCGCACCGACCTCACCGTGAAGCTCGGCGGCAACGAGGACGGACGTGGCGCCGGGGAACGGCTGCTCGTCGACCCGCGTGACAGCGACACCCTGTGGCTCGGCACGCGGCACGACGGGCTGCTGAAGTCGGCCGACCGGGGAGCTACTTGGGCGGCCGTCAGCGACTTCCCGGCCGCACCGAGCGCGAGCGGACAGGGCGTGACCTTCCTCGTCGCCGTCGGCCGTGCCGTCTACGCCGGGTGGGGTGACGGCGACGGGACCACCACCGCCGTCAACCTCTACCGCACCACCGACGGCACCACCTGGGAGGCCGTCTCGGGGCAGCCCACCGGCACCTCCGCCAAGGTCCCGATCCGCGCCGCCTACGACCGCCACGCGCGCGAGCTGTATGTGACGTACGCGGACGCAACCGGGCCCAACGGCCAGTCCGCCGGCAGTGTGTACAAGCTCGCCGTCGCCACTGGCCGCTGGACGGACGTCACCCCAGTCCAGCCCGGCGGCAGCGACACCTTCGGTTATGGCGGGGTCGCCGTCGACGCCCGTCGCGCGGGGACCGTCGTCGTCTCCACCAACAACCGCTGGGCGGCCGTGGACACCCTGTACCGGACCACCGACGGCGGCCGTACCTGGACGTCCCTCAAGGACTCCGCGGTCTTCGACGTGTCCGAGACTCCTTTCCTCAAGTGGGGTGCGGACCAGCCGAAGTTCGGCTGGTGGATCCAGGCCGTCGCCGTCGACCCGTACGACTCCGAGAACGTCGTCTACGGCACAGGCGCCACCCTCTACGGCACCCGCGACCTCACGCACTGGGCACCGCGGATCCGTGGCCTGGAGGAGACGTCCGTGATCCAGCTGATCTCGCCCCCGGTCGGGGAGGCGCACCTGATCAGCGCCTCGCGGGACATCGGCGTGATGTACCACGAGCGGCTCACGGCGTCCCCGTCGCGGGGCATGGCGACGAACCCCGTGTTCGGGTCGGCGACGGGAATCGCGCAGGCCGCGGGCAGGCCGGCGTATGTCGTCCGCACGGGCTGGGGCGACAACGGCAACGGCGCACACTCGGACGACGGCGGCCGGACCTGGGCGCCCTTCGCTGCCCAGCCCTCCATCGCCCACGACGCACCGGGGCCCATCGCCACCAGCGCCGACGGCGGTACGCTGCTGTGGTCCTTCGTGCACTGGGACGGCACGAAGTACGCGGCTCACCGCTCGGCGGACAACGGCGCGACCTGGACCGAGATCTCCTCCTTCCCGAAGGGCGCCACGCCGGTCGCCGACCCGGCCGACCCGACGCTCTTCTACGCATACGACACCGACACAGGAACGCTATACGTCAGCACTGACAGTGGCCTCTCGTTCACTGCGCGTGCGGGCGGACTGCCCGCCGGGGACAGCCAGTTCCAGTTGGTCGCGGCCCCCGGCAGGTCCGGTGACCTGTGGCTGAGCGTGAAGTGGAACGGTCTCTACCGGTCCGTCGACGGCGGCGCGAGCTTCAGCAAGGTCGCCAGCTGCTGGGCCTCCTACACCCTCGGCTTCGGCAGACCCGCCCCCGGCGCCGACTACCCGGCGATCTACCAGGTCGGCTCCACCGAGACCATCACCGCCGTCTACCGCTCCGACGACGAGGCGAAGACCTGGGTGCGGATCAACGACGACCGGCACCAGTGGGGCTGGACCGGGCAGTGCATCACCGGCGACCCGCGCGTGTACGGCCGTGTCTACCTCGCCACCAACGGGCGCGGCATCCAGTACGGGGAGCGGATCTGATGCCTCAGCTCGGTGACGCCACCCGTGGCCGCGTCCTCTTCGGCGGCGACTACAACCCCGAACAGTGGCCCGAGGAGACCTGGCCCGAGGACGTCCGGCTGATGAAGGACGCCGGCGTCAACTCCGTCACCCTCGGCGTCTTCTCCTGGGCGAAGCTCGAACCCGAGCCGGGAGCAAGGGAGTTCGGCTGGCTCGACCGGCTCATGGACCTGATGCACGACAACGGGATCGGGGTCGTCCTCGGCACACCCACCTCCTCCCCGCCGCCGTGGCTCGGCCGCCTCCACCCGGAGACCCTGCCCCGCGACGCCGACGGCCGCATCGAGTGGTGGGGCGGACGCCAGCACTTCTCGCACTCCAGCGCCGTCTACCGCCACCACGCCGCCGCCATCACCGAGGCCCTGGCCGCCCGTTACGCCGGTCACCCCGCCCTCACGATGTGGCACATCAACAACGAGTACTGCACCTTCGACTACGGCGACGAGGCCGCCGTCGCCTTCCGCCGCTGGCTGCGCGCGAAGTACGGCACGCTCGACGCCCTCAACTCCGCCTGGGGCACGGCGTTCTGGAGCCAGGGGTACGACACCTGGGACGGCGTCCTGCCCCCGCGCCACGCCCACTACCTCAACAACCCCACCCACGTGCTCGACTTCCGGCGCTTCACCTCCGACATGCTCCTGGAGTGCTACACCGCCGAGCGCGACATCGTCCGCCGGTACACCCCGCACCTCCCGGTCACCACCAACTTCATGCCGCTGTGGGTCGGTCAGGACGGCTGGCGGTGGTCCGAGGAGGAGGACGTCGTCTCGGTCGACCTCTATCCCGATCCGCGCGACCCGCTCGGCGCCCAAAGCGCCGCTCTCGTCCAGGACCTGACCCGCTCGCAGGCGCGCGGCCCGTGGATGCTCATGGAGCAGGCGGCCGGGCCGGTCAACTGGCGCGGTGTGAACCACCCGAAGCCGCGCGGCCTCAACCGCCTCTGGTCCCTCCAGGCCGTGGCCCGGGGCGCCGACGCCGTCTGCTACTTCCAGTGGCGCCAATCCCGGCAGGGCGCCGAGAAGTTCCACTCCGGGATGCTCAGCCACGCGGGAGAGCGGGGCCGCACCTTCCAGGAGGTCAAGCAGCTCGGCGCCGAACTCGCGAGCATCGGCGGCGAGGTGACGGGTACTCACATCCGGGCCGACGTCGCGATCCTGCACGACTGGCACGCCTGGTGGGCCGGTGCCCAGGACGGCCGCCTTTCCACCGAGGTCGACCACGCCGAGGTCGTCCGCGCCTGGCACCGGGCCCTGTGGGAGTCTCACCTCACCACCGACTTCGCCCATCCTGAACACGACCTGTCCGCCTACGAGTTGGTGGTCGTACCGCAGCTCTACCTCCTCACCGACACCGCGATCGACAACCTCCTCGCGTACGTCCGCGGCGGCGGCACCCTGGTCTGCGGCTTCCTCACGGGGATCGCCGACGAGGACGACCGCGTCCGCCCCGGCGGCATGGACGGCCGCCTCCGCGAGCTGTTCGGCATCCGCACCCTGCACGAGTGGTGGCCGCTGGACCCCGGGGAGACCGTCGAGTGCGAGGGCTTCCGCGGGACGCTCTGGTCGGAGGAGATCGAGCCCGAGGACGGCGCCGCCGACGAGGCGATCCCTTACAAGGGCGGGGAGTTGGACGGCCTGCCGGCCGTGCTGCGCAAGGGCCGGGCCTGGTACGTCTCCACACTCCCCGAGCCGTACGCGTTCCGCGCGCTGCTCGCCCGGGTCGCCGCGGAGGCGGGCGTTCGCCCGGTACTCGAAGGCCTTCCGGCGGGCGTCGAGGCCGTACGCCGCGGCGAGCTGCTGTTCCTCCTCAACCACGGACGCGAACCGGTGACCATCCAAGTCCCGGGCGCCTACGCCGACTTGCTCACCGACACACTCGCCGAGAACGAGCTCACCCTCGGCCGCTACGGCGTCGCGGTGCTACGGCCATGACGGGAGGAGCCGAGCCCGTGGGGGCTGTGTCGGAGGTGCGTGGGTCCGGTGGAGTCGTGCCGGAGGTGCGTGGGTCTGGTGGAGCCGTGCCCGAGGCGCGCGCATCCGGCGACGCCCCGCCCGAGGCGCGTGGGTCCGCCGACATCACGCCTGCGACCACGACCCCCCACCACAGCACCTGGGAGCCCGCCCCCGCCGCCCGCTGGGAGGATGCCTACCTCAGTGGCAACGGGCATCACGGCGCCCTCGTGTTCGGCGATCTGGACGACGACCGTGTCATCGTCACCCATCACACCCTGGTCCGCCCGAACGGTGCCGAGCACGCCCGGCCCCCGCGCCTCGCCGCCGAACTTCCCGCGCTCCAGGACCGGTTGCTCGCCGGTGAGCTCACGGCCGCCGAGGACTTCACGGACGGCCGCCCGCTCCAGTGGGTCCAGCCCTTCCACCCCGCCTTCCAGACACGACTGCGCGACCGGTCGACCGCCGGCGAGGGAGGCGACTCCAGTCGGTCCGTCGACGTCGGCGCCGGCGCGGAACGTGACCACTGCCGCTCAGTGGACTTCACCACCGCCGCGAAACGTGACCACCGCCGCTCCGCGGACGTCAGCACCGGCGCGCAACGCGACTACCACCGCTCCGTCGACTTCACCACCGGCGAGACCACCGCCCACCGCGGCGAGCGGCGCAGCCGAGTCTTCGTCTCCCGCGCCGACGACGTGATCGTCCAGCACGTCACGGCCCCGGACCTCACCCTCGATCTCACCCAGGAGCACCAACTCCCCGGCGCACCAGCAGGGTTGGCGGTCGGCCACGGCACGTTCCTCACCTCCGGCGGCGCCCTGCTCAACCTTCGGGTCCGCTACCCCGACAGCGACCGCGCCTACACCGGGGTGACCCTGGCCGTGGTCACCGGTGGAACAACTCGACTCGCCCCGAGCGGAGTTCGCGTCACCGGCGCCACCGAGGTCCTGCTCCTCACCCGCGTACGGCGCCACACCGGCGAACTGGACGTCGCGGCGGAGACCCGCGCCCTACGTGCCCTGGTGCCCCACGAGCGGCAGGGGCGCGGGCACCGGCACCCCTACGACACCCTCCTCGACCGCCACCTCGCCCTCCACCGCACGGCCTACGACCGCGTCACCCTCGATCTCAGTGCCGACGCCACCGAACGCGCCCTTCCCGGCTCCGAGTTGCTCAAGCGGCCCGGCAGCCCCGCGCTCCTGGAACGCCTCTTCGCCGCGGGCCGCTACCATCTCCTCTCCGCCAGCGGCCTGCTCCCGCCCCGCCTCACCGGACTGTGGACCGGCGACTGGGACACGGCCTGGTCCGGCGCTTTCACCAACGACGCGAACCTCAACCTCCAGACCGCCTCCGCCGCGAGCGCCGCACTCCCCGAAGTCACGGACGCTCTCGCCTCCCTGATTCACCGTCAGCTCGGCGACTGGCGGGAGAACGCGCGCGCCGTCTTCGGTGCCCGGGGCGTCGTCGCGCCCGCGCACACCGACGGCGAGTCCGGGCTGTCGTACCACTTCAGTCGCGAGTACCCGCTGCACCTGTGGACCGCCGGCGCCGACTGGCTGCTCAAGCCGCTCGTCGACCACGACGAGACCCGTGGTGAACGCGACCCGCGCACCGCCGCCGCACTCGCCGAAGTCGCCCTGTTCCACGACGACTTCCTCTCGTCGAGCGATCGCACCGGACGCACCGACCCCGACGGTCGACTGGTCCTAGTCCCCTCCTACTCGCCCGAGAACCGTCCCGCGAACGGCAGTTGGGGCGCGATCAACGCGGCGATGGACCTCTCCGCCGCCCGGCACGCGCTGCACACGGCCGCCGACTACCACCCGGGCACCCCGGAGGCCGACCGCTGGCGCGCCCTCGCCGACCGGCTCCCGCCACACCGGGTTAACACGGACGGAGCCCTGGCCGAATGGGCGTGGCCCGGCCTGGAGGACGCCTACGACCACCGCCACCTCAGCCACCTCTACGGCGTCTGGCCCCTGGACGAGATCAACCCCTACGACACCCCGGAGCTCGGGAGAGCCGCTCATCGCGCGCTCCAACTCCGGGGCACCGAGAACGATTCGGCGCACGGCCACCTCCACCACGCGCTCGTCGCCGCCCGCCTCCGCGACGGCGAACGGGTCGCGCACGCCCTCGGCCAGGTCCTCGACGGCGACTTCTTCCACGCCTCGCTGATGAGCGCGCACTACCCCAACCGCGATGTCTACAACGCGGACGCCGCCCACACGCTGCCCGGTGTACTGATCGAGACGCTGGTGCAGTCGACCCCGGACCGGCTGGTCCTGCTGCCCGCGCTGCCCGCGGCGTACCCGCAGGGCCAACTCACCGGCGTACGCACGAGGTTCGGGGCGGAGCTGGATCTGACCTGGACACCGGACTCGGCCGTCGCGGTCCTGCGCCCCTCCCGCACCCACCGCGTCGAACTGCGGACTTCCTCCGGCACCCAGCCGCTCGAACTCGTCGCCGGAGAAGACCGCGTCCTCACCCTGGGGGCGCGGTAGCCACACCCAACTCCCCCCACCCATGGAAGGGACACCATGGCAACACGCACCCGCAGCAGGCTCGTCATGGCCCTGCTGGCCCCCGCCCTCGCGCTCGGCGCCACCGTCGGCCTCGCCTCGGCCCCCGCCTCCGCCGCCGTCTGGAGCTCCTGCGACCAGTGGGGCAGCACGACCCTCAACGGCTACACGCTCTACAACGACATCTGGGGCTCCGGCGCCGGCACCCAGTGCATCTGGGCCAACTCCGGTACCAACTGGGGAGTCACCGCCAACCACCCCAACACCGGCGGTATCAAGGCCTACCCCAACGCCAAGAAGGTGATCGGCAAGTCGATCACCTCGCTCGGTTCGCTCAAGAGCAGCTACAACGTCACGGTGCCGTCGTCCGGCGCGTACAACACGTCGTACGACATCTGGGACACCAACTACGCCTACGAGATCATGCTCTGGGTCAACAAGACCGGCGCGGTCGGCCCGCTCGGCACCTCGCAGGGCAGCCTGACGCTGGGCGGTTCCACCTGGACCGTCTACAAGGGCAACAACGGCAGCAACGACGTGTTCTCGTTCGTGCGCAGCTCCAACTCCTCGTCCGGCACGATCGACATCCTGCCGATCCTCAAGTGGATCAAGGACACCAAGGGCTGGTTCGGCAATGTGACCATCGGGGACCTGCAGTTCGGCTTCGAGATCACGTCCTCGTCCGGCGGCCTCGCCTTCACCACCAACAGCGAGAGCGTCACCAGCAGTTGACCCACCCGGGCACGCTCAGCCGCCCGGTCCCCGCACACCACGGGGGCCGGGCGGTTCCGCGACGACGAGCCCCGCGACCCAGCAGCCGAGAGCGGCGAGCACGAGGCCGCCCACGGCCGGGTTGACGTAGCCGGGAACCGTGCGGGTGACATAGCTGCCCCCGCCCGTCGTCTCGCAGACGAACCTGAGCGGGACGAAGTCCACGGAGTAGTCCACGACGTGGGCGGCTCTGGGGTCCTCCGGCCCGTCCTCCTGTCCGTTGGTCGTACGACAGGGCAGTATCGGCGAGGAGTTGGCGCCGCCGTCCTCCGCCTGGATGAGCGCGCCCAGCACGTAGAGCAGACCCCACAGATACAGGGCGAACGCGGCCAGGCCCGCCGCGCCGGCGAGCTTGCGCAAGACCATCGCAGGAGTCCATCAGAACAAGATCGGCACAGCTGTGACGGAGGCCACAGTTCCGCGCAACGGAAGCGTCACGGCCCGGAGGAGAGGCCCAACTCCCCTCCGGCCGAGGCCACTTGGCTATTCCGCGATCGGCAACGTCGCCCCGTCCCGCAGGAACAGCGGGATCCGGTCCAGCGGGGCGTCGACCGTGACGGCCGTGCCGCCCTCGTACGTCTCGCCCGTCCACGCGTCCGTCCACCTGGCGCCGGCCGGCAGATAGGCCGTACGGGCCGTGGCGCCCGCCGTCAACACCGGTGCCACCAGCAGGTCGGGGCCGAAGAGATACGCGTCGTCGACCGACCAGGCCGCCGGGTCCCCGGGGAACTCCAGGAACAACGGCCGCATCACCGGCAGCCCCTCCTCGTGCGCGGCCCGCATCACATCGAGGACGTAGGGCTTCAGGCGCTCGCGCAGCCGCAGGTACCTCTCCAGGATCGGCAGGGCCTGATCGCCGTACGACCAGACCTCGTTGGGGCCGCCCGTCATGTCCGGGCCGAGCGGCATGCCCGGGTCGCGGAAGCCGTGCAGGCGCATCAGCGGGGACAGTGCGCCGAACTGGAACCAGCGGACCATGACTTCCTGGTACGCCGGGTCGTCCGGGTCGCCGCCGTGGAAGCCGCCGATGTCCGTGTTCCACCAGGGGATGCCGGACAGCGCGGTGTTGAGACCCGCCGCTATCTGACGGCGCAGGGTCGGGAAGTCGGTGCCGATGTCACCCGACCAGAGCGCGGCACCGTAGCGCTGACTGCCCGCCCACGCCGAGCGGTTGAGGGTGATGATCTCCGATTCCCCCTCGGACAGGAGTCCTTCGTGGAAGGTGCGGGAGTTCTCGGCCGGATAGAGGTTGCCGACCTCCAGGCCAGGGCCCGCCCAGTAGCGCAGGTTCTCCTGGAAGCCCGGCTTCAGCTCGGGCTCGCAGGCGTCCAGCCAGAAGGCCGTGATGCCGTACGGCACAAGGTAGTTGTCGCGGATCCTCGACCACAGGAACTCGCGGGCCCCGGGGTTGGTGGCGTCGTAGAAGGCGACCTGGACGGTCGACGCGACGCCCTTGTCGGGCCAGTCGGCGTGGGCCATCGGCCCGTACTGGGTGCCGATCAAGAACCCGCGCTGCTCCAGCACCGAGTGGTTCTCGCTCAGCGGTGACACCGACGGCCAGACGCTCACCACCAACTTCACGCCCAGCTCGTCCAGTTCACGCACCATGGCCGCCGGGTCGGGCCACTCCGCCGGGTCGAACTTCCAGTCGCCCAGGTGCGTCCAGTGGAAGAAGTCGCAGACGATCGCCGAGAGGGGCAGTTCACGGCGCTTGTACTCCCGTGCCACGGCGAGGAGTTCGGCCTGGGTGCGGTAGCGGAGCTTGCACTGCCAGAAGCCGGCCGCCCACTTCGGCAGCATCGGCGTACGGCCCGTCACCGCGCTGTAGCGGCGCTGGCCGTCGGCCGGGTCGCCCGCGGTGATCCAGTAGTCGATCTGCCGGGCCGAGTCGGCCACCCAGCGCGTCCCGTTCCCGGCCAGCTCCACGCGGCCGATCGCCGGGTTGTTCCACAGCAGGGTGTAGCCACGGCTGGAGACGAGCACCGGGATGCCGACCTCGGCGTTGCGCTGGACCAGGTCGAGGACCAGCCCCTTCTGGTCCAACTGCCCGTGCTGGTGCTGGCCGAGGCCGTACAGCTTCTCGTCCTCGTAGGCGGCGAAGCGCTGCTCCAGGCGGTGATGGCCGTTGCCGACCGCCGTGTAGAGCCGCGAGCCGGGCCACCAGAAATGGGCGCGGGCCTCCGCGAGGAGCTCGGCGGAGTCCTCGGTGCGCAGGAAGCGGATCAGGCCCTCGGCGTCGACCTCGACCGTCAACTTGCCTACGGTCAAGATCCCTTGGTTCTCCTCGATCTTGACGCTCGCCCCGGTGGGCGGTGCCTCGTCCAGGAGCGCTCCGGGCAGCCCGTCGAGCAGCGGACCGCCGAGCCGGGCCCGGACCCGGACCGCGTCCGGACCCCAGGGCTCGATCCGTACGGTCTCCTGACGCCCGCTCCACTCCAGCGCGCCGTCCCGCTCACGGAAGGTGCCGAGGGTGGGGGAGGACTGCGCAAGGCTGACCTTGGGCTGGTTTCCGGCAGGCTGGTTCACGAGAGGGCTCCTGTGAGCAGTGCAGACAGAGGAGTTGCAGACATGGCGGTGCCCCGGCGGCGGCACAGGGGTGGAGCTCTGAGGGGTCGGGGGACCAGCGGATCGGAAAAGGCTCAGGACCCGGCGGGCGCCGGCCCCGTACTCGCCCGCACCGTCAACTCCGGTGCGATCAGCACGACTTCGTCACTGCCGCGGCCGTCCAGCTTGGCCACCAGGTGCTCCACGGCGTAACGCCCCATCTCCTGCGCGGGGATGGCGACGGACGTCAGCCGCACCGAGGCCTGGGTGGCGACCTGGTCGGGGCAGACCGCGACCACCGACACGTCCTCCGGCACGGCCCGGCCCTGCTGGCGCAGCAGTGCGAGTAGCGGCTCGACCGCCGACTCGTTCTGCACGACGAAGCCCGTGGTGCCGGGCCGCTCGTCGAAGATCCGGGCCAGTGTCACCGCCATCGCGTCGTACCCGCCCTCGCACGGCCGGTGCAGTACCCGCAGGTCCAACTCCCGTGCCCGGGTCCGGAGTCCGTCGAGGGTGCGCTCGGCGAAACCGGTGTGCCGTTCGTAGACCGCGGGCGCCTCGCCGATGACAGCGATGTCGTGGTGACCGAGCTTCGCGAGGTGCTCGACGCACAGCGCGCCGGTCGCCCCGAAGTCGAGGTCGACGCAGGTCAGTCCGGTGGTGTCGGCGGGGAGGCCGATGAGCACGGAGGGTTGGTCGGTGCCGCGCAGCAACGGCAGCCGCTCGTCTGCGAGTTCGACGTCCATCAGGATCATCGCGTCGGCGAGCCCGCTGCCGGTGACCCGGCGGACCGCGTCGGGGCCCTCCTCGCCGGTGAGCAGCAGCACGTCGTAGCCGTGCAGCCGGGCGGTGGTCGCCACGGCGATGGCGATCTCCATCATCACCGGTACGTACATGTCGGTGCGCAGCGGCACCATGAGCGCGATGATGTTGGACCGGCTGCTGGCCAGGGCGCGGGCGCCCGCGTTCGGGTGGTAGCCCAGCTCGCGGATGCTCTGCTCGACCCGCTGCCGGGTGGCTCCGGAGATGGACCGCTTGCCGCTGAGGACATAGCTCACCGTGCTCGCCGAGACTCCGGCGTGCTGGGCGACCTCGGCGAGGGTGACCATCCAGCTCTCCAAGCTTTGTGAAGCGCTTCGACAGTGCGCGTTGCTGACAAGGGCGGGTGAGGGTGGTTCGACATTAGCTTCAGGCGGTGTGGGTGTCCATAGGTTGTCGAAGCGCTTCGACACTTTCTCGATACGGTCGGTCCGGTGAGATTCCCCGCGCGGGAAGCAACCTCCGGGCGGCTCGGCGGCCACTGAGAGGTCGTAGCGGCCGCTGACGGGCCGTAGACGAACCGTCCCCCGGAAGGACCCCCGATGCAACACCGCAGACCCCGTCTCTCGAAGAAGGCGAAGGTGCTGGCCGCCGGCTCGGTCGCGCTTACGGCGCTCGCCGGGGTGACCGTCGCCCGGGCGGGCGAGACGAGCAAGAAGTGCGGGGCCTTCGACACCGTCACGCTCGGCAAGTACTACGTGAACAACAACCTCTGGGGCCAGGACAAGGCCACCGGCAGCCAGTGCGTGTGGGACAACTCCCGGTCGGGGTCCACGATCTCGTGGGGCACGTCCTTCAGCTGGGCCAACAACGCCAAGGGCACCGACGCGGACGTGAAGTCGTACGCCAGTGCCGTCCTCGGCTGGCACTGGGGCTGGAAGGTCGACAAGGCGACCACCGGACTGCCGATCAGGGTCGGCGACCGCAAGCCGGTGAGGACCAGCTGGGACTTCGCGCTCAGCTCCAGCCCCGGCACCCTCGATGTCGCCTACGACCTGTGGCTGCACTCCAAGAACACCGCCGACTGGGCCGACCGGCCCACCGACGAGATCATGATCTGGCTCAACCGGCAGGGCGGCGCGGGCCCGCTCGGCACCAAGTACGGCAGCGTCAGCCTCGACGGCGCGATGTGGGACATCTACCAGGGCAACATCGGCTGGAACGTCTACTCCTTCGTCCGCACCGCCAACACCACCAAGGCCACCCTCGACATCGACGACTTCACCCAGGCCCTGGTCCGCCGCAAGCTGCTGAGCAACGACAAGTACCTCTCCGGCATCGAGTCCGGCACCGAGGTCTTCAAGGGCTCGGGGCGCCTTGACACAAAGGCGTACTCCGTCGACATCGGCTGAACGGACGCACGAAGGGTGGCTGCTTCGCGGCGGATCGGGTAGATACGAACGGGTAGCACCCATCGGTAACCACAGAGCGCCGAGGGTCCGATTCGCGGCGAGGTGAGCCTCATGTCCGCTCCATCCAGCAAACCCACCGTCACCGAGCGGGAAGCCCGGCAGGTGGCGGAGGCCGCCCGGGAACAGGACTGGCGCAAGCCCAGCTTCGCCAAGGAACTGTTCCTCGGCCGCTTCCGGCTCGACCTCATCCACCCCCACCCGCTCCCGCCCGACGAGGACGTACGGCGCGGCGAGGAGTTCCTCGCCAAGCTGCGCGTCTTCTGCGAGACGGGGATCGACGCCGCCCGCATCGAGCGCGAGGCCCGCATCCCCGACGAGGTCATCGCCGGCCTCAAGGAGCTCGGTGCCCTCGGCATGAAGATCGACCCCAAGTACGGCGGCCTCGGTCTCACCCAGGTGTACTACAACAAGGCGCTGGCGCTGGTGGGCTCGGCCTGCCCGGCGGTCGGCGTGCTGCTCTCGGCGCATCAGTCGATCGGCGTACCGCAGCCGCTGAAGCTTTTCGGCACGGACGAGCAGAAGGCCGAGTTCCTGCCGCGCTGCGCCCGCACCGACATCAGCGCCTTCCTGCTCACCGAACCGGACGTCGGCTCCGACCCGGCGCGCCTGGCGACCAGCGCGGTGCGGGACGGGGACGCGTACGTCCTCGACGGGGTGAAGCTGTGGACCACGAACGGCGTGGTCGCCGATCTGCTGGTCGTGATGGCCCGGGTGCCGAAGTCCGAGAACGGCAAGGGCGGCATCACGGCGTTCGTCGTGGAGGCCGACTCGCCCGGCATCACCGTCGAGAACCGCAACGCCTTCATGGGCCTGCGCGGCATCGAGAACGGCGTCACCCGTTTCCACCAGGTCCGGGTCCCCGCCGCCAACCGCATCGGCCCCGAAGGCGCGGGGCTGAAGATCGCCCTCACCACGCTCAACACGGGCCGCCTCTCCCTCCCCGCGTCCTGCGTCGCCGCCGGCAAATGGTGCCTGAAGATCGCCCGCGAGTGGTCGGCGGCCCGTGAGCAGTGGGGCAGGCCGATCGCCGAGCACGAGGCCGTCGGCAAGAAGATCTCCTTCATCGCGGCCACGACCTTCGCCCTGGAGGCCGTACTCGACCTGTCCAGCCAGATGGCCGACGAGGACCGCAACGACATCCGCATCGAGGGCGCGCTCGCCAAGCTCTTCGCCTCCGAGATGGGCTGGCTGATGGCCGACGAGCTGGTCCAGATCCGCGGCGGCCGCGGCTTCGAGACGGCGGAGTCCCTCGCGGCCCGCGGCGAGAAGGCCGTCCCCGCCGAACAGGTCCTGCGCGACCTGCGGATCAACCGCATCTTCGAGGGCTCGACCGAGATCATGCACCTCCTCATCGCCCGCGAGGCCGTCGATGCCCACCTCACGGTCGCCGGCGACCTCATCGACCCGGACAAGTCCCTTTCGGACAAAGCGAAAGCGGGCGCGGGCGCGGGTGTCTTCTACGCCAAGTGGCTCCCGAAGCTGGTCGCGGGCAGCGGACAACTCCCGGGCACCTACGGCGAGTTCCGCCACGGCATCGACCTCTCCAAGCACCTGCGCTACGTCGAGCGCAACGCCCGCAAACTGGCCCGCTCCACCTTCTACGCCATGTCCCGCTGGCAGGGCCGTATGGAGACCAAGCAGGGCTTCCTGGGCCGGATCGTCGACATCGGCGCGGAACTCTTCGCGATGAGCGCGGTCTGCGTCCGGGCCGAACTCCTGCGCACCCAGGGCGATCACGGCCGCGAGGCCTACCAACTCGCCGACGCCTTCTGCCAGCAGTCCCGCATCCGGGTCGAGGAGCTCTTCGGCCGGCTGTGGACCAACACCGACGACCTCGACCGCAAGGTGGTCAAGGGAGTCATGGGCGGCGCGTACACGTGGCTTGAGGAGGGCATCGTGGACCCGTCGGGCGACGGACCCTGGATCGCCGACACGACCCCGGGCCCGTCGAAGGCGGACAACGTGCACCGCCCCGTCGACTGACCCCGGATCAGCAGTACTTGTCGCTCGGATCCCGCGTCGTCCACGAACAGGTGTCGACCTTGCTGCCGGTCGCTCTGGTCAGCGTCGCCGTGTCGCTGGTGTTGTTCCAGACATAGGCACCGCGGTTCTGGTACGTGTTCGACGCGGTGTCCGAGCCCTTGCCGGTGTGCACCTTGATGTACTTGCCGGCGCCGATCTTGATGTTCTTGAAGACGTAGCGGTGGTTCGAGACGTCCTTGAGGACCCACCCCTTGAGCGAGATCGCCGACCGGCTGGTGTTCTTGATCTGCACCCACTCGCCGTTCAGGCTCGCGTTGGACCGGTTGTCCGAGCCCGGGCTGTCGAACCAGACGTGGTAGATCGTGACCCCGCCGGCGGCCTCGGCCGGGGTGCTCAGCAAGGTGCCGGTGAGTATCGCGGCGCCCGCGAGCGCGGGCAGGGCAGCGCGTATCCGCATGGAGAATCCCCCCAGGATGTCGTCCACTGGCCGGTCGTCCACCGGCGCAGGACTGAAGTGTTATCACATGACCTTCACGTCGTATTCACAAAGGGGGATTTCCCTTCAATCACCGACGAGAGCCGATAAGCCACCCACCCGAGGGAACCGCTGTCCACCAGCGCACCCGTTGCGGCAACAATGGAGGGATGAGCGACAGTCCAGCACCCCTCGCCGACCCACATCTCGTCTACGACCCCGTCGTGGGCGACGGTCCCAAGGCCCTGGTGATCCTGGGGTCCACCGGGTCCATCGGCACCCAGGCCATCGACCTCGTGCTGCGCAACCCGGACCGTTTCCGGGTCACCGCCCTCTCCGCCAACGGCGGCCGGGTCGGGCTCCTCGCCGAGCAGGCGCACCGGCTCGGGGTGCGGACCGTCGCGGTCGCCCGCGAGGACGTCGTACCGGCACTGCGCGAGGCCCTTTCGGCGCAGTACGGCGCGGGGGAGCCGCTGCCCGAGATCCTGGCCGGTCCGGACGCGGCCACGCAGGTCGCCGCCTCCGACTGCCACACCGTGCTGAACGGCATCACCGGCTCCATCGGCCTCGCGCCCACCCTCGCCGCCCTGGAGGCGG
This sequence comes from Streptomyces sp. NPDC001100, assembly GCF_053598575.1. NCBI lineage: Bacteria > Bacillati > Actinomycetota > Actinomycetes > Kitasatosporales > Streptomycetaceae > Streptomyces > Streptomyces sp. NPDC001100. The sequence goes on from NZ_JBSFKO010000004.1 coordinate 346,146, forward strand.
GCCGCGTCCTCGCGCTCGCCAACAAGGAGTCGCTCATCGTCGGCGGCCCGCTGGTGAAGGCCCTTGCGAAGCCCGGCCAGATCATCCCGGTCGACTCCGAGCACGCGGCCCTCTTCCAGGCCCTCGCGGCCGGTACCCGCGCCGACGTCCGCAAGCTGGTCGTCACCGCGTCCGGCGGCCCCTTCCGGGGTCGTACGAAGGCGGAACTTGCGAACGTGACCGTCGAGGACGCTCTCGCGCACCCCACCTGGGCGATGGGTCCGGTGATCACGATCAACTCGGCGACCCTGGTGAACAAGGGGCTGGAGGTGATCGAGGCGCACCTGCTGTACGACATTCCCTTCGATCGCATTGAGGTGGTCGTGCACCCGCAGTCGTATGTCCACTCGATGGTGGAATTCAACGACGGATCTACGATTGCCCAGGCGACGCCCCCCGACATGCGCGGGCCGATCGCCATCGGGCTCGGCTGGCCCGAGCGGGTCCCGGACGCGGCGCCCGCGTTCGACTGGAGCAAGGCCTCGACGTGGGAGTTCTTCCCGCTCGACACCGAGGCGTTCCCCTCCGTCGGCCTCGCCCGGCATGTGGGACAGCTCGCGGGCACGGCCCCGGCGGTGTTCAATGCGGCGAACGAGGAGTGCGTGGAGGCGTTCCGCGCGGGCGCGCTGCCGTTCAACGGAATCATGGAGACGGTGACACGGGTGGTCGAGGAACACGGGACACCGGCCACGGGAACCTCGCTCACCGTGCCGGACGTCCTCGAAGCGGAGACCTGGGCGCGTGCCCGGGCCCGCGAACTGACAGCGCAGACGACCACGGCGAACGCGGAGGCGCGTGCATGACAGCCCTGATGATGATCCTCGGCATAGTCGTCTTCGCGGTCGGCCTGCTGGTCTCGATCGCCTGGCACGAGCTGGGACATCTCTCCACCGCGAAGCTCTTCGGCATCCGGGTGCCCCAGTACATGGTCGGCTTCGGCCCGACCATCTGGTCCCGGAAGAAGGGCGACACCGAGTACGGGTTCAAGGCCATCCCGTTCGGCGGCTACATCCGCATGATCGGCATGTTCCCGCCCGGCGACGACGGCCGGATCACCGCCCGCTCCACCTCGCCCTGGCGCAGCATGATCGAGGACGCCCGGTCGGCCGCCTTCGAGGAACTCCAGCCCGGCGACGAGACCCGCCTCTTCTACACCCGCAAACCGTGGAAACGGGTCATCGTGATGTTCGCGGGCCCGTTCATGAACCTCATCCTGGCGGTGGCGCTCTTCCTCACCGTCCTGATGGGCTTCGGCATCTCGCAGCAGACCAACACGGTCAGCTCGGTCTCCCAGTGCGTCATCGCGCAGAACCAGAACCGCGACACCTGCAAGAAGACCGACCCGGCCTCCCCGGCCGCCGCCGCGGGCCTCAAGGCCGGCGACAAGATCCTCAGCTTCAACGGCGTGAAGACGACCGACTGGAACAAGCTCTCCGACCTGATCCGCGCCGCCCCCGGCAAGACGGTCGCGATCGTCGTCGAGCGCAAGGGCCAGGACGTCACCCTGCACGCGAAGATCGCGTCCAACCAGGTCGCCAAGAAGGACTCCAGCGGTCAGATCGTCCAGGGCCAGTACGTCACCGCCGGCTTCCTCGGCTTCAGCGCGGCCACCGGCATCGTCCGCCAGGACTTCGGCGACTCGGTCACCTGGATGACCGACCGCCTGGGCGAGGCCGTCGACTCCATCGCCGCCCTCCCCGGCAAGATCCCGGCCCTGTGGAACGCGGCCTTCGACGGCGCCCCCCGCCAGGCCGACTCCCCGATGGGCGTGGTCGGCGCGGCCCGCGTCGGCGGCGAGATCTTCACCCTCGACATCCCGCCCACCCAGCAGCTGGCCATGGCCCTGATGCTGGTCGCCGGCTTCAACCTCTCCCTGTTCCTCTTCAACATGCTCCCGCTGCTCCCGCTCGACGGCGGGCATGTCGCGGGCGCCCTGTGGGAGGCGCTGCGCCGCAACCTGGCGAAGGTGCTCAAGCGCCCGGACCCGGGCCCGTTCGACGTGGCGAAGCTGATGCCGGTCGCGTATGTCGTGGCAGGGATCTTCGTCTGCTTCACGTTGCTCGTCCTCGTGGCGGACGTGGTTAACCCGGTGAAAATCTCCTAGTCATCCGTAGTTTGTGGCGGCCTCACATCCTTGATGTGGGGCCGCCCTCCATTGGGTGGGTTTACGGCCGGGATGTGCTCGGGCCCGCACGGTTGACGTAATCTCGAAGCCTGGAGCCCGTTGTTCCGGGACCGGGGCCTTGATCCACGACTTGGGGTTGCACAGCAGATGACTGCGATTTCTCTCGGCATTCCGTCCGTTCCGACCCGGCTCGCCGAGCGTCGCAAGAGCCGGCAGATCCAGGTCGGATCCGTGGCGGTCGGCGGTGACGCGCCGGTGTCCGTGCAGTCCATGACGACCACCCGTACGTCGGACATCGGCGCCACCCTCCAGCAGATCGCCGAGCTGACCGCGTCCGGCTGCCAGATCGTCCGGGTCGCCTGCCCGACCCAGGACGACGCCGACGCCCTGGCGACGATCGCCCGCAAGTCGCAGATCCCGGTGATCGCGGACATCCACTTCCAGCCGAAGTACGTGTTCGCCGCGATCGAGGCCGGCTGCGCCGCGGTCCGCGTGAACCCGGGCAACATCAAGCAGTTCGACGACAAGGTCAAGGAGATCGCGCGGGCCGCGAAGGACCACGGCACCCCGATCCGCATCGGCGTGAACGCGGGCTCGCTGGACAGCCGACTGCTGAAGAAGTACGGCAAGGCGACCCCCGAGGCACTGGCCGAGTCCGCCCTCTGGGAGGCGTCCCTCTTCGAGGAGCACGGCTTCCAGGACATCAAGATCTCGGTGAAGCACAACGACCCGGTCGTCATGGTCGAGGCGTACCGCCAGCTCGCCGCCCAGTGCGACTACCCGCTGCACCTCGGCGTCACCGAGGCGGGCCCGGCGTTCCAGGGCACGATCAAGTCGGCCGTCGCCTTCGGCGCGCTGCTCTCGCAGGGCATCGGTGACACGATCCGCGTCTCGCTCTCCGCCCCGCCGGTGGAGGAGATCAAGGTCGGCCTCCAGATCCTGGAGTCCCTGAACCTCAAGCCCCGCCGCCTGGAGATCGTCTCCTGCCCCTCCTGCGGCCGCGCCCAGGTGGACGTCTACAAGCTGGCCGAGGAGGTCACGGCGGGCCTGGAGGGCATGGAGGTCCCGCTCCGCGTGGCCGTCATGGGCTGCGTGGTGAACGGCCCCGGCGAGGCCCGCGAGGCCGACCTCGGCGTCGCCTCCGGCAACGGCAAGGGCCAGATCTTCGTCAAGGGCGAGGTCATCAAGACCGTCCCCGAGTCGAAGATCGTCGAGACCCTGATCGAGGAGGCGATGAAGATCGCCGAGCAGATGGAGGCGGACGGAGTGGCTTCGGGGGAGCCGACGGTCGCGGTCGCGGGCTGAGCAGGCCTTTGGGCTCGCTTGAGCGGGCTTGGGCTCCACGCCTCAGCTCCCGCGCTTCGCTTGTCGGCGCCGGTCGACACCATCAGCCCGCCCGGCGCTTGAGGGCGAGGCCGTCCAGGCCGAAGCGGGGGTCTGGGGGCGGCAGCCCCCAGAGACGCCCACCTGACTCACCCTCACGAGAGAAGCGAGCGTCAACACAAGGCGGCATCGCTCAGCTTCCGCAGGTACAGTGCGGAGATCAGCAGATCCTCAGGGTGAGGCCCCGTACGTGTTGACCCAGACCACCTCTCGGGTGCTCGAACCGAGCGACCTGGAAGCCGCGCTCGCCGTACTCGACCGCGAGCCGGTCACGAACGCCTTCGTGACCTCGCGGGTGCAGGTCGCCGGCCTCGACCCGTGGCGGCTCGGCGGCGAGATGTGGGGCTGGTACGAGGACGGCATGCTGACGTCCCTCTGCTACGCGGGCGCCAACCTGGTCCCGATCTGCGCGACCCCTCGGGCGGTCCGCGCGTTCGCCGACCGGGCCCGCCGGGCCGGCCGCCGCTGCTCCTCGATCGTCGGCCCCGCCGAGGCGACGGCCCAGCTCTGGCGGCTCCTCGAACCGAGCTGGGGCCCGGCCCGAGAGGTCCGCGCCCACCAGCCCCTGATGGTGGCCGACCGCATGCCCACCGACATCGCTCCCGATCCCTACGTCCGTCGCATCCGCAAGGACGAGATGGAGACGATCATGCCGGCGTGCGTGGCGATGTTCACCGAGGAGGTGGGCGTCTCGCCACTGGCGGGCGACGGCGGCCTCCTCTACCAGGCCCGAGTGGCCGAACTCGTGGGCTCCGGCCGCTCGTTCGCCCGCCTCGACGAGTACGGCAAGGTCGTCTTCAAGGCCGAGATCGGCGCGGCGACCCCGCAGGCCTGCCAGATCCAGGGCGTCTGGGTGGCCCCCGAGTACCGGGGGATGGGCGTGGCGGCCCCGGCGATGGCAGCGGTACTGCGCTACGCGCTCGCGGACGTGGCCCCCGTGGTCAGCCTCTACGTCAACGACTTCAACACCCCGGCGAGAAGGGCGTACTTGAGGGTGGGCTTCCAAGAGGTCGGCGCCTTCATGAGCGTCCTGTTCTGAAGCGTTTTCAGGGGCGCGGGGCTGTTTCGATGTGCGGCTCCGCCGCGTGGGCGCGACCAGCCACAAACGGCCCGCACCCGAACGACAACCGCCACCCCCCTGTACTCTCCCCACATGCGATTTCCCGGTCACGGCCACCGCCACCCCGAAGACGTCGTGATCGCCCCCCTGAACCTCTCGGCCCACGTCGACGAAGCCCTCGCCGTACAAGCCGTCGCCTTCGGCCTGGGCGCCGACGAGGTGGCCGTACGCAGGCAGATCGTCCTGCGCCACATGACCTACCCCGGCGCCGACGCCTTCGGCGCCACCACCCAGGGCCGACTGGTCGGTTTCGTCTACGGCATGCCCAACAACCGCACCCACTGGTGGTCCACGGTCGTGGAGCCGTACCTCCGTGCCGGCGGCCACGACGCCTGGCTCGACGACTCCTTCGTGATCACCGAGCTGCACGTCCACCCGCACTTCCAGAACCGCGGCCTGGGCCGTTCCCTGATCACCACGATCACGGACACCGCCGCCGAACCCCGCTCGATCCTCTCCGCGATCGACACCGACAGCCCGGCCCGCGGCCTCTACCGCTCCCTCGGCTACGAGGACCTCGCCCGCCAGGTCCTGTTCCCCAGCGCCCCGAAGCCGTACGCGGTGATGGGCGCCCCCTTGCCCCTCCGCCGCCGCTAACCGATTTCCACCGGCACAGCGAGCCCGGCTAACCTCCTAGCCATCACCCTTTCCCGGCAGGAGTACAGGAACCATGGCGAACGCACCGGTCCAGCGCATGTCCCAGTTGATGGCGAAGACGCTGCGCGACGACCCGGCGGACGCCGAGGTCCTCAGTCACAAGCTGCTCGTGCGGGCCGGTTACGTCCGCCGTACCGCCGCCGGCATCTGGTCCTGGCTGCCGCTGGGCAAGAAGGTCCTCTCGAACGTGGAGCGGATCGTGCGCGAGGAGATGGACGCGATCGGCGCCCAGGAGGTGCTGCTGCCCGCGATCCTGCCCCGGGAGCCGTACGAGGCGACCGGCCGCTGGGACGAGTACGGCCCCGAGCTGTTCCGCCTCAAGGACCGCAAGGGCGGCGACTACCTCCTCGGCCCCACCCACGAGGAGATCTTCACGCTGATCGTGAAGGACCAGGCGTCCTCCTACAAGGACCTGCCGGTCATCCTCTACCAGATCCAGCACAAGTACCGCGACGAGGCCCGCCCCCGGGCCGGCATCCTCCGCGGCCGCGAGTTCCTGATGAAGGACTCGTACTCCTTCGACACGGAGGACGAGGGCCTCGCCAAGTCGTACGCCCTGCACCGCGAGGCCTACCAGAAGGTCTTCGCGCGCCTGGGCCTCGACTACCGCATCTGCGCCGCCACCGCCGGCGCGATGGGCGGCTCCAAGTCGGAGGAGTTCCTCGCCCCGGCCGAGGCCGGCGAGGACACCTTCGCGGACTGCCCGAACTGCGACTTCGCCGCCAACACCGAAGCGATCGCGTACGAGTTGAAGCCCGTGGACGCCACCGGCGTGCCCGCGCTCGAAGAGATCCCCACCCCCGACACCCCGACCATCGAGACCCTCGCCGCCCACCTCGGCGTCGAGGCCTCCGCGACCCTCAAGAACCTCCTCGTGAAGGTCGACGGCGAGATCGTGGCCGTAGGAGTGCCCGGTGACCGCGAGGTCGACATGGACAAGGTCGAGGCCCATTTCGCCCCCGCCGCAGTCGAGTTGGTGACGGCGGAGGACTTCACCGGCCGGCCCGACCTGGTGCGCGGCTACGTCGGTCCGCAGGGCCTGGGCGAGAAGGTCACGTACATCGCCGACCCGCGCGTGGCCCCCGGCACCTCGTGGATCACGGGCGCCAACAAGGAGGGCACGCACGCGAAGAACGTCGTCGCGGGCCGTGACTTCGAGGTCGGCGAGTACGTCGACGTCGTGGTCGTGCAGGAGGGCGACCCCTGCCCCAAGTGCGGTACCGGCCTCAAGCTCGACCGCGCCATCGAGATCGGCCACATCTTCCAGCTCGGCCGCAAGTACGCCGACGCCCTCAAGCTCGACGTCCTCGGCCAGCACGGCAAGCCGGTCCGCGTGACCATGGGCTCCTACGGCATCGGCGTCTCCCGCGCGGTCGCCGCTCTCGCCGAGCAGACCGCCGACGACAAGGGCCTGTGCTGGCCCGCCGAGGTCGCCCCGGCCGACGTGCACGTGGTCGCCGCGGGCAAGGCCCTCCAGACCGAACTCGCCCTGGACGTCTCGGAGAAGCTGCGCGCGGCCGGTCTGCGCGTCCTCGTCGACGACCGGGCCGGGGTCTCCCCGGGCGTGAAGTTCACCGACTCGGAGCTGATCGGCGTACCGAAGATCCTGGTTGCGGGCCGCCGCTCCGCCGAGGGCGTCCTGGAGCTCAAGGACCGCAGGACCGGCGAGCGCGAGGAACTCACCGTCGACGAGGCGATCGCCCGCCTGACCGCACAGCCCGCCCTGTAAGAGATCTCTCAGAGAGTTCTGCGCAGGCGTATGGGCGCCTCACAGACTTCTCTCAGGCTGGTCCCCGAACGTAGTACGTGACAGAGCGTCACTGCGGAGGGGAACGGTCATGACATTCAAGGAGAGTGGGGCCGCTGCGGCGGTCCGCAGAGGCAAGCGGCGCATCGCGGCGGCCACGGCAGCGGTCACGCTGGCGGCGGCCGCCGGGGTGTTCGCCCTGGTCGGCACGATGCAGTCGGAGACGACGGCGAGCACGGACACCGGTTCGTCGTCGTCCTCCTTGTCCTCCACTTCCTCGGGGGACTCCACGAGCAGCTCCTCCTCGGACACCTCGTCGTCTTCTTCTTCTTCATCTTCATCGTCCTCGGACCTCCAGGCGTCCTCCGGCGGAGTCTCGTCCTCGTCCGGCGGCTCCACCGACTCCACGTCGGGAGCGTCGTGATGACCACAACGACCCTGCGCAGGACGGCCGCCGCCGACTGGCGCGCCCTGGGGACCAGCGTCCGGCTGGTCGTCACCGACCCGGCCCTGCTGGACTCCTGCAACCTGCTCCTCGCCCGGCACCTCGCCGAGGTCGACGCGGCCTGCAGCCGGTTCCGCGCCGACTCCGAACTCGTCGCCCTGGACGCCGCGTCGGGCCGCCCGGTCACCGTGAGCCCACTGCTCGCCGAAGCTCTCGCGGTCGCCCTGCGCGCCGCCGAGGCGACGGACGGAGCGGTCGACCCGACCGTGGGCTCGGCGATGAACGCCATCGGCTACGACCGCGACTTCACCCTCGTCCGCGAGGACGACCGCCCGGTCCGGCTCACGGTGAAGCGCGCCCCGGGCTGGCGCCTGATCGACCTCGACCGTACGACGGGCACGGTCACCGTCCCGGCCGGTGTCCGCCTCGACCTCGGTGCCACGGCGAAGGCCTGGGCCGCCGACAAGGCCGCGGCGATGCTGGCCGAAGTGGCGGGCTGCGGAGTCCTGGTGAGCCTGGGCGGCGACACGGCCGTCGCGGGGGAGCCCCCGGCCGGCGGCTGGAACATCCGCGTCCAGGACGTCACCGGTTCCGTCGACCAGACGCCCACGGACGGCACGTACGCCACGATCGGCCTGCGTTCCGGCGGCCTCGCCACCTCGGGCACGGGCGCCCGCAACTGGCGCCGCAGCGGCCACGAACTGCACCACATCGTCGACCCGCGCACCGGCCTCCCGGTCCGCAGCCCCTGGCGCACGGTCTCGGTCGCCGCGGCGACGAGTGCCGACGCCAACGCGGCGAGCACGGCGGCCATGGTCAAGGGCGCGGGCGCCGAACGCTGGCTGACCCGCCTCGGCCTCCCGGCCCGCCTGGTCGCCCAGGACGGCACGGTCGTCACGACCCCGGGCTGGCCCACCTCCCTGGTGGCCGCCGCATGAGCTCCGAGATCCTCTGGTACGCCAACCGCGCCACCGGAGCCGTCTGCCTCGTCCTGTTCACGGTCGTGGTCCTGCTCGGCATCGCGGTCCGCCTGCGCACCCGGCTCCCCGGCCTGCCCCGCTTCGGCACGGTGAACCTGCACCGCAGCCTCTCCCTCTCCGCGACCGCGTTCCTGGCCCTGCACATCGCGGTGGCGGTGATCGACGGCTACGTGAACATCGGCGTCCTCGACGCGGTGGTCCCCTTCGTCTCCGGCTACCAGCCGCTCTGGCTCGGCCTCGGCACGGTCGCCCTCGACCTGCTGCTCGCGGTCCTGGTCACCAGCCTCCTGCGGGAACGCCTCGGCCACCGCACCTGGCGGGCGGTCCACTGGCTGGCGTACGCCTCCTGGCCCGTCGCCCTGATCCACGGCATCGGCATCGGCACGGACACCGGAACCGACTGGATGACCTGGCTGACCGTGTCCTGCGTGGCCACCGTGGTCGCCGCCTTCGGCATCCGCCTGGCCCACTCCGCCCGCGCCGCCCGCCGCACCCCCGCGGCCCTGCTCCGCACCGCCGAAGGAGCCCGCTCATGACCACCACGGCCTTCACCGACGTCTACATGTCCCCCCGCCTCCTCGCCCCGGGCAGCACTGCGGCCGACCTCGCCACCCACGAACAGCGCTACGGCCCACTGTCGTACGGCGATCCGGACGCCCTCCTGAGAACCGTCGCCGAATCCGGTCTCACCGGACGCGGAGGCGCCGCGTTCCCGACGTACCGCAAGCTGGTCGCGGTGGCCGACGCGAGCCGTCGCACGGGCCGCGCCCCCGTGGTCGTGGCGAACGGCGCGGAGGGCGAACCGGCCGGCCGCAAGGACAAGACACTCCTGCGCCTCTCACCCCATCTGGTGCTGGACGGGCTGCAGTTGGCGGCCAGGGCTGTCGGCGCGGGGGAGGCCCACCTGGCGGTGGAGGACGGCGCGTCCTACCTGGAGTCGGCCCTGGCCCAGCGGAACGACCCGCTGAGTGTGAAGGTGGTCCGCCTCCCCAAACGCTTCCTGTCCGGCCAGGCCTCGGCGCTCGCCCAGTACGTCTCCGGGAACGCCCCGCTGCCCCGCCACCAGCAGCCGCCGGTCCGCGAACGCGGGGTGCGCAAGGCGCCGACGCTCGTGCAGAACGTGGAGACCCTGGCCCACCTCGCACTGGTCGCCCGCTACGGCGCCGACTGGTTCCGCAGCGCGGGCACCCCCGCCCAGCCCGGCAGCACGCTCTGCACCCTGCATGTGCCGGGCCGTGAAGTCCGGGTGGTGGAAGCCCCGTTCGGACTCCCGTTGGACCGTCTGCTCCCGCTCCAAGGCATGTCGGCGGTCCTCGTCGGCGGCTACCACGGCACCTGGATCCCGGTCGCCGAAGCAGCCCAACTCACCCTGGACGCAACGTACTTGGGGGCGGGCGTCCTGGCCGCCCTCCCCGCCGACCGCTGCGGAGTGGCCGAAACCGCCCGCGTCCTGCGCTACTTGGCCCTCCAGTCGGCCGGCCAGTGCGGTCCCTGTCTGAACGGCCTGCCGCGCATCGCCTCGGCGTTCGGCACCCTGGCCACTCCCGGCCCCCAGTCCACCACCCGTCAGGACGTGGCCCGTTGGTCCGGCCTGGTGGAGGGCCGGGGCGCCTGTCACCACCCCGACGGCACGGTCCGCCTGGTGCGCAGCGCGCTCACCACCTTCGCGGCCGAACTGGACGCCCACGCAAGGGGTTTGTGCACGGCGACCGACCGCACCCCCTTCCTCCCGATCCCGAACGAGGCCCGCTGACATGGACCAACAGCTCGACATCGACTGGACGGCGTGCCAGGGCCACGGCCTGTGCGCGGAGCTGCTGCCGGACCACATCACCATGGACGAGTGGGGCTATCCCCTGGCCGGGGACACCCGCATCCCCGCCCGCACGGTCAGGCGCGCCCGCAGAGCCGCCGCCGACTGCCCCGTCCTCGCCCTCAAACTCACGCCGACTCCGGCGGCCTGACGTCCACCGGAACCGGCGGCCGGGGCAGCCTGGGGCCGCGGAGGCGGCGTGATTCGCCCTTGACAGTGCGTACTTGAGTGCGAGGTGTCCGTCCGGCCCCCTCGCCGGCGCCGGTTCAGGCGCCGACGGGCTCACGGGAAATCAGCAGACCTCGGCGGTGACCAGCTCGCGCAGGAGCAGCTCGCGCGGGAGTTCCACCGGCATCCCGCAGAAGCATCGGAGCAGGCTGCCGTGCGATGCGGGGGCACCCAGGTCGATCATCAGGATGTCCCGTACTTCCCGGAGTACGTCACTCGGCTGGAAGCCCTTGGCGACACGGATGACGACCTCGTCCGGGTCCCATGTCGCGATTTCAGGCAGATTGTCCGCTAATGAAATGTGGATGCACACAACTGTCTCCCCAGGGATGCACAACGACGCGAGTGATCCGCTCCGGGAGGTCAGCGGTTGACCGATGGTATCCATGGCCGTCGGAGGCTGGGAGAGTTTCGGTCATATTCACTCGTGCGGGGTGTATCGCCTTTCCCTGTGCGTCGGGCGCCGGCATCGCCGTGAGGGGCCGGGGCGGAGGTCGCTGACCTCACGTGATGCGGCTGACCTGGAGCATAGCCTCGGCATCCTTGATGAGTGCGCGCTGACGTGCCTCCGGCAATTGCCGGTACAGCTTGAGGAGTCGCGCCTCCCGCTCGTCCGCGCTGGGCCCGGGTGCGGGGCGGCCCACCGCTTCGAAGAACTCGCGCGGGGTCGTCCGCACGCCCCAGCCGCGGAACACCTCCACCATGGCCCGCAGCCTCTCCGGGTCGATGCGAGAGGTGCCGCGGGTCCGGTTCATCCACGCGTTGAGCGTCGGATACGAGATGCCCGCTGCCGATGCCAGGTCCTTCTGGGTCTTTCCCGGGGCCTGTGCCAGGAGGTGTTCGAGCAGAGCCGTCAGGTCTACGTCCTGACGGGCCGGATCGTTGCCGGGTTCTTCGTCTCCTCGGCGGCTTTGCTGGTTTGTCACGCAACAGAGGATCCGGCATCGCTATCTACAAGCGCAAGTAGATCGCAGACCGGCAATTCGGGCTTCTGGTGCACGCCGGAGCGCTATTGCGGTTGTTCCACCGTAAATGCGCGGGTGTGCGCCCGCGTGCTCCCGTCGCGGGAGCGGGCCCGCTCCTTGCGGTCCGTGCATAACTTGACACTGTATGCATCTACGTGAAGACTGTAGATATCTCCGGAGGCGGACCCCGATGCCCGGCGGTGGGGTCGCATAGCGGTGTCCATGCCGCACGACCGTCGAGATAATCTACATCTACATGAATATTGAAGATGTGGGGTGCCGTCGCTCCACACCCCGAAAGACGTCGACGGGAGTACCCATCGTGTTCGCACCGAACAACGGCACGTCCGCACCGGACGGTCCGGAGCCCGAACTGGTCGCCCGGGCCCGCGCCGGCGACCGGGAGGCGTTCGCCGCCCTCTACTTCGAGCACTACCACCTGGTGTACGGCTTTCTGCTCGTCCGTACGCGCAACAGACACCTGGCCGAGGACCTGACCCAGGAGGTGTTCATCCGCGCACTGCGCCGCATCGACGTCTTCACCTGGCAGGGCACGGCGTTCGCCGCCTGGCTGATGACCATCGCCAAGAACCTCTACCTGGACGAGCTCGGCCGCGGCTGCACCCGGCTGGAGACCCCGGTCGCGGAGTTCCCGGAGTCGCAGACGCCCGGCCGCAGACAGGAGTCGCCCGCCCTGCGCGAGCTGGAGGCGGTCGAGGCCCACGAGACGGTGCGTACCGCCCTGCACACCCTCAACGACCAGCAGCGGCACTGTGTGCAACTGCGCTTCCTCCACGAGCTGACACCGCAGGAGACCGCCCTGGAGATGGGGCGGAGCGTCGGCGCGGTCAAGGCGCTGACCCACCGGGCGCTGCGCAAGCTGCGCTGGACGGCGGTGGGCGCGTGAACAGGAGCCTTCCCCACGCCGCCCGCGTGATCCGCACGGTGCTGCCGACCGTCCGCACCGAACAGGCGGTGGCCGTCGCGCACGCGCTGGACTCGGCCCGCCTCCTCGTCGATCCGGAACGCTCCTTCGGTGTGGTGCTGAGCCGGAGGCCGGACGGCGGCTGGGCCCGCGCCGCGCGGCCGGTCACCGAACTGGAGCGGCAGGCCATGAGCTGGGACGCCTCCTGCGAGCGGGCGCGTCATGCCGCCCGCACCATCGAGCGATACCTCGACAGCCACCCCGGTCCGCACGCCGTCCGCGTCGAGGGCGACCGGGTGCGGGTGCTGCTCCGCATCGAGGACCTCGCCCAATGGGCGCGCTGGTGCTCGTACTTCGGCATCACGGTGGTCGGCGAGCGGACCGAGCCCCACACCCTGACCGGCGAGGGAGAACTCGACGGCGTCCGGGTGACGGTGATGGTCCTCGGCACCCCCACGGCACCACCGGAGCCGGCGCCGGGCGCGCACCAACGTCCGTTCCGGATCGGCGAGATCCTGTACGACCTGGCCCTGCCGCAGCGCGACGGACACGGGGACGTCTGGTACTTCCAGGGCTACCGGACCAGCGACGGCATGCCCCTGATGTCTCTCGACGGCAGGCCCGAGCGCTGCTCCCTCGCCAATGTGGCCGCATACCTGGGGCCGTTGTCGCCGGAGCGGCCCGACGGCGACGGCCCGGCTGTCGGTCCGGCCGCCGGCCCGGTGCGGACCTCGGCGACGCCGCCCGAACCGGCCGTACAGCGGATGCTGCCGGAGCAGGGGCACCGGCCGGCCTGGGCGCAACGGCCCGTACCGCTCGTGCCGTCGGGACTCGCGGCGGGTCCGGAGGGGCCGGACCGATGAGCGCCGGTCGGTCGAGGGGGCCGACCCGCGCCGGGGGAGGAGCGGAGGAGGGCACCCGGGCATGGGAGGCGAGAGCCGCCTGCCGTCACCAGGACGCGGAGCTCTGGTTCTCCCGCCGGTCCTCGTCCACGGCCGTGTCCATCTGCGCGGCCTGCCCCGTACTGGCCCAGTGCCGGGCCGCCGTACTCAAACGCGAGAAGGGACTGCCCAAATGCCATCGCGACGGTGTCATCGCCGGTCTGACCGGAGCGCAGCGCTACGCCCTGGAGTGCCAGGCCGATCCGTCGCCGCCCGCCGAACTCGCGGCACCCCGCGTCCCGCCCGGTGTGCCGCGAGGGCAGCTCGCCCCGTGCGGCACCCGGGCGGCATACCAACGGCATCTGCGCCTGCGGGAGCCCGTCGACGAGGCCTGTCGTCTCGCCAACGCGCGGAGCGCCAGCACATACCGACGCACCGGCTCCACCCGCGGCCGGACCGACGACTCCCGAGCCCGCGACCACCTGTGGGGCGCGGCCGGGACGAGCAGCGGTCCGCCCCGGGAGTGATTCCCCGTTCACCGCCACCGGAGTACCTCATGCCCGCACCTTTGACGATGCCCCTGCCCGAAGAGCCCGTGTCCGGCGGCTCGGAGGCTCGCGGCACCCGGCCCGTCGGCCGCACGGCCGCCCTGCTCCGCCTGCTCAGGCCGCGCGGGCGTGCCCGTCGGCAGGAGGCCGCCCTGTGTCACCGTCTCTCCGTGGACCTCGACGGCTGCCGGAAGGAACTGGCCCGCTGGCAGCGCCACACCGACTCCTTCGAGCGGGAGCTGACCCGTGTCTCCTTCGAGCGCGCCCACCTCCTCGCCTGGCTGGCGGCGCTGCACCCGTCGAGCGCGGCCATCAGTCCGGCCGTCGGCGGCAGGCACCTGCTGAGCCTCGTGGCCGGGGACCGGCAGTTGTCCTGGTGGCTGCTGCCGAGGGACCTTCCGCTCTTCGGACACGTCCGGCGCGTCGAGCACACCGCCCACCACCTGCGACGCGACGGCCCCGCCGCCCTGGAGCAGGCCGCCCACATCCGCAGTCACACCCGCCTGCTGGCCATGGAGGGAGCCCTGTTCGCCGCACCCGTCCGACAACAGCCGCAGGCGCGGCCCCCGACCGAGCGCTGACACGGCACGGGACGGCCTCCCGGCTGCCCCGCGAAACTCCGGTTGGCAGGCTCGGGAGGCACGTCGGCCGGACCCACGGCGCTCCCCTGCGAGGACCCTCCAGCAGGGGAGCGCCGTCCCCTCCGCGGCACGCCACGGGGACGGCCCGGCCTCCGCCCGCGATGCGGCTACAGCCAGCCCGCGAACTCCAGCAGCAACTCGGCGTCCGACGTCCGTCCCACGCGGCGCGCCCGCACCCCCGACTCCACCGCCCGGAACAGCGTCCAGCCACGCAGCCGTTCCTGGTCCACCTCCAGCGACTCCGCGAGCCGCTTGATCCGCCGCCTGGTGGTGGCGGCCCCCGAAGGCGTGGCGATCAGATCCTCCACCCGGTCCCGCACCAGCCGAGCCAGATCGAACGCGCACTCACCCACGACAGGATCCGGCCCCACCGCGAGCCACGGCACCCGGTCACCGGCCAGCACCTTGCTCTGCCGAAACGTCCCGTGCAGCAACCGCGCCTCAGGAGGCGCGGCCAACAACTCGTCCCGGGCGTCCAGGGCCGCCGAGACCAGCGAAGCGACCTCCGGGTCACTGCCCCGCATGGCCGCGGCCTGCCGCCCCGTCCGCTCGGCCACGGTCTCGAAGACGTGCCCGGCCGGCGGTTCGACCCACAGCCGCCGCAACGTCCCCGCCGCCTCCAGCAACGCCTTCGCCTCCGGCAACGACCGCACCGACACATCCGGATGCAACCGCTCCAGCACCAGCACACCTTCACCGGCAGCCGCCTCGACCAGCTGCACGGCCCCCCGCCCACCCCAGTGCGCGAGCGCGGCCCGCTCGCTCTCCGGCCGGGCCCGGCGCGGGGCCAGCTTCAGCACCGCAGGGGTCCCGTCGGCCCGCCGAACCAGCACGACCAGGCTGCTGCGCCCACCGGGCACCTGCACCCGTTCCACAGTCAACTCGCGTAGATCAACGGCCTGTTGGGCCACCTCGGGCAGCTTCTCCAACCAGTCGTCACCGCTCGGTGCCGTCTCACCGAGCGCCCTCACCAGACGCTGCGGCGGTTCGAAAGCCATGCGCGAGTTGTTCCCTTCCTGCCGTACTGCCGTCCTGCGTCCCCGTGCGGATCACGCCGTGGGTGTCGCCGGGGCCGTGGGGGTCGCGGCCCGCTCGGCGAGACCTGGGAAGGGTACGCTGCCGCCGCGCCAGCGCACCGCCCGGACCGCCGCTTCCCGCAGCGCCTCCGCGGCCGTGCCGCGCACCCCGCCGGTCGACGCCCGCACCAGGTCGGAGTAGACCCCGGCGACCCGTTCCTCCAGCTCCGCGGCGAGTTGTACGGCGGCGGCCGAGTCCGGCACCGGGAACGGCAGCGCGTACGCGGCCGACGCGGCCACCGGCTTGCCGCCGAGGTCCCGCACTTCCCGGACCAGGGCGTCCCGCCGGGCCCGGTGCCCGTCGTAGGCGGCCTTGGCCTCGGTGCGCCGGCCCTCGCGGATACGGCCGCCGACCACGCCGTAGCCGTAGACCGCCGCGTGCTCGGCGGCCAGCGCCGCCTGGAGTGCGGTCAGTTCCGCGGCCTTCTCGTCGCTCACTTGGCATCCTCCGTCAGCAGATACGCGTGCCCGGCCCCGGCCGCCGCCACCGAGGCCAGCAGCCGGGCCAGCTCGCCCGGCACGTCGAGCAGGGCCTTGGCCCGCTTGTCGGCGAGGCTCCGCTCGGCCGCCGCCAGCCCGGCCAGGGCCTCGTTCGCCGTCGCGGGCACGGCGGAGGCCGAAGCCGATGCCGTCGGCGCGGCAGTGGTCGTAGAAGAGGGCGTGGAACCGCTGCCCCCGAAGGCCGTCGCGTGCCGGACGACCTCCGCGCGGAGCGGGTCTAGGCGGTCCGCGAGGGTCGGGTGGGCGGCGAGGACCGCGTCGTACCGCTGGAGCAGGGTCTCGCTGTCGGCGGCGGCACGCGCGCGTGCGCGTTCGGCGGCCGAGGGGCTGTCCGCGGTGTTCTCGGAGTCGTCACCGTCGGTGGAGCAGCCCACCAGGAGCGCGGCTCCGGCGGCCGAGGCGAGCAGGCTCCTTCTGCGCGGTCCCGTGAGGGTGCGCGGAGGTGGGGGGAACGGCACGGCGGATCGTCCTCGGGGGCTCGTACGAACGAAAACACGGGAAGGGCTGCGCGCCCGTGATCACGGTACCCGCGCACCCGAACCCTGCCAGTCACCGGCACCGGTCTGTCCGCAGGTGGACGGCAACACACCCCGGGACCGGATACCCTTTGAGCAGACACGCGCCCTACCCACAACAGCACACGCGGCCGAGGAGTCACCCGGATGAGCACGACCCAGAGCGAGAGGCTGCGAGTACTGCTGGAACCGCTCGTCAGCTCCCAGGGACTCGATCTCGAAGAGGTCGAAGTGGACTCGGTCGGACGTAAGCGGGTGCTGCGCGTGGTCGTCGATTCCGACACGGGTGCCGATCTGGACCAGATCGCGGATGTGAGCCGCGCGCTCTCCGCGAAGCTCGACGAGACCGACGCGATGGGCGCGGGCGAGTACACCCTTGAGGTCGGGACCCCCGGTGCCGAGCGCGAGCTCACCGAACACCGTCACTACGTGCGCGCCACCGACCGGCTGGTGAAGTTCCAGCTGGCCGAGAGCGGTGAGCTGGTCGCCCGGATCCTCGGCGTGGACGACGACGGCGTCGATGTGGAAGTGCCCGGTGTGAAGGGGCGCAAGCCCACCGCCAGACGGCTCGCTTTCGCGGATGTCGTCAAGGCCCGCGTCCAGGTCGAGTTCAACCGTAAGAACAAGAGCGAAGACAACAACGAAGAGAACGCAGAGGAGGCGTAGCCGTGGACATCGACATGAGTGCCCTGCGGGGCCTGGTACGGGAGAAGGAGATCTCCTTCGACCTGCTGGTCGGAGCGATCGAGTCGGCCCTCCTCATCGCCTATCACCGCACCGAGGGAAGCCGCCGCCACGCGCGCGTGGTGCTCGACCGTGAGAACGGCCATGTGACGGTCTGGGCGAAAGAGGACCCCGAGGACCTGGAGGAGGGGGAGGAGCCGCGCGAGTTCGACGACACCCCGTCCGACTTCGGCCGGATCGCCGCCACCACCGCCAAGCAGGTCATCCTGCAGCGGCTGCGGGACGCCGAGGACGAGGTGACGTTCGGCGAGTTCGCCGGCCGTGAGGGCGACATCGTCGCCGGTGTGGTCCAGCAGGGCCGCGACCCGAAGAACGTGCTCGTCGACATCGGCAAGCTGGAGGCCATCCTGCCGGTGCAGGAGCAGGTGCCGGGTGAGGAGTACCCGCACGGGCTGCGGCTGCGGTCGTACGTCGTCCGGGTGGCGAAGGGCATGCGCGGTCCGTCCGTGACCCTCTCCCGTACGCATCCCAACCTGGTGAAGGCACTGTTCGCCATGGAGGTGCCGGAGGTCGCCGACGGGTCGGTGGAGATCGCCGCCATCGCGCGCGAGGCCGGCCACCGTACGAAGATCGCCGTCCGCTCCACCCGCAGCGGCCTGAACGCCAAGGGCGCCTGCATCGGCCCCATGGGCGGCCGGGTGCGCGCGGTGATGGGGGAGCTGCACGGCGAGAAGATCGACATCGTCGACTGGTCCGACGACCCGGCCGAGATGGTGGCCAACGCGCTGTCCCCGGCGCGGGTCTCCAAGGTCGAGGTGGTGGACCTCGCGACCCGCTCCGCGCGCGTGACGGTGCCGGACTACCAGCTGTCGCTGGCGATCGGCAAGGAAGGGCAGAATGCCCGGCTTGCGGCCCGCCTCACCGGCTGGCGGATCGACATCCGTCCGGACACCGAACAGCCGTCCGACCAGCCAGGGGAATAGTTCTCGGCCGCCAGTGGCTTAGATCACGACAACAGCCGTTCGATTCTTGCCCCGAAGGGGTGAGGTCGGTGCGGGGAGGTAGACTTAGACGTGTCTGGCCGGACGCGAGCCCGCGCATGCCCTGAACGCACCTGTGTGGGGTGCCGGGAGCGAGCGGCCAAGAAGGAACTGCTGCGGATCGTGGCGGTCGAGGGCGAATGCGTCCCCGATCATCGCGGTACGCTGCCCGGCCGGGGCGCATATCTGCACCCCGCCCTGGTCTGTCTCGACCTGGCGGTACGCCGCCGGGCGTTCCCACGGGCGCTGCGTGCCCAGGGAACGCTCGACACAAAGGCGTTGCGTCTCTCCGTCGAGCAGGCAACACAGTAAGAGCGAGTCGTACGGAACCTCCGTGCGGCCCGGTATTCCGCGAGTTGGAAGTAGGTCGAGATTGCGATGAGCACTCGATGAGCACGCGATGAGTACGCCCATGAAGTAGCGACGGTCCGGACGCACCCGGACCTAAAAGGAGCGAAGTGGCTAAGGTCCGGGTATACGAACTCGCCAAGGAGTTCGGGGTGGAGAGCAAGGTCGTCATGGCCAAGCTCCAAGAACTCGGTGAATTTGTCCGTTCGGCGTCCTCGACGATCGAGGCGCCCGTTGTACGCAAGCTGACAGACGCCCTCCAGCAGGGCAGCGGAGGCGGCAAGCCCGCTCCCGCACGCAAGGCTGCCCCGGCCCGTCCGGGTGCCCCCTCTCCGGCGCAGGGTGCCCGTCCGGGCCCCGCCGCGCCGCGTCCGCCGGCCCCGAAGCCGGCTGTCGCCGAGAGCGCCCCCGCGGCTCCCGCAGCCCCGGCCGCGCCCGCCGCACCGGCCTCCACCGGCGGCCCCCGTCCGGGCCCGAGGCCCGCGCCGCGGCCCGCCCCGGTCTCGCCGGCGCCGACAGCGCCCGAGTTCACCGCGCCTCCGGCGGCTCCCGCGGCTCCGGCCGCCCCTGCCTCCACCGGCGGCTCCGGACCCCGTCCGGGCGCCCCGCGTCCGGCTAGCCAGGCCCCCCGTCCGGGCGCTGCCCGTCCGGCCGGTCCCGGCCAGGGCGGACAGGGTCGTGGCGACCGCCCCGAGCGTGGCGGCGAGCGTCCCGGTGCTCCGCGTCCGGGTGGCCAGGGCGCACGCCCCGGTGCTCGTCCGGCCGGTCCCCGTCCGGGCAACAACCCGTTCACCTCCGGCGGCTCCACCGGCATGGCGCGCCCCGGTGCGCCCCGTCCCGGTGCCCCGCGTCCCGGCGGCCAGGACCGCCCGGGTGGTGCTCCCGGCGGCGCCCCGCGTCCGCAGGGTGCCGGTCAGGGCGGTCCCCGTCCCCAGGGTGCTTCGGGCGGTCCGCGTCCCGGTGCTCCGGGCGGCGCGCGTCCGACCCCGGGCGGCATGCCCCGCCCGCAGGGCGGCGCTCCGCGTCCGGGCGGTGGCCCCGGTGGCAACCGTCCGAACCCCGGCATGATGCCGCAGCGTCCCGCCGCGGGCAGCAGTCCCCGTCCCGGTGGCGGCCCCGGTGGCCGTGGTCCCGGTGCCGGCGGCGGTCGTCCGGGCGGTCCCGGCGGCGGTCGTCCCGGTGGCGGCGGCGGCTTCGCCGGTCGTCCCGGCGGCGGCGGTGGCGGTTTCGCCGGTCGTCCCGCGGGTCCCGGTGGCGGTGGCGGCGGTTTCGCCGGCCGTCCGGGTGCTCCCGCCGGTGGCGGCGGTGGCCGTCCCGGCTTCGGCGGTCGTCCCGGTGGTCCGGGTGGCCGTGGTGGCACACAGGGCGCCTTCGGCCGTCCCGGTGGTCCCGCGCGTCGCGGTCGCAAGTCGAAGCGGCAGAGGCGCCAGGAGTACGAGGCCATGCAGGCCCCGTCGGTCGGCGGTGTGATGCTGCCTCGTGGCAACGGACAGTCCGTCCGTCTGTCGCGCGGTGCCTCGCTCACCGACTTCGCCGAGAAGATCAACGCCAACCCGGCGTCGCTCGTCGGCGTGATGATGAACCTCGGCGAGATGGTCACTGCCACGCAGTCCGTCTCCGACGAGACGCTGAAGCTCCTCGCGGACGAGATGAACTTCGTCCTGGAGATCGTCAGCCCGGAGGAGGAGGACCGCGAGCTCCTGGAGTCCTTCGACATCGAGTTCGGCGAGGACGAGGGTGGCGAGGAGTTCCTCGTCGCGCGTCCGCCGGTCGTGACCGTCATGGGTCACGTCGACCACGGTAAGACCCGACTGCTGGACACCATCCGCAAGACGAACGTGGTCGCGGGCGAGGCCGGCGGTATCACGCAGCACATCGGCGCGTACCAGGTCACGACCGAGGTCAACGACGAAGAGCGCAAGATCACCTTCATCGACACCCCGGGTCACGAGGCGTTCACCGCCATGCGTGCCCGTGGTGCCAAGTCGACCGACATCGCGATCCTCGTGGTGGCGGCCAACGACGGTGTGATGCCCCAGACGATCGAGGCGCTGAACCACGCCAAGGCGGCCGACGTGCCGATCGTGGTCGCGGTCAACAAGATCGACGTCGAGGGCGCCGACCCGACCAAGGTGCGCGGTCAGCTCACCGAGTTCGGTCTGGTGGCCGAGGAGTACGGCGGCGACACGATGTTCGTCGACATCTCCGCCAAGCAGGGTCTCAACATCGACCAGCTGCTTGAGGCCGTGGTCCTGACCGCGGACGCCTCGCTCGACCTGCGGGCCAACCCGGAGCAGGACGCGCAGGGCATCGCGATCGAGTCCCACCTGGACCGTGGCCGCGGCGCCGTCGCGACCGTCCTGGTCCAGCGCGGCACCCTGCGGGTCGGCGACACCATGGTGGTCGGCGACGCCTACGGCCGTGTCCGCGCGATGCTCGACGACAAGGGCGACAACGTGGAAGAGGCGGGTCCCTCGACCCCGGTCCTCGTCCTCGGACTCACCAACGTCCCGGGTGCCGGCGACAACTTCCTCGTCGTCGACGAGGACCGCACGGCACGTCAGATCGCCGAGAAGCGCGCGGCGCGCGAGCGCAACGCCAACTTCGCCCGGCGTGGAGTCAGGTTCTCCCTGGAGAACCTGGACGAGGCCCTCAAGGCCGGTCTGGTGCAGGAACTCAACCTCATCATCAAGGGCGACGCGTCCGGTTCGGTGGAGGCTCTCGAGTCCTCGCTGCTCCAGCTCGACGTCGGCGACGAGGTCGACATCCGCGTCCTGCACCGCGGCGTGGGTGCGGTCACCGAGTCGGACATCGACCTGGCGACCGGCTCCGACGCGATCGTCATCGGCTTCAACGTCCGCGCAGCGGGCCGAGCGGCGCAGATGGCGGAGCGCGAGGGCGTCGACGTCCGGTACTACTCGGTGATCTACCAGGCCATCGAGGAGATCGAGGCGGCCCTGAAGGGCATGCTCAAGCCGGAGTACGAGGAGGTCGAGCTCGGCACGGCGGAGATCCGCGAGGTCTTCAAGTCGTCCAAGCTGGGCAACATCGCCGGTGTCCTGGTCCGCTCCGGAGAGGTCAAGCGCAACACCAAGGCGCGCCTCGTCCGCGACGGCAAGGTCATCGCGGAGAGCCTCACCATCTCCGGTCTGCGTCGCTTCAAGGACGACGTCACCGAGATCCGCGAAGGGTTCGAGGGCGGTATCAACCTCGGCAACTTCAACGACATCAAGGTCGACGACGTCATCGCGACGTACGAGATGCGCGAGAAGCCTCGCGGCTGATCGTCACAGCACGCGATCGGGGCCGGTCGGCGGGAGCAGAATTCCGTCGATCGGCCCCGGCCGTTGCGTGTACGGTTCCTGTATCGGCGTCCGAGACCGGCGCCCGTACCCCGAACCGGCGGGACATCCGGACACACATGTATGTGGGGACTCTGTCCTTCGACCTGCTCCTCGGCGACGTCCACTCGCTGAAGGAGAAACGCTCTCTCGTCCGTCCGATCGTGGCCGAACTCCAGCGCAAGTACGCGGTGAGCGCGGCCGAGACGGGCAACCAGGACCTTCACCGCAGGGCCGAGATCGGGCTCGCGGTGGTCTCCGGGGACACGGGACACCTCGCCGACGTACTGGACCGCTGTGAACGGCTGGTCGCCGGGCGGCCCGAGGTGGAACTGCTCTCGGTTCGACGCAGGCTCCACAGCGACGAAGACTGAAGCAAGCAGCAAGCAGTAGTTACTAAGGAGACGGACCAGTGGCCGACAACGCGCGTGCCAAGAGGCTGGCGGACCTCATCCGAGAGGTGGTGGCCCAGAAGCTGCAGCGCGGGATCAAGGACCCGCGGCTCGGCTCGCACGTCACCATCACGGACACCCGGGTCACCGGGGACCTGAGGGAGGCGACCGTCTTCTACACCGTGTACGGGGACGACGAGGAGCGGGCGGCAGCCGCCGCCGGTCTGGAGAGCGCCAAGGGCGTGCTCCGCTCGGCCGTGGGTGCCGCGGCCGGCGTGAAGTTCACGCCGACCCTCACCTTCGTCGCGGACGCCCTGCCGGACACCGCCAAGACCATCGAGGACCTCCTCGACAAGGCACGGCAGTCCGACGAGAAGGTGCGCGAGGTCTCGGCGGGCGCCGCCTACGCGGGCGACGCGGACCCGTACAAGAAGCCGGACGACGAGGACGACGCCGCCGAATGACGCAGAAGACCCAGACGCCCGACGGCCTTGTCATCGTGGACAAGCCGTCGGGCTTCACCTCGCACGACGTGGTCGCCAAGATGCGCGGCATCGCCCGCACCCGCCGCGTCGGGCACGCGGGCACCCTCGACCCCATGGCGACGGGCGTGCTCGTCCTCGGTGTCGAGAAGGCGACAAAGCTCCTCGGCCATCTCGCGCTGACGGAGAAGGAGTACCTGGGCACGATCCGCCTGGGCCAGAACACCCTGACGGACGACGCCGAGGGCGAGATCACGGGGTCGGTCGACGCCTCGAAGGTCACCCGGGAGGCCGTCGACGCCGGGATCGCCAAGCTCAGCGGCGAGATCATGCAGGTTCCGTCCAAGGTCAGCGCCATCAAGATCAACGGCGTGCGCTCCTACAAACGGGCCCGCGACGGCGAGGACTTCGAGATCCCCGCCCGCCCCGTCACCATCTCCTCCTTCACGGTCTACGACGTCCGGGACGCCGTCGCCGAGGACGGCACCCCCGTCCTGGACCTGGTGGTCTCGGTGGTCTGCTCGTCCGGCACCTACATCCGGGCCCTGGCCCGCGACCTGGGCGCGGACCTCGGCGTCGGCGGTCACCTCACCGCTCTCCGCCGCACCCGTGTGGGCCCGTACAAGCTGGACTCGGCCAGGACCCTGGACCAGCTCCAGGAGGAGCTGACCGTGATGCCGATCGCCGAGGCCGCCGAGGCCGCGTTCCCGCGCTGGTCGGTGGACGAACGGCGGGCCAAGCTGCTGCTCAACGGAGTCCGCCTGGACATCCCCGAGGAGTACGCGGGCGTCGGCGCGGTCGGCGTCTTCGACCCCGAGGGCCGCTTCCTGGCTCTCGTCGAGGCGCAGAAGGGCAAGGCCAAGAGCCTCGCGGTCTTCGCCTGAGCGACACCCCCGGAGATTTCTCCGGGGGTCTCAACTCCCGCCCGTGGAGCGGCGGTCACGGGGTCCACGTTCCCGCCGCTCCACGGTCCCCCCTCGGTTCCCCCACCCCTAGGGTGTATCCAACGCTCCGCGTCTATTCACCCACCTGGGCAGGCGCTCGGAGTGAACCGAGGGAGCGGAAGGGGGCGCGTTCACCACGCGATCTGTCCCGCTGATCACGCCACGCCTACCGTCGAACACAGGGCAGCGGTACAGCGGGGAGGTTCGACCATGGTGGGACGGGGCCCGCGGCGATCCACCGGAGGCGATGCGACAGCGCCCCAAAGGGGCGTGGGGAACTGCGCGACCAGCCACGACGGCGCCGCAGATGAACGACGGCACATCGCGGCCCCAGCGGAGCGCCTCGTGCGGATCCGCGATCTGGCCGGACGTCCGCGCGGCACCGGATTCGTCGCCGACCACCACGGCACGGTGATCACCAGCCACGAGGCCGTCGACGGACTGGCCCGGCTCGTCCTGCACGCGGCCGGCGACCGCAGCTGCCTGGTGACCGCCGACGCGGTGACCCCACTGCCCGACCTCGACCTGGCCCTCGTGCGCACCGAGGGACTCGGCGTCGACCCGCTCCCCGTCACCGTCCGGGACCGGATCGGGACCGGCACCTACGTGCGGATCGCCGCGGGCTGCTGGCGCGAGGCCCGCGTCCTGGGCGCGACCTCCGTCACCTACACGGCCACCGACCGCTTCCATCTCCTCGACGACGCCCTGGAGTTGGCGATCGGCACATCCGGTCGGGACGCGCTGCGGCTGGGCGGGGGAGCGGCCGGCGGACCCGTCCTCGACACGGTGACCGGAGCGGTGGTCGCCGTCCTCGGCACGGCACTCCAGTCCGGGCAGCGGGACACGGGCTTCGCGGTACCCCTGCGCGCGCCCGACGGCCCACTGGCCGAACTCCTCGCCCGCAACGCGGCGACCGTGCCCGCGTACGGCGCCGACCTCAACCTGGCCGGTGTACTGGAACTGACGGCCACGTCGGTGGGCTCGGACGGCCCGCCCGGCACGCTCGCGGGCTTCGGCGGCCCCGGCCTCGACGGCCCGTCCATGCTTCGGCCGGTCGAACGCCCCTCGGTGGCAAGGGAGTTCGCCCGCTTCACCGCGAGCCCGGCCGCCGTACTCGGCCTCGTCGGGCCCCCGGGCAGTGGCCGTACGACGGAACTCGCGGCGTTCGCCGCCCGGCGCGGCGGCGGGGCGGAACCGGCGCCCACGCTGTGGCTGCGTGGCGCCGATCTGCGCGACGGCGACGCATCGGTGGCGGACGCGGTACGGCGGACGATGGAGCGGGCGGCCCGCATCCTGGCCGCGTCCGTCGCCCTGCCCGGCGGCCTCGGCGACGTCGGCCCCGATCGGCTGGCACGGGTCGCGCGCGAGGCGGGCAGGCCCTTGCTGTTGCTGCTCGACGGGCCCGAGGAGATGCCACCCGTGCTGGCGCACCGGCTGGACGCGTGGACCCGGGGGACGGGGGAGTGGCTGCGGGCGAGTGGGGCGCGGCTGGTGGTGGGGTGCCGGGCGGAGTACTGGGAAGGGGCGGGGTTTTCAAGGGAGTTGTTGTACGGAGGGTTTCCCCCAGAGGTGCCTGCGCCCGATGACGCGGGTCCGCATTCCTCAGCCCGTCCGGCGTTTGAGGACGAGGCCCTTTCGGGGCCGAAGCGGGGGTCTGGGGGCGCAGCCCCCGGGACGGCACTTCCAGCCTGCGTCCACCTTGGCGACCTGCGGGACGACGAAGCCCGCCGAGCCCGCGCAGCCTACGGCGTCCCCGAGGGCGCCCTCGCCGACCCCGACGCCCGTCACCCCCTCACCCTCCGCCTCCTCTCCGAGGTGCTCGCCGCGTTGCCCGCTGCCCCTGCTGCCCCACTTCACCGGGACGAGGTGTTCTCGGCCTACCTCGACCTCATGTGCCTCCGCATCGCCGTCCGGCTCGCCGCCGAGAACGGGCTGCGCGGCACCGCCGTACGACGCCTCGCCGCCAAGGTGTCCGGGCAGGTGCACGAAGCGGCGCGGCGCAGTCTTGGGCCGGGGCAGGGGGAGTTGGACCGGGAGGCGTTCGAGGCGGTGTTCCCGTGGGGGCCCGCACCGGCGCGGCTCGGCGGCGGTACCGGGTGGGCGTCCGCCGTCCTCACCGAGGGGCTTCTCGTGCCGGCCGGCAGTGGATACCGCTTCGCCCACGAGGAGTTGGCCGACTGGATCCAGGGCACGCACCTCGACCTCGACGAGGCACTGCACGCTCTCGTGCACCGCCCGCACACTCAGCGGGCCCCGCATCTCCTCCCCGTCCCGCACCACCGCATCGGCCCCGTCGTGCAGGCCCTGCTGCTCCTCGCCCGCGAGCACGGCACCGGTCAACTCGTCCTACGGCTGAAGGAGTTGGCGCGGGCTCTGGACGCCGACCCGCACTCCTGGTGGGCCGCTCGGCTGCTCGCCGGGGTGCTGGTACGGGTGCCCGACGCGACGCCGTACAGCGGCGTACTGCGGCTGCTCGCCGACGAGTTGGTGGGGTGGCGGCAGCAACAGGGCGATGTACCGGCGGAGTTCGGGCCGGACTTCTGGACCGCGCTGGCGTTGCCGGAGGCCGAGCGGTTCGAGCTGCTGCGGCGGCTGGTGCTCGCCGACGGTGCCCCGCAGGACGCCGTCGGGCCCCGATTCCTGGACGCCGCCGCCGAGTTGCTCGCCGCCGACCCCGCCGCCGTACAGCCGCTGCTGACCCGGTGGTTCGACGACGAGCGGCCGTTGCCCGCGACCCCGCACGCGACCGTGGCGACGGCCGCTCAGGCCCTGCTGCACACGCATCGGCGGCGGGCGCTGGACGATCTGACCGAGGTGCTGGTCGGCTGTGCGCACGGGCGGGCCGACGAACTCCTCGCCGTACTGGCCGAGGAGGAGCCGTCGGCCGTGTGCCGGGCCGTGGACCGGTGGGCGCACGACGAGCGGCCGGGGCGGCGGGTGGCGGCGGTGGCGTACGGGCTGCGGGCCGCACCGCACGTACGGACCGAGGCCGACCGTGAACTCCTGCGCTACGCGGCCCAGTTCCTGCTGGCCCGCCCCGCCGACCGCTCTCTGCACGGCGGCGCGCTCGCCCTCCTCGTCCGCGATCCGCACACCCGCTCCCGTCATCTCCCGCAGGCGCTGCGGCACTTCGCGTCCGGCGACCCGCAGTTCCCGCCGAGCGCGCTGGCCGCCGCCCTCACCACCCACTCCGACCCCGTCCTCGAAGCCTTCCGGGCCCGGCTGCACGGCCCGGACGCGGGCGAGGCGGTCCGCACGCTCGCCGACGTCACCACCCCCGCCCTCGCCCGCCGGGCCGCCGCCCTGGTGCGCGAGACCGTCGTACGGTGGCCGGAGACGGCGGCCCACCTCGGGGTCTACGTCGACCGGCGCCTCGACCGCGGCCCCACCGCACGGGCCGACCTCCTCCCCCTGGTCACCGGCCTGCTCGACGGCGGCCCGGAACCGGTGCGGACGGTCCTCGCCGCCGTGCTCGCCGCTCCCGGCACCCCCGCCTCCCGCCCGCTGCGCCGCGAACTCCTGGAGTTCCTGCTCGCGCACGAGCACGACCCCGCCGTGCTGGACGCCCTGCTGCACGCGGCGGCCCGGCGCGACGACGACGGGCTCCGCGACCTCGTCCACCGGACCGGCCGGCTGCTCGTCCGCACCCCCGCCGGAGCGACCCGCTTCGACCGCGGACTCGTCGACCTCGGCCGCCAGGTGCCGGGCTTCGCCGCCCTGATGGCCCGCTGGCTCGCGGACACCCCGGAGGACTGGGCCGCGGTGGTCGGACCCAGCACCCGGCGCATGATCGAGAACCTGGCCGGGGTGGGGGTTTCCGCCTAACGGTATTCGTACGTGCGCCCGGTCACAGCCTCCATGCCGATGCGGGGCGGAGGGCCCCGGCATGGCACCCTTAGACCTGCGTAAGAGGTCAACGACACAGGTCTACATACGGACACGGGTTCGATGAGGAGCGGTCACAGTGCAGCGCTGGCGTGGCTTGGAGGACATCCCCGAGGACTGGGGGCGCAGCGTCGTCACCATCGGTTCTTATGACGGGGTCCACCGCGGGCACCAGCTGATCATCCGGCATGCCGTGGAACGCGCCCGTGAGCTGGGCGTTCCCTCCGTCGTCGTCACCTTCGACCCGCACCCCAGCGAGGTCGTGCGCCCCGGCAGCCACCCCCCGCTGCTCGCCCCGCACCACCGCCGTGCCGAACTGATGGCCGAGCTGGGCGTGGACGCGGCGCTGATCCTGCCGTTCACCAAAGAGTTCTCCAAGCTGTCCCCGGCCGACTTCGTGGTCAAGGTCCTGGTGGACAAGCTGCACGCGAAAGCGGTCGTCGAGGGCCCCAACTTCCGCTTCGGCCACAAGGCCGCGGGCAATGTGGCCTTCCTGATCGAGCAGGGCCGGACATACGACTTCGAGGTAGAGGTGGTGGATCTTTACGTGAGCGGTGCGGCGGGCGGCGGCGAGCCCTTCTCCTCCACACTGACCAGGCGGCTGGTCGCCGAGGGCGACGTCGAGGGCGCCCGCGAGATTCTCGGCCGCCCGCACCGGGTCGAGGGTGTCGTGGTGCGCGGCGCCCAGCGCGGTCGCGAGATGGGCTTCCCGACGGCCAACGTCGAGACCCTGCCCCACACGGCGATCCCGGCCGACGGCGTCTACGCCGGGTACCTCCACGTCGAGGGCGAGGCCATGCCGGCCGCGATCTCCGTCGGCACGAACCCGCAGTTCGACGGCACCGAGCGCACGGTGGAGGCCTACGCCATCGACCGCGTCGGCCTCGACCTCTACGGCCTGCACGTCGCCGTCGACTTCCTCGCCTTCGTGCGCGGCCAGGCGAAGTTCGAGTCGCTGGAGGGTCTGCTGGAGCAGATCGCCCAGGATGTGAAGCGCTGCCGGGAGCTGATCTCGGCGGACGCGGACGCGGACACGGACTCCGGCGACGCCGGGTAGCTGTTTCCGGTTCTACGACGACGAAGGGCGGCCGGTGCTTGTGGGCACCGGCCGCCCTTCGTGTTCGGTGGTGGGTTACTGCTGCGGGGGTGCGGAGGGCGGGGGCGGGGTGCCCTCCGGCGGCTGCGCGTAACCCGGATGCTGCGGGTAGGGCTGGGCCTGCTGTCCCGGGTGCTGGGGGTAGGGCTGCTGGCCCGGCTGCTGTTGGGGCTGCTGCGGAGGGTACGGAGCCTGCTGGCCCGGAGCCTGTTGTCCCGGGTACGGCTGCTGTTGCGCCGGATAACCCTGCTGACCCGGGTAGCCCTGCGCTCCCGGGTATCCCTGCTGGCCCGGCATCGGCGGGGCCAGCACCGGCGGGGGGTTGCCGTCGCTCGTCCACAGGCCGTGCATCTGCTGGTGGCGGACGAAGTCCTCGGCGACCAGGGCCGCGAGGTTGAAGTACGACTCCCGGACCTTCGGCCGCATCATGTCGAGGTCGACCTCCGCACCGGCGGCGAGATGCTCGTCGAACGGCACGACCACGACACCCCGGCAGCGCGTCTCGAAGTGGCTGACGATGTCCTCCACCTTGATCGTCTTGCCGGTCTCGCGCACCCCCGAGATGACGGTGAGCGAGCGCGAGACGAGGTCCGCGTACCCGTGCGCCGACAGCCAGTCCAGGGTCGTACTCGCGCTGCTCGCACCGTCCACGGACGGGGTCGAGATGATGATGAGCTGGTCGGCGAGGTCCAGCACACCGCGCATGGCGCTGTAGAGGAGACCGGTACCGGAGTCGGTGAGGATGATCGGGTACTGCTTGCCCAGCACGTCGATCGCGCGCCGGTAGTCCTCGTCGTTGAAGGTCGTCGAGACGGCCGGGTCGACGTCGTTGGCGATGATCTCCAGACCTGAGGGCGCCTGGGACGTGAACCGGCGGATGTCCATGTAGGAGTTGAGGTACGGGATCGCCTGGACCAGGTCGCGGATGGTGGCGCCGGTCTCGCGGCGCACCCGGCGGCCGAGCGTGCCGGCGTCCGGGTTGGCGTCGATCGCGAGGATCTTGTCCTGGCGCTCGGTGGCGAGGGTGGAGCCGAGCGCGGTGGTGGTCGTCGTCTTGCCGACACCGCCCTTCAGGCTGATGACCGCGATCCGGTAGCAGGACAGCACGGGCGTGCGGATCAGCTCCAACTTCCGCTGCCGCTCGGCCTCTTCCTTCTTGCCGCCCAGCTTGAACCGCGAGGGCGAGGCACCCGGCCGACCGCTCTTCGCCTTCTGCTTCTTGTTGCTGAGCAGCCGGTCCGACGACAGTTCCACGGCGGCGGTGTAACCCAGCGGCGCGGCACCGGGGTTGACCGGCTGCCGGTGGTCGTGCTGCATGGGCTGCGGCCAGGCGGCACCGGTGCGGGGGTCGATCGGGGGCGCGGAGGGAGCCTGGGGGTGAGCCTGCGGCGGCAACGGTTGCGGCTGCGCCTGCGGTTGTTGGGGTGTCTGCGGGGGCGGGCCGGGGTGCCGCGGGTCGCCGGCCTGCCGGGGGACCTGAGGTGCCTGCGGGGGCTGCGCCGGGTCGGACCAGGACTCCGGGGCGAAGCCGGGGCGGGGGGCGCCTTGGGCGGGGGCGGGGGCGTGCGGGAATCCGTAGCCGTCCTGCTGAGCGGGGGGAGGGGGGAAGCCGTAGCCGCCCTGCTGGTCGGGAGGGGTGGGGGCCGGTCCGGGATGCGGGGCGGCTTGCTGGTTCTGCGGTGCGGGGAGCGGCCCCTGGGGGGTGCCGGGCTGGCCGTGTTGCGCCGGCGGCGGGAAGCCGTAGCTGCCCTGCTGGTTCGGTGGGGTGCCCGGCTGGTTCTGCTGGGCCGGGGGCTGGGGGAAGCCGTAGCCACCCTGTTCGTTGGGGGCCGGCGACGCGGGCGACGTGGGCGGCTGGGGGAAGCCGTAACCGCTCTGCGGCGGGGCCGGGGCCGGGGGCGTGGGTGCCGGGCCCTGGGGCGCGGGGGCGTTCCATGCGGCCGGTGCGGGCGGAGGTGTCTGTGATGACTGGGGTGCCTGCGGCTGCTGGAACGCGGGCTGCTGCTGGGGCGGCGACGGCGGCTGGGGCGGCCCGGGGTTCACGGCCGGGGGCTGCTGAGCCTGAGCCTGTGCCGGAGCCTGGGGGTGCGGCTGTGCGGGCCAGTGGTCGGCCGACGCCGGGGCGGCGGGCTGGTAGGAGGGGGGCAGGGGCGGGACCCCGCTCTGCGGGGCAGGCGGACGGGTCCAGGCGGGCGGGAGGGGCGGTACGTCGCCGGTGGCACCCGTCGCCGGGGCGGCGGGCTGCGGGGCGGCGGGCTGCGGGGCGGCGGCCTCGGGCGTGGAGGCCTCGGGTGTGGCGGCCGGGGCGTCGGTGTCGCTCGGTTCGTCCGCGGGGGCGGAGGGCGTGTCGGAGTTCGTGGCGGGGGGAGTGGAGGTGTCGTCGGCGCTCTCGTCCTCGGCCTGAGCTTCGGCCTCGGCCTCGGCCGAGGCCGCGCTCTCCGAGCCGGCGACCACGCCGTCCTCGTCCTGAGCGCTCACCTCGGCAGCGTCATCGGTCTCCGGGGTCTCCGTCAACTCACCGTCGGCCGGAGGCACCTCATCGGGCACCTCACGTTCGGGACCCCCGGAACCCTCGAACTCCCCTTCTCCGGAGCCCGATTCGGTACTGACGGGATCTCCCACAGAGCCCTCGGCGGGAACCGGAGCCGGAGCCGGAGTCACCAAGGCCTCCGCGTCGGTCTGTCCCGGCGTGGGGACGTCCACCCCACCCCGCTCCGTGATCTCCCGCTTCAGTGCGGCGGCCGAGATCCGCATGGTCGCGCCGCTCACGAGGTCGCCGTTCTCGGAGTCCTCGTCGTCCTCGTCGGAGACCAGGGCCGCGGCCGTCCAGGCGGACGGGAAGCCGGGGTTGTTCGGCAGCGCGGGCGTCGAGAACGGGAGGCCGACCGGCGGCGACGGCGGAGGCGTGGCCGTACCGTTCGGCGGAGTCGGTGCCGAAGGCGGTGCAGGTGTCGCAGGCGGCGCGGGCGTCGGCGGGGCCTGTGCAGGTGTGCCCGACGAGTTCTGCGTGTACCAGGCCGGCGGGGCGTAGTCGATCGTGAACTCGCCCGTCATCTCGATGGCGGACTCGTCGTCGGGCTGGTCATCGCCGGGCGTGGCCCAGCCCCCGCGGATCCCGTCCCGATCGCTGCTCACAATTCCTCCTGGTGTGGTCGAGCACCCTCATGCCGTGCTGGGGCGACCGTTCTTGACATCCGAACATCCGATGCGCCGGGTCGTCCCCCCGAGCCCCTGGCCCTGGGCGACGCACCACCCGCGCGCGGATACTCGTGACGTGCCCCGTCCCAGCCTAATCACCAAAACCGTGGACTCGGCAGGCCCGCCCATCCCTTCGTGCACACCCACACGACCGAGACCGGCGATAGTGGATCAAATCCCCCTGGAAATCGACCAAACGCGACAGCTCGGGCACTTCAATCGGCCGGATGCACCCCACCGGCGGTCCGGCGGTCCGCCCTCGCTCCGCCGTCAGTCCATGCGGCGCGCGACGCCCAGCAGTCCCACCTCGGCGTCCGTCGGCTGGGTCATCACGTACTGCCGGTCCCGCTCCGTGCACCACAGGGTGACGCCTTCGGGCAGCGTCGGCAGTGACTCCAGGTCGGGGCGCGGCAGCCCGATCACGCGCCCGATCTCGGCCGCCTCGTCCGGCGACACCCGCTGCACGCCCACCAGCCGCGCCTGCCGCATCAACCGCGGTGCGACCGGGCTGAGATACGGCAGCAGGGTCAGCACGGACTGCCAGGGCGCCGACGTCACCCGCCCGCGCGGGGGCCGCATCCCGCAGTCCCGCACCACCAGCACGGGCGTACCGGCGGAGGCGCCCTGCGGGGGGACGCGGCCGACGTCGTACACCGCGAGGCCGTTCTGCCCGCCGCCCATCGCGTGCACCATCTGCATCCAGGCCTGCGGCCGTCCCGTCTCGACGGCGACGCGCGCCCCGGTGGCCGCCGCGCGCAGCGCCAGCACCTGGGCTGTCCACAGACCGCTGATGAGCAGGATGTCGTACGGCGTCGGGCGGTTGACCCCGAGCACGGCGGGCCGGCCGTCGGGGTCGATGCCGACGACCACGCCGTCGTCCCCGATGGGCAGCGACAGCGCCTCCACCTGGTCGACGGGGAGTGCGTGCCGCGGATGGCGGGGGCCGAGCAGACCGAACCCGGTGCGCAGCCGCGAGGCGACACCGGTGGTGCCGGGCTCTGTGGTCGGCATGGTCGTCATGGTCATCAGCGGGCACCTCCGAGGGGCAACGTGGCGAGGACGCCGGGGAGTTGTTCGCGGTCGAGGCGGGCCAGGCCGGCGCGTGCCTGCCGGGCCGCCTGCTCCAACTCGCGCCGGGCGTCGGTCAGTTCCTGGTTGCTGCGGCCGGTGATCCGCAGGTGTCCGGTGAGGGCCACGTCCTGCTGCTCGCCGCGGGCCAGGGTCAGACTGAAGGTCGTCGCCAGCGCGGGCACCGCCGTCAACTGGGCCACCAGCTGTGCCAACGAGGTGCCGGACTCGCCCAGTTGGGGCCAGCGGCGCACCCAGTAGGTGGTGTGCCGGCGGTTGTCGCAGCGCCAACTGCGGCTGGACTCCTCGGTCCGCCGCTGCGGCGCCTCGCTCCGCCCGGCCTGCGCGGTCACCATCGGGTTGGCGCACGCGGAGGTGGCGATCGCGGCCGTCAGCTCCTCCTCCGTGAGCACATGGGCCCGCAGACCGGCACCGGACAGCCGGCTCGACAGATGCTCCGCCGACCGCACCAGGCACTTCTGCGCCCCGACGAGACCGCCCCCGCGCGCGGCCACCGCCTCGGGGCAGAGCTCGGGGTCGAGCTTCAGCGCGATCCAGGTGATACGGACGGCGGGGGAACCCGTCTGGGCCTGCAGCGGCGCGTAGTTGCTCACCACGACCGACTGCTGCGGCAGATGCAGCGCGGGCGCGGGCTGGGTGTGCACCACGATCTGCGCCGATTCGAGACGGATCCCGTCGACTTCGAGGGTGTCCCGGACCAGCCCCACGGGCAGCGGTCTGCGTCCGCGCTCGGCACGCAACGCGCCCGCGTCGGACTCCACTTGGAGCACCGCGGTCAGGAAGTCGCCGTCGCCGATCATCCCGACCGGCCGCTGGTCGCGGTCGTCACCGCGGTGGTAGCTGTACGTCCGCAGGCCCGGGTCGCACTCCACGGCGGGCGCGAGACCGGCGTCCGTCCCCGGCGGGACCGGGGTGTTGGCGGCCCGTCGCACCCGGGACCGCAGTGCCAGCAGCGTGCCGAGCCACTCCGGCAGGGAGCGCCCCCGGCGTCGTACGACAGCGAGGACCACCAGGAGCGCGGCGACGACGATCGAGGGCACGAGCGCGACCGGGCCGACGAGCCAGCCGCAGACCACGAGCGCCGCGGCGACCTCCAGCAGCACCAGCCGCTGGGTCGTGAACGAACCCCCGCGCCCCGAACGCGACTTCAGATGAGGCGTGAAGGAACCGCGGTACGGACCCGAGACGCTCGCCTGATCCGAGGCGGCCGCCGATTGCGATCGCGACCGGTTCCGCGTTGCGGAAGCCATCACTCCAAAACCCCCGAACTCTCCCGAAAATCCCTGCGCCCTGGTCCCCTCAGGGCCAGAGCACCCTACCCGTGACACAAGCACACCCACGCAACAGGCATAGTAGGGGGCGGGTCTGACACCAGAGGTATCAGAGGCAATCGGGGGCAGTGGACGTATCTCCACAGGTCCTCCACGGCTCCGCACGGGGAGAGAGCGGACACAGATGGCATCACGGCGCGACGAACTCAACGCCTACACCTTCGCGAAGCGCCGCACGCTGGCGTCCTTCCTGCAGCCGTCCCCGACAGGCTCGGAAGAGGGCGCGCCGAAACCACTGGGCGCACTGGTGCCCGGCGTCATCGTCGGCGTGGTGATCCTCGCGGTGTTCGGCGGTATCGGCATGTTCAAGCCGACAGCGCCCCAGGGGTGGGCCGACGTCGAGTCGCATGTCATCGTCGCGAGCAAGTCGACCACCCGGTACGTGGTGCTGACCACCGGCAAGAACAAGCAGAAGCAGCTGCACCCGGTCCTCAACATGGCCTCCGCCAAACTCCTCCTGGACCCCAGCAAGTCCAGCGTCATCACCGTCGACGAGAACGTCCTCGACAACGGCAAGCTCCCGCACGGCGCCACCATCGGCATCCCCTACGCCCCCGACCGCCTCCCCTCCTCCGACGAGGCCGAGGCGGCCAAGCGCTGGGCCGTGTGCGAGCGCCCCAGCGCCGGCGGACGCGCCATCCAGAAGGCGACGTTCGTGCTCGCGAAGAAGGAGTGGCCGAAGACGGAGGGCACCGGCAGGCTCTCCGGCGGCGACCTGATGTACGTCGTCGCCCCGGACGGCAGGACGCAGTACGTGGTCGACGCCCAGGGCACCGCCTACGAGATCGCCGACCCCTCGGACAACGAACTCCTCAAGGCCCTCGACACCCAGGGCCGTGCCCCGCAGCGCGTCTCCCAGGAATGGCTCGACACCCTCCACAAGGGGGACGAGATCTCCATCCCGAAGATCACCGGCGGCACCCCGGGCGCGAAGGCCGGCGCCTCCGCCCTCCTGGAGGACTACGACAAGGTCGGCGAGGTCATCAAGGCCTACGCCGGCCAGGTGATGCAGTACTACGTGGTGCTGCCCGGCAAGGTGGCCCGTATCTCCGAGTTCACCGCCACGCTCCTGCTCAACAGCGGTGACCTCGTCGGCGTCGGCCAGGCGGGCGAGGCCCAGCAGGTCAGCCCCGGCGCGGTCGCCGACAGCACGACGTTCGACGCGGACAAGAACTGGCCGACGTACAAGCCGAAGACGGTCAACGACGGCACCAGCGCCACCAGCGGTCCCAACACCGTCTGCAACGTGCTGCGTTCGGTCGGCGCCGACAACAGGACCACGCTCTCCACCTGGGTCGGCACCGACTACCCGGCGCAGCTGCCCACCGGCTCCTCCAGCGCCTACGTCACCGCCGGTTCCGGCCAGCTCTTCCGCCAGGTCAAGGGCACCGAGGCGAAGGCGGGCCCGGTCTTCCTGGTCACCGACACCGGCCTGCGCTACGCCCTGCAGTCCAACAGCGACAGCGCGACCGACGACAGCGGCATCGGCACCACCGCCGCACAGCGCAAACAGGAACTGAGCGAGGCCGAGATCGCGCAGACCCGCCTCGGCTACGAGAAGGTCACCCCCACACCCGTCCCCGCCGAGTGGTCGACGTTCCTGCCGATGGGCCCCCGACTGTCGGAGGCGGCGGCACGGCAGCCGCAGGGTTCGTGAGAGAAACGGGCGAGGGGTTCAACTGATGCTGATCGCGCGGATGTTGAGGGTCACGGTGGCGGCCTCGATGGTGGCCGTACCCCTGTCGATGTCACCGTTGCTGGTGACTCCGGTGTGGGCGGACGACGGCCAGTGCACGTTCCCGTCGAAGGACTACACGGGCCGCCCGTGGGCCCTGCAGCGCGTCAATCTCGACGAGTTGTGGGCGGAGTCCACCGGCAAGGGCGTCAAGGTGGCCGTGATCGACACGGGCGTCGACGTCAAGAACAAACAACTGAAGTCGGCCGTCGACGCGTCCAAGGGCGAGAACCTGCTGCCCCCCAAGAACTCCAAGGGCGAGACGATCGACCGCGGCAACAGCCGGGGCACCACCGACACGGTCGGCCACGGCACCCGGGTGGCCGGCATCATCGCGGCCCGCCCCGCCAAGGGCACCGGCTTCGTGGGCCTGGCCCCCGACGCGACGATCATCCCGATCAAGCAGAACGACGCGGAGGGCGACGGCACGGCCGCCACCCTCGCGACAGCGATCCGCGACGCGGTGGCCAAGGGCGCCGGCGTCATCAACATCTCCCAGGACACGGCGAACGCCCTAGCCCCCGACGACCGCCTCCGCCAGGCCGTGGACTACGCCCTCGCGCAGCGGGTCGTGGTCGTCGCTTCCGCGGGCAACGACGGCCTCGGCGGCAACGTCAAGGTCACCTACCCGGCCTCCTACGACGGCGTCCTCGCGGTAGCGGCCTCCGACCGCAACAACGAACGCGCCTCCTTCTCCCAGTCCGGCGAGTTCGTCGGCGTGGCCGCGCCCGGCGTCGACATGATCTCCACGGTGCCCGGCGGCGGCCACTGCTCCGACAACGGTACGAGCTTCTCGGCGCCCTATGTCGCGGGCGTGGCCGCCCTGTTGAAGGCCAAGTACCCGCACTGGACGGCCCGCCAGATCGTCGCCCAGATCGAACAGACCGCGGAACGCTCCATCTCCGGCCACGACCGCCTCGTCGGCTGGGGCGTCGTAGACCCGGTCAAGGCCCTCACGGACGTCGACCCCGAACACCCCGTCGAGTCCCCAGCCCCCGAGGGCGGAGTCTCCAAGGCGGAGGCCCCGTCGGTGACCCCACTCCACTTCGGCGAGACGGCGGACGAACGGAACACGCGGCTGGGGACGTATGTGGTCGTGGGTGGGTTGCTGGCGGTGGCGGGGCTTGGGGGGAGTGCGGTGGCGGTGCGGGATGCGCGTCGGCGGCGGGCCCGGGTCACGGGTGGTGGCGGGGCGGGGAGTTGACGGGGGTGGAGAAGCGTGGCCCCGGTTGGCAGCGCCGACACCCGCTCAGAAGGAGCTCCGCTTCTTGCAGGGCCCCTGTTTCTTGACCTTCGCCGTGTAGTCGGTGATCAGGCTCTTGATGGCCGACTCGTCCGACCGCGCGGGCTTCAGGACCTTGACGAGGGTGCTGATGTCCTCCTTCTGCACGTCGGTCCCACGGCACTTGAGCAGTGACACAGCGGCGTCGTCGGCGTACGCGATGCTGGTGCCTACCGTGAACTTCGGTTGTGTGACGCGGAGTTGGGTGTACAGGATGTGCCGCGCCGAGTCACCGGCGACGATGCGCTCCCTGCTCAACGCCAGCACCATGACGTCGTCGACGTCGACCGTGCAGAGCAGCACATCGTCGGTCGACCCCTCCGCCTCAGCGGTGAGCTTCTTGCCGGAGGCGGGCAGCAGCCGGGACAGCGCGTCGACCGGCACGGACACCCCGCACAGGGTTTTCGGCACCGTGAACTCCCGACTCGGCTTGTCCGTCGAGCAGCCGGTCGTAGCGAGCGCGGTGACCGTGGCAAGGATGGATACACCTCGCGCAAGGTACGTCCTGTGCCTCATTTCGTGTCACTTTCCGAGGTAAGGACCTCAGTCGGGGCAGGCGCCCGAGGCGGAAGCATTGGCCGCTCGTTTCTCCACGCTGATGGAGAGCACCGTTTCCCCGTCGTTCTGGAGCCGGCAGCGCTGCACGCCGACCGCGAACGTCCGCTGCGCGCTGATCTTCTTCCCGGGCGGCAGTACGGGTTCCAGCGTGGCGTTTGAGATCTCGGTGCCGCACAGCTCCTTCGGGGCGACGTATTCGCGTGTGGGCGACGGCGAGGAGCAAGCAGCCTTGACGCTCCGGTCAGCTTGCGGCGGGGGACGGTGTGGCGTCGGCCTCGATGCCGAAGTTGATGTTGTCGCCGTCGACGGAGGACACCGTGACGGTGACGCCCAAGGTGCTGCCGTCGCTCGCTGTGAGCTTGCACCGGGTGGTTGTACCGACCTTGCCGGTGAGGTCCTCCGGACAGGTGATGTCCGGCTTCGGCTGGCCCGTTGTGGCGGCGAGCTTCTCGGAGACCGTGGTGGCCAGCTTGTCCGCAGACAGTTTCGGCGTTGACTTCCCGGTGCTGACCGATGCGGAGCAGCCGACGAGCAGTGTGCCGACGGCCACGGCCGAGAGGATCGACGCTGCTGCGGACAACCGAGTTGCGGGCATGGTGGACTCCGGAGTGGGCGATGGTGGCAGGGGAGTCACGAAGCATACTTGGCAATTGCGTTGGCTCCGCCGGAGGGGCCGTCCGGCCTGAGTCGAAGCCATCGACGCTTCCGCAACCGGGGTCCGTGGGCACGCTCTCTCGTTGCACTCAAGTAACAGCGAGCCGTGAGCAAATTGCGCAAACAGCGCCTTATACAGGAACCAAACGCGATTGAGTTGCGCTTACATCGCGATGGTGAATGTCTAGTAGAGGTCATTGGGGCACCAGGGGATGAGTTGAGAATCCGATGGTGATCTTGGTGGTAACGTGCTTGCGCTCAGCGTGAGTTGCGTATGCGAACAGATGTAGCAGGAAGAGGGGGGATTCGCTGTGGCCGGCGATCTCGGAGTAGGTCCAGGAGTCCTCAAAAAGGGTGGGGCGGACATTCTGGAGTGCCTCGCCCCGGTCAAGAAGGTGGATCTGAGTGACCCCGCTGGGCTGGCCACTGCTGTCGGGGACGACGACACCGCCGCGGCACTGGTGACGTTCTGTGCCACTTGGGAGTCTGGAGCCGAGTTCCTCGCCGACTGTGCCGCGACCTTGGCGGCGGGGCTGAACAAGGCCAATGGCGATTACGAGGACACGGACGAGGCCATCCGCGACGCGGTGAACTCCGTCAACACGGCACTGAAGTAGACGCCCACGCCCAGGCGTCAGAAACGGGGAATCCGCAAACATGGCAGCTTCACTCGGGTCGACGAGTGACCCGAAGGAACTCATCCCGGGAGACACCGGCAAGCTCGGTGACCTGGAGACCGCGTTCACCAAATGGTCGACCAAGTTCGAAGGGATCGGCGACGGTCTGCGCGGCCTGCGCGTCAAAGGCTGGGTGGGCAAGGCCAGCGACGCCTTCTGGCCCACCTTGGGCAAGGAGAAGACCAACTGGTACTTCGCCGGCGACGCGATGTCCGATGCCTCCAAGGCGGTTCACTCGTACGCCTCCACACTGCACTGGGCACAGGGCCAAGCCGCGATCGCCATCGACAAATGGAAGACCGGGGACCACGACGCCGCAGAGCATGTACTGAGCGCCGCGCGTACACAACTCAAGCCGGAGGCCGAGAAGCTGGCCAAGAAGCTCAACGACCTTGCGGGGAGCGCCTCCGACAGCCCGGACTGGCTTGTGGCGATCAGGAGTGGGCTGGACGCGAAGAAGTGGGCGGAAGACCACGGAGTCGGCAAGAGCGCCATCGCGCCGGAAGCGTGGGCCAAGGAGAAGCGACAGTGGTTCGGCACCGACGAGAACCCGCGCCACCGGGAAAAGACATGGGGCAAGGACGAGGAAGGTAATTGGGTCTTCCGCGACAAGCCCGCGGACTCGGAGGACGACGCCGACACCCCCAGTAAGAAGGTCGAATGGAGCATCAAACTCGCTGAGTGGTCGGGAGACGCCAGCGCCTGGTCGGCCGATGCCGCCAAAGAAGGCAAGGCGGCCGGTGTCGACCTCAAGGGCGCGCTGGGCGTTTCACTGCTGGGTGTGGACGGCTCCGTCGGCGCGAGCGTCGCGAACGGGCAGTTCCAGGTCGGCGCTTCGGGGACCGCGTATCTCGGACAGGCCTCCGCGACCGGCAGCGCGCAGTACGGCATCCTCGGAGCGCAGGGTGAGGCGAAAGCCTTCGCGGGCGCCGATGCCTCGGCGAAGGTCTCGGCCGGCAAGGACGGACTGCACGGCGGCGCGGAGGCGTTCGCCGGGGCCAAGGCCACAGGGTCCGTCTCTGCGGACGTCGCTGGTGTGGGCGCCGGTGCGAACGGCGAGGCCTGGGCGGGCGCGGGCGCCGAGGCCAAGGCCGATCTGGGCAGGACGGACGGCAAGTTCACCATCGGCGGAGAGGTCGGCCTGGGTCTGGGCCTTGGCGGCAAGGTCGGTTTCAGCGTCAACGTCGACGCCGGAAAGCTGGGCGAAGCGCTCGACGACGGTGCCGACGCCGTCGGCGACGCCTGGGACAGCACAGTCGGCAGCTGGCTCTAGCCCGAGTCGAAGTCCACGAAGTCCACGTCGAAGCTCACTGAAGGTTGGGATCCACCATGGCGGCCACGTTGCCGGTCAAGATTTCCTTTTCACTGCCGGACGGCTGGCAGGCGGCACCACCGGAGGAGGTGGGAACTCCGAACGTGGCATTCGTAGCACTGCACCCCGCCTCCATCGACAACGGTTTCACCGCGAACATCACCATCTCGGGCGAGATGCGCAACGACAGTGCCACCATGTCGCAGATCGCCGATGAGGCGGTGCCGAGGCTGGAGCAGGCCGGGTCGGTACGCGTCCTCAAGAAGGCCGAAATCGGTACACCGGATATTCCTGGCCTGACGGACTCTCCCGGAGTCGTCCAGAACCTCGTCCTCGCCACCACCCTGCGGGGAGAGCCCATCGAGCTTTGTCAGAGCCAGGTGTACCTCGGCACGGAGGACGTCAGGAATCCGGCGCAGCGCGCCGTGATCGAAATCGTCCTCACGGCGAAACCGAATCAACTCGACGAGCTCATCGGCGACTACAAGGAATTCCTCAGGACAGTGGAGTCGGCGGACGAGAATCCAGCCTAGGATCGGATTGGTCAGGTGGTTGCCCACACCCGCGCGGGAATCCGGGCGAGTACATCGCACAGGTAGTCCAGCCGCTCTTCGAGGTCCTGCGGGGACAGCGTGCCCGTGTACCACGTGAACAGTTCGTCATCGCGCAGCCGGAGGGGGGACTTCTGGGCGCGGGAGTCCGAGAGCAGGAAGGTCGGCATGGGGTCGCTCAGGATGCTGCGGGCGAAGTCCTCGTCATCGGTGACAACCCGAAACTTCTCGTCGAATTCCGGTGAGCCCAGCAGCATTCTGGGCCGACGGCCGAGCATCGCATCGAGTTTGCTGGGCCGACCGATCTGCAGGAACGGCCCGGAACCCGGTGCTGATACCAGGAAGATCGACTCGATGGTCAGCTTCTTGGACTCCCCGACTCCGCTGCTGCCCGACAGAGGATTGGAGTAGCGGTACTCGAAGCACTTGAACGAACGGCCGCGGAATTCTCCGGTGACGTAGTGCCAGGCGCTCAGGTTGGAGCCGCTGCCAGGCATGGGACCCACCCCGCAGTACTCGGTGGCCCGCCCTCGCGCACGCTGTTCGTACGTCCACCCGTGCTCCGCGGCGACCCGCGAGAGGTCCGCCCAGCCCTGCCTGATCCGCTTGTCCTCCTTGCCGCTGCGCACGAACGCCCTGATGACGAGGGCGAACATCCCCACCACGAAGGCAAAGAGGGACACCTTCAGCAGAATCCCTACTACCGTCTCCATGCTCCAGATTATTGCGGACGGCGAGTGGGGCCTGGGGGTCGGCCCCTGACACTCCAGGGCCAACCCAACCAAACGTGCGGCTGGGCACATTGACCAGCAGACCGGACTCCGATGAACAGCCGAGGGCCTTGGCCGGGCCGTAGAGTTTGGCCTCTAGTTCTTTCCGTGCTTCCGGCCGTGTAGGTGATGATGATTCCCAGTGAGGAGTCACGTGGGTCTCACCTGGGAGTTCCTGTTTCTCCACTGGGTGCCGGTGCCGGGATCTCGGATGGGAGCGCCGCCTCCGAAGCGCAGTCGAGTTGCTTGGCCATGGCTCCCGAGAGGGCGTTGAGTACGGTCATCAAGTCTCGGCTGGTTGTCTTTGTGGAAATCTGTCCTGGCGCACTCGTAAGACTTGCTCGGATGTAGGGAGTGGTATCGCTTGCTTTTGTGGGATCTTGGGTCGGGCATTTGAAGTAGAGCAGCGCGCTGCTGGTGCCGCCGGTCTGGGCATAGGAGCCGATGGGGTAGAAGGTTTTCTCGGAATCCCCACCTGACTCTGAAGTCTCCGTTTTCGGGACGTACTTGGACGCCGAGAAATCAATATTGATCAGTGGGTGACCGCTCTTGTCCCCGGCCTTGAAGACAACGCATTGATTGCGCTGTGTTTGGCCCTTGTGGACCGTGCTCGCGGCGTATTTCAGGGAGAACTTGTTCGACTTCCCGGAGTCGTCGCTACCGGGCAGCTCTGTGAACGTGGTTGTGTTACCCATGCGCTGTAGAGATTTGGCTGCCGACGCGTCGAAAGCGGAAGCGCAGACCTGGGAAGCGGTCAGGTCGGTCTCATCGGTACTTTTGTCTCCCCCGCCACAGGCGGAAACCCCGAAGACCATCACTATGGCACCCAGCACTGAACACCGTACGGTGCGTGCGCTTGTCCTGTATTGCAGCGGTTCGCGTGTCTGTTGTCGCACAGGTCAGTCCTTGTATGGAGCTCGGCCACGGTAGTCGTTCTCGGCTGATCCGGTCCCGTAGTAGGCGTTGTTGATGTCCTGGTCCCAGTTTTGACTGTCGGCTGTTTCTTCGGTTTTGGGACTGTCATCCAAGTATGAGACGTACGCTTCACCCAGCTCGTTGATACCCTTTTTATAGAACTCACTGCTGGTCAGCTGAGACTTTTCCGCAGGGTTCTGTTCGGCATCGTCCACACTCTTGTCGATCTGCTGGCCGATGAAGGTGTTGATCGCTTCACCGACGGTGTCGGCGGCGATGGGTGCGATGACCACGGCCGCAGCGGTTGTCCCGGGGAGTGGGATGGCGCCGATGCCGACCCCGACGGTGGTCCCGACCCCTAGTTTGATCCAGTCGGAAGATCGTCCCAGAGACTTGTTGGCCGCGTCGGAGGCCTCTCCGTAGTCCGTCGAGGCCTGCTCCACACGGGAGTTGTCGAGGATGCCCCGGGCCTGAGCCCCTGCGACCAGCGCGTCATGCGCGTGACCGATGTTGGCGTCAGTGGTCGGCGGATACTTGTCGAGGACGCTGAGTGTGTAGAGGTGTTGTGCTGCGGTGACGGCTCGGTGCGAGTTCTCGTCCTGGCCGAGCACACTCAGGAAATTGATTGCACCGTCGTTGGTGAAATTCGCGCGGCCTTGGTAGCTGGCGGGGAAGGAGCCATTGTCCAACTGGTGTTCCCCGACGCCGGACAGGTTGTAGTCGATGTCGTCGATGTAGGCACCGGCCATCTTGCCCAGGCTGTCGGCCAACTCCGGCTGGCCATGCAGCAGTTTGGGACCGTCCTCGCCGCCGTAGAGGTATGCCACCTCCTCCATTACAGCTGCGGTCGCAGGAGTGCGATGATCTCCGCCGGCCTTGATGTCCTCGGCGGTCGCATCGGACGAGTACCCGGTCGTGGCGGCTTCCAGGGCGTGGCCGAGAGCGTCGCGTCCGGCAACGTAGCCGTCCTTGCCCTCCAGCGTTACATCGGAAGCCCAGACCCGTTCTTGGGTGAGGTATTTGAGGTGCTCGTTGACTTCTGAGTTCTCGTTGACCACGTCCCTGTCGACGGTGCCG
Organism: Streptomyces sp. NPDC001100; assembly: GCF_053598575.1. NCBI lineage: Bacteria > Bacillati > Actinomycetota > Actinomycetes > Kitasatosporales > Streptomycetaceae > Streptomyces > Streptomyces sp. NPDC001100. The sequence continues at coordinate 390,096 of NZ_JBSFKO010000004.1, forward strand.
TCCGTGACATCAGGCCGGGCGAAGAACTGCTCCGACGCTCCCGGATTGTGCCCCAGAGCCTCCAGGAATCCCGTCACCGGGTCGCGGCCCCGGTCGTTCTTGTAGCCCCAGTAGTTGAGGTCTCCCTGGTTGGCGTTGTTGACCCAGAGGCTGATGCCCTCGCCGTTGACCTGTTTGTCGTAGGCGAGGAGCTTGTCGCCGTAGTCGTTGAGGAACTGGTCGTCGTAGTCGCCGAAGCGCATGAGATTGCTCATGACGGCATAGCCGGTCGGATTGCTCGCGTCGTCGATGCCGAGCTGGTCCGGGCCGAGCTTGGTCATCTGGCTTTCCCAGCTCTGCATCTTGTCGCTGTCGGAGAGCGTGGCCCGTCCGATGGTGATGCCGAGGTTCTTCTGGAGCTGCTTGGCCTGCTCGCCGCGTGCGGGGTCGTAGCTGCCCTGGTAGGGGTCGGCGATGCCGGCATAGAAGGTGAGGAGCTTCTTGGGCCCCACCTGCTCGGCGAACTCCTCCGCGAAAAGAGGGTCGTTCTTGTATTTCACCAGGGTGGCGTTCAGGCTCGCGAGTTCCGTGTTCGTCACGTCGTGGGGGTTCTTGGCGAGGATCTTGGCCATCGCGTCGGCGTCGGCGATGGCCTTGGCCGCGGCGTCCCGGTTCTCGTAACTGGCGTCGGAGAAACCGTACTTGGCCTGGTCGACGATGAGGCGCAGCGCCTTGGCCGCGGTGGAGTCGCTCTCGGTGGCCTTGGTGAGGATGCGCTGGATCTCGTCGCGCAGGGAGTCGACTTCGTGCTGGTCGACGGCGTCGGACCGGCCGCTGGGATCCGAGGCCCAGTCGGGGCGCGTGGTCCGGGTGACGACGAAAGTGCCTTGGCCGGTGTCCAGTACCGTCAGGCTCTTCTTCTGGCCGCCCGCGACGGCTTCGTTCAACTGGTCGCGGTAACCGACGAGTTCGCCCCGGGTGTCACTGAGGATGTTGGCGACGGTGTCCGCCTGGGTGTGGGCGTCCGCGAACTCGCCTGCCGTCTTGTCGATGAACTCACGGGTGACAGTGGCGTTGACGCCGGCCCAATCCGCCTTGTCGGCCTTGCCCTTGAGGTTCCTGTCGGCGTCGGTGGCGAGCGTCTTGAGCTTCTTCGCCATGTTCTGCCAGTCGGTGATCGCCTCGTCGAGCTGGTGGAAGTTGCCGTAGCGGAGCGCGTCGAGATCCATCGGGTTCAGCTGCCCTTCCGCTCGTCGAAGCCCTTGTCGAGCGTGGCGATGTTGCTGAGCGTGCCCGCGATGTACGCCTCGTCGCCCGCGTGCGCGCCCTTGGTGTAGTCGAGGTGGTTGGAGATGTGGGCCGTCGCGTCGAGGACCGACTGGACCTGGTCCACCCAGTGCTCGGCGACATGGTCCAGCGCCGAACCGATCTCGTACCCCTCGCTCTTGAGGCCGTCGCCGGCCTTGATGGAACTCATCCGGGCGAGGTCGCTGTCGTGCTGGAAGGCTTGGTGCAACTCGTACGCCGCGTCACCGACCGCAGCGAGGTCGCTCTGGCTGACCCGTAGGTCACCTTGCGGATTGCCGCCGCCGGGATCGGCGGGGATCGAGTTGAGTTGCATGCGCGTGGAGCTCTGTTGGCGTGCAAGCGCGTCGCCCTTGAGCTGCTCCCATTCGTCCCAGCCCACCTTTGGTCACCCTCCCCCGCGCTCTGCCTCCGGCGCACCGGTCGGCAGGCGATGCCGTCTCCTGTTCACGATGATTGGTCAAGTTAGCAACCCGTGCCGAGGAAAATTAGAGTCGCGTCCGATGTGCGCGGATTGTCGATCGTGAAGGTTCGAGGGGGTGCCGAGTGTGTGGTTGGTCGACGGATGGTGGCCACATCCGTGCCTGCTCCTCGGCATCGGAAGGCTGCCGCTGCCGAAACCCGGCGCTGTCGGCGTGTGACTCGACCGGGCGCCCCTCAACGACACCGATGCGCCCCGAGTGGCGCGTGGGAGCCGTGGTGATCCGGAGCGATCGGTCGCGTGTGGGAATTCCATGAAGATCGCAACGGGGGCCCGTCCGGCGGCATCCGACGTTGTCGCGCGGGCTCGGGCCTCCGGCGGGGCGCCAGTGCTGCTGACGCGTGATCCATAAGTCGTAAAGTGACAAAACCGGCAGACTGTGGCGTCTGGCCCGGCCCCGTAACTGAGTTAACACACAGGCCGGTTGGCCCCGATGTACAGGTTGACTAGAGTGGTAAACGCGTTGTCAGGAGTGGCTCGCTTTGCGATCGTAGGGTGAGCGGTTGATCGTCCTCGGTTCGACGGTGGCCGATGGATGTACGGGGAAACGGGGAGGAGCGTCGTGCTTCCGGCAGACATGGTGGGGGGCGTGTCGGCTACCAGGGCGAAGGACCTGGAGGCGAGCAGCGAAGCGCTGACCGACTTCGTGAGCCGCGTGGACAAGGTCCTGCGTGATCTTGAGAGTTCGGCGGGGAACCCGAAACGGGTGGGTGCGCAGACGGTCAGTGCGGGGTCGATCCACAGGGGCGGGCGAGGCGCCTTCCATGAGGCGGACGGCCTGTACGACGAGTACCACGCGGTCCACGACAAGCTCACGGCCCTGTCCAAGACGCTCCATCTGCAGATCGAGGCGATCGGCATCGCCGTGCAGGGTGCCAGGGGCACCTTCGACGGGGTGGAAGAGGATCAGCGTCGGCGGTTCTGGGAGATCCAGACTGAGATCACGAGGATCAACGGGGCCTCGGGTCCCGAGCGCACCAACACCGCCAACTCCGGCATGAGTGGGTGACGATGACTGACGACCAGCACAAGGCGGACCTGAAAAGGGTCTCCAGCCAGAATCAGTTCACCGACCTGGCACGGGGTGTCGAGGAGCGACCGCGAGAGAACGGACTGCTGGCCGGCCTCTTCTACAACCCAGTGCGCGCGGTGGTCGAGAGCACGTCGCAGGGCCAGGCCGTCCACGACTCCGTGCACGGGCCGTCCGCCGACCGTCGTACGAACTTCGAGAACCGCCCGCTCAACGAGATGATCGACCTCGTGGAGCGGACGAACCCGGAGGACCTGGAGTCCTCCGGCAAGGCTCTGTGGGACGCGCGTGACGCGATCAAGGCGGCGGCCGAGGAGCTCGACGGTCACATCGACAAAGTCCGGTGGGCAGGGGAGTCGGGCGAGGCGTTCCGTAAGTGGGGGAGCGAACTCGTCATCCAGACGCACAGCCTGAGCAGTTTCGCCGGGGGCGCGGGGGATCAGATCACTGCTGCCGCGATGGGGCTGGCGTCGGTGCGTAGTGCCATGCCCCCTCGTGACACCCAGGCTGAGCGCAAACACCCCACGACGTTCACGGCGGCCGAGAAGGTCGCGAACAAGGACGAGTACGCGGCGGCCGTGCGCGTGGAGAAGGATCGCCAAGAGGCGATCAACCAGATGAACCGGCTGTCGTCGTACTACGTGGTGTCCAAGGACGAGCTGGCGGCGCTGAACAGCAAGGCGCCTGAGTTCACGGCTATGCCGGATGTGGGGGTGCCGCAGCCTGATCCGACATGGCGGGACGGCTCCGGAGGGTCTAAATCAGCAGACGGCCAAAAGACTCGTACGACCACTGTGCCGAGTCATCATGAAACGCTTGCAGCGGCTACGAGCAATGGCGGCAAGCACGTCGTAAGTGATGTCGTGTCGCCCGTCAAAGACGTCACCGGTCATGTGACGCCTCCCGATGTCACCACGCACACGAATATCGACAGCGTCGGTACGTTGCCTACCACCACGGTGCCCGCGACGGTCCACAACCCGCCGGCCATGGGTGCACCTGCCCCGGGCGGTGGCCAGACCAACGCCTTCGAGAATGGCTTGGGAACTCCCATGCCCAACGGACCTCTGGGCCGGAGTGTCAGTGGGTCGGGCGGGCTCAGGAACCCGATCTCCGCGCAGGGACGAACCGGCACTTCGGACCTGAGGAACTCGAACACGGGACGGACGGCGGGCCGTGGACCCACCAGCCAGATGGGCCGCGCCACCGAGACCGGCCGCTCCCTGGCCAAAGGCACTGCCTCCGGAGCGAAGTCGCCCCCGATGGGGCGTGGTGTCACGGGTGGTACTCCGAGAGCGAGTGGTACGGCGACTCCGCGAGCCAATGGTGGTTCAGCCACCGGTGCTGGTCGTTCGAATGGCGTCGTGGGCGGACGGCCTACCAACGGCACAGGCAACTCGGCGAAGGGCGGGTCCAGGATTCCCCGTGGAAACGTCATCGGAGCCGAGGAAGCGAGCGGCTCTCGGTCCGTGCCCGGTCGTCCGGGGCAGCGTGGAGTCTTCGGAGCGCCCGATTCTGCTGCCAAGCCGACCCCGAACGCATCGAAGCCCCGTGGCGGTACGGGCGCGTCCGAGGGTGTCACGACTGTGCCCACCGAACGTAAATCCGTTGCTCGAGCCGAACGCAATGGCATGACGCGCGGTGGCTCCGGCCTCGTACGCGGACCTGGCAACCAAGGGAAGCCCGGTGACAAGGAACGAGCGGACGGAGCTTCGTGCCCCGACCATCTCGTTGAGGACGAAGAGACCCACCTGCCCAACCAGCCGCGGCGCGATGTGCCGCCGGTCGTCAACTGAGCGCGAGCGAGGACAGTCAACGTCATGAAGTCAGGGAACAGCCGTCCAGCCCAGAGGGCTGCGCTGCTCAGGACACGCCGTGCCGGACGAGTACGTGCCGTAGGTGCGGTCCTCGGCGCCCTGGCTGTAGTGAGCGTGGGATTCGCGCCGAATGCCGGCGCTGACGACGTTCAGTCGAAGCAGTGGTACCTGGACGAGATGCAGGCCCACCAGATGTGGAAGGTCAGCACGGGGAAGGGTGTAAAAGTCGCTGTCATCGACAGCGGAGTAAACCCGAATACACCTTCGTTGAAGGGCCAGGTTCTCGTCGACGAGGTGCCCAAGGCGGTCGCATACCGCTCGACGGTCGACTACGTAGGCCATGGGACAACCATGGCCGAGTTGATTGCGGGTACTGGATCCGACGGTGGCCTGCAGGGACTGGCGCCGGGCGCCAAGATCGTCCCCTATCGCGTCTCCTTCCAAGGGATGAAGGCCGATGCGGCGGAGAAAAAGAAGACTCCCAAGCCGTGGCAGGCGATCAGGGCCGCAGCCGATACCGATGCAAAGATCATCAGCATGTCCTTCGGAGGGTTTGTCAGCCCGCAGGAGGAAGAAGCGATCAAGTATGCCGCTTCAAAAGGAAAGTTGATGGTCGCTGCAGTGGGAAATGCAGGTACAGGGAAAGGTACAGGCAATATCGACTATCCCGCTGCTTACCCTTACGTAGTCGGCATCGCGGCAGTCAACTCGTCGTTCGACGTTACGAAGTTCTCTTCGTACGGAAACTACGTCGACCTCGTGGCACCCGGTGACGGGTTTCCGGGATGGTGCGATACCACTTTCCGCTCCTACTGCGACAAGGCCGGCACAAGTCCCGCGACCGCCCTCGCCGCCGCCTCCGCCGCCCTCATCTGGTCCGCCCACCCCGACTGGACGGTCAACCAGGTCACCCGCTCCCTGATCGACACGGCGAGCCGGACGTGGCCGGAGAACGACCCGAGCAAGTACGCCGGTTACGGGTTCGTCCGTCCTCGCATGGTGTTGGAGAACGCCAAGTACGACGCGGGCGCCCCCAACGTCGACCCGCTGGCGAAGGAGAACGGCGGCAATCTGCTTGCCAAGTCGGCGAGTTCTCCCTCGGCCGCCTCGACTCCGTCCGCCTCGGCCACATCGAAGACTCCGGGCGAGACTTCTACCGGCGGCACCTCAGCCGCAGCATCAAGCGCACAGTCGTCCAGCGACAGCAACACGCTCTGGATCGCACTCGGCGGCGCAGCCGCAGTCATCGTCATCGGCGGTGCGGGCGTAGCCGCAATGCGCGCACGGCGTGCCAGGTGACCGGCATTTCCAGCCAGACCGCGAATCAGTCACGACGCCAGTCAATAGAAGGAAGAAGGGTGAGCTGACCATGTCCAACAAGCAGAAGCTCGAAGATGCCGCAGTAGTCGATATTCAGAAGCAGATGCTCGACAAGTACGACGGCATCGCCAAGCGCGTGCACGGGCTTCAGGGTGTGATCGACGGGCTTGAGGGTCAGTGGCACGGAATCGGGCGTGCCGCGTTCGACAAGAAGCAGTACGAGATCAACGAGTCGCTGCAGAAGATCGGCACCATTCTCGGTGACGTCATCGAGGCGATGACCGCGACGCGCAACATCAAGGACAGCAAGGAGGACGAGGTCCGCGCGGCGGTCAACAAGATCGACCTCCAGGACGGCGCCCCGACCGTGACCTCCCCGCTGAGCTCCTACTGAGCCACGACGTCCACTGCCCCATACGAACGAGACGAGGTACACACGCATGAGCCGTAACTCCGACGGCCTTTCCGTCACTTATGACGGGCTGGACTTCGCGGCCACCAAGATCGGCAACGAGGCGAAGCAGCTGGAGCAGGACCTCCAGGAGCTTCGCGCGCTGGTCGTGAAGAGCCAGCAGTACTGGGAGGGTGACGCCCAGGGCACCTTCAACGAGAAGCTGCACCGCTGGGACAAGGAAGCCAACGACATCCACACCGCGCTGACCGGCATCGGGCACGTCGTGTACACGTCGGGCGGTACCTACATGGAAGGCGACAAGAAGGCCGCCAGCTACTTCCAGTAGGACGAGGCACGCAGCAAGAACAGCGACTCAGGGTGGGCGCGCGCGGGAGGCGCCCACCTGTTGCCGTATCTGGCCCCTGCACGAGAGGGTGAGCACGCGCCGATGCCGCGTGCGCCGCGCGGACGCGAAGGTCGGGTGGACGGCGACGGTTCCGGCCGACTTCCGCACGAAGGTGTTCGCCCTGGCCGCCGTCGGCCCGGGTCGGCTGGTCATGGGGACGACCGACGGCAACTTCCTGGCGATCGACACCAGCAACGGCCGTATGGCATGGAATGGCATGGAATCGCCTCGACCATGTCCCCAGCGGGCTCCGGCCGGCCGTCCGGGGCGGCACCGTTTACCTCGACGGCTACACCCTGGAGGCGGTGCGGATCGCCGACAGCGAGCGCACCTGGAGCGTCAAGCCCCACGGGGACCGCAACCGGGAGCGTTGGGGACCCGTGACGGTCTCCGGGAGCAGGCTCTACGCCGCGGAGGGCATCTATCCCAGACGTCTGGACCCGCGCGACGGGAGCCAGTTGTGGTCCGGCTACTCCGAATCCGCGGGCACGGCTCTCTACGCGGGGCGTGCGCTGCCGCGGGGGCACGCGGTCTGGTCGATCGGCAAGAGCGTGGTGCAGACCGAGCCCATGGAGCTCGACGCGGCGAAGGCGGTCGACGGAGGGGAGGCTGTGGCGGTACGAGTTCCCCCGTACCGACTCCACCCGCCTCGCCGCCGACGGCAACCGCGTCTTTCTCATGCACGACAGCACGGTCGTCGCCCTCACCACGTTCTGAGGAACCCGTCGGCCCGCACCGGGCCTTACTCGTCGCCGTCCGGGACGCGTCCGATCTGGACCAGCGGCTTGCCCCGCTTCCGGGACACGAACACGCCCCGCCCGGCGGGCATCGGCCGCGGCCGGACCCCGCCCAGCAGGTCACCCTCGGCCGGGTCGCCCGCCAACACCACGCCCTGGGCGCCGAGTTCCTTCATCCGCTGCATGAACGACTCGTAACCCGCGCGCCCCGCACCCGCCGTGGAGCGGGCGATGATGAAGCGCACGCCCACGTCCCGGGCGAACGGCAGGAGTTCGGTCAGCCCCGACAGCGGGTTGCCGCTCGACGTGGACACCAGGTCGTAGTCGTCGATGATCACGAAGACCTGCGGGCCCCGCCACCAACTCCGGTCCCGGAGCTGCTGTGGAGTCACGTCCGACGTCGGCGTCCGGCGCTGCATCAGGTCGGCCAGCGCGTCCATGTGGTGCTGCATCTGGTTCGACATCGGGATGTACTCGGCCAGGTGCGAGGGCGGGGTCACCCCCAGTAGGGAACGCCGGTTGTCGACCACGAACAGCTTGCACGCGTTGCCGTCGTAGCGCTCGCCGAGGCGCTTGATCAGCAGCTTGAGCAGGTTCGACTTGCCGGACTCGCTCTCGCCGAAGACCAGGAAGAACGGGTCCTGGTCGAAGTCGACGAACACCGGCTCCAGGTTGTCCTCGTCGAGGGCGAAGGAGATGCCGCGGTTCGGGAAACGGTCGCCGGACGGAAGCTGCGCCGCCGCGAACTCCCTGGGCAGCAGCCGGACTTCGGGCGCGCCGGGCTCCTGCCAGTGCCGGGCGACCTCGGCCGTGAGGGCCGTCGTCGCCTCCGCGAGGTCCGTGTCCGAGGACAGGCCGTCGATGCGCGGGACCGCCGCCATGAAGTGCTGCTTCTGCGGGGTCTGGCCGCGCCCGGGCACGCCCGTGGGCACGTTGGCGGCGACCTTGCGGTCGAACTCCGAGTCCATCGGGTCGCCGAGCCGCAGCTCCAGCCGGTTCATCAGGTGGTCCTTCATGTTCGCGCGGACCTCCATGGAGCGCGAAGCCGTGAGGATCACGTGGATGCCGTAACCGAGGCCGCGGGCCGCGATGTCCAGCACCAGCGGCTCCAACGCCTCGTAGTCCGTACGGAAGTTGCCCCAGCCGTCGATGACGAGGAAGACATCGCCCCAGGGCTGGTCCGCCACGGAGATGTCGCCCCGCGCGCGGCGGGCGCGGAAATCGGCGATCGAGGAGATCCCGGCCGTACGGAAGTACTCCTCGCGGCGGGTCATCACGCCGTAGACCTCCGCCGCCGTACGCCTGACCTTCTCCGGGTCGAGCCGGGAGGCCACCCCGCCCACGTGCGGGAGACCGGCCACCGCCGACAAACCGCCACCGCCGAAGTCCAGTGCGTAGAACTGCACTTCGCGCGGGGTGTGGGTGAGCGCGAACGACGCGATGAGCGAGCGCAGCAGCGTCGACTTCCCGGACTGCGGGCCGCCCAGGATCTGCATATGGCCGGCCGCGCCGCCGAAGTCGGTCCACAGCGGGTCGCGCCGCTGCTCGTACGGCTTGTCGACCAGGCCGACCGGGACGACGAGTCGGCCCGCGCCCTCGTAGCCGGGCTGCGTCATACCCCGCCCCGGCACCGCGGCGAGTCCGGGCAGCAGGGAGTCGAGCGACGGCGGGCTGTCCAGCGGGGGCAGCCACACCTGGTGGGCGGCCGGACCCTGTGCCTCAAGTCGCCGCACGATCACGTCGAGCACGGTGTCGGCGAGCGCGTCGTCCTTCTCGTCGGCCGTCTCCGCCTGGCGCTGACGCGGCACGGGCGCGTACTGCACCGGCACCTGCGCCGCCGTGAACAGCACCGGTCTGCGGTCCACCGGAAGCGGCCCGCCGAGCGCGGCGGCCTGCTGCGAACCGGTGCGGTACACCCCGGAGACGTACGCCGCCTTGAAGCGGACCATCTCGTCGGTGCCGTGCTTCAGGAAGCCGGAACCCGGCACGTTCGGCAGCTCGTACGCGTCCGGCACCCCGAGCGCGGCCCGCGACTCGGCCGCCGAGAACGTCCGCAGACCGATGCGGTACGAGAGGTACGTCTCCAGGCCGCGCAGCCGGCCCTCCTCCAGGCGCTGCGAGGCCAGCAGCAGATGCACGCCCAGGGAGCGGCCGATGCGGCCGATCTGCACGAACATCTCGATGAAGTCCGGCTTGGCGGTGAGGAGTTCGCTGAACTCGTCGATCACCAGGACGAGTGACGGGACGGGCTGCAGGGGGGCACCCGCGGCGCGCGCCTTCTCGTAGTCGTGGATGTTGGCGTAGTTGCCCGCGTCGCGCAGCATCTCCTGGCGGCGGTTCAACTCACCGCGGATCGAGTCACCCATACGGTCGACGAGCGTCAGGTCGTCCGCCAGGTTGGTGATCACGGCCGCCACGTGCGGCATCTGCGCCATACCGGCGAAGGTCGCACCGCCCTTGAAGTCCGCGAGGACGAAGTTCAGCGTCTCCGAGGAGTGCGTCACCGCGAGGCCGAGGACCAGGGTGCGCAGCAGCTCCGACTTGCCGGAACCGGTCGCGCCGACGCACAGCCCGTGCGGGCCCATGCCCTCCTGGGCCGCCTCCTTGAGGTCGAGCATCACGGGCCGGCCGTCCTCACCGAGCCCGATCGGCACCCGCAGCCGCTCCGCCGTCGAACGCGGGCGCCAGGTCCGCTTCGGGTCCACGGAGGCCGCGTCGCCCAGGTTCAGCAGATCGGTGAACTCCAGGTTGGCGAGCAGCGGTTCGTCGTCGTCACCGCCCGACACCATGCGCAGCGGCGCCAGTTGCCGGGCCAGCGCCTCGGCCGCCTCGTACGACAGGACGTCCGGCGTGCCTTCGTAGACCATGCCGTGGCCCGACTCCAGACGGAGTTCCTTCGGGTGTACGACGACCGAGAGGTCGCCGCGTCCGCTGCTGAGGTCGCCGGGGACGACCTCGACGATCGTCACACCCTGAAGGCCCTCGGGGCTGGCCAGGAAGGATGTGGGCGGCAGGGAGACGCCGTCCAACACGACCACCAGATGCGGTTGTTCGGGCACCGGCGCTCCGGCGGGGTGGAAACGCGGGCGGCCCTGGAGGCGGTCCGTGAGCATCTCCTCCAGCTCCATGGGGTCGGTGCTGATCAGGCGCATGGTGCCCGCGCCGTCCGCGAGACCCTGTGCCTGCGCGTGCGGCAGCCACTTGGCCCACTCCCACTCGGGCACCGACTCGCGCCCGGTGGCGACGGCGATGACCAGGTCCTCGGGGGAGTGCATCGAGGCGAGGGAGGCGGCGAGGGCCCGCGCGGTGCCGCGCACGGTGGCCGGTTCGCCGCTGATCGTCACGTGGTAGAAGGCGCGCAGCGAGACCGCCATCGGCAGGTCCTCAAGGGTGCTGTGCGTGGCCAGGAAACGCTGCATGGCGCCCGCCGTCAGCGGCTCCAGCTCGTCGACCGGGGCGGTCTCCGGCGCGATCAGGGGAGTGGCGAGACCCTGCGGTCCGAGGCCGACCCGCACCTGCCCGAAGTCCTCGTCGTTCGTGCGGCGTTCCCACACCCGGCTGCCCTCGGCGACCAGCGCCCACAGTTGCTCCGGCGAAGGGTGCAGGTAGTACTGGGCGTCGCGCTGGGCCCGCGCGGTCTCCAGGGCCGTACGCCGGGTCTGGGACAGATAGCGCAGATAGTCACGGCGCATGTCGGCCATCTGCCCCTGGTTGCCCCGGCGGTAGCGGACCAGCATCGAGACGCCCATCGCGACCGTGGACGCGATCATCACCATGCCCATGATCTTCATGAACGGCTGGGCACTGGGGTTGAAGAAGAACACCACCGACCCGCCCATGCCGAGCATGGGCAGGAGCTGCATCATGGCGCCCTCCTGCTGGCCGCGCGGCAGCTCCGGCGGAGCCTGCAGCATGACCTCGTCCGTGGGCACTTCCTTCGGCAGCGACCTCGGCGGGCGCTTGACGACGATCTGGCTCACTAAGCACCAATTCCCTTGCCGGACCGAGTTGTTTACGTCCGCCGCCCCGTGTCGGGCGGACGCCGATCCGCACTGCGCGATCCTACTGACAACCACTGACAACGGCGGGCGGTAGGGTGCCCGTGAGACGTGTGAGCAGTTGCGAATCGTTCCGGGAAAACCGGGCAAAACCGCAGTGTTCGCGGCGGGCGGATCCCGTCGGATCCCGTTGAGTGCCGGGCGCGACGGCGCGGTCGGCCGACGGGACGGGTGGTACGGCGCGACCTGCACAGGATCTTTACGGCGGAACTACACGGAGGACGCGCGCGGCAGCTTCGCGGACCGTCCGTCACTGACAAGGGGGAACAGCAGGTGAGCATCACGGCCTCCGCGCCGGCCGGCGCGACCGGCGGAACGGGCACCGGAGCCTCATCCGGGGCGGGCACGGGCTTCGGCTTCTGCCGGGTCACCATCGTGGCGCCCGACAGCCGGATCGACGTGGCCCTGCCCGACGACGTACCGGTCGCCGACCTGTACCCCGAGATCCTGCGGCTGTCCCAGCAGAGCCTCGCCGAGGGCGCCCCCGTCGGCTACCACCTCGTCCGCCGCGACGGCACCGTCCTCGACGGCGCCCGCTCCTTCGCCGCGCAGCGCATCCTCGACGGCGAACTGCTCACCCTGCGCCCCTTCGCGGACTCCCTGCCGCCGGCCGTCTACGACGACGTCTCCGAGGCGGTCGCCGCCGCCGTCACCCGTGACCGTGCCCTGTGGAACGGCGAGTTGACGCGCGCCGCCGGTCTCGTCGCGGGCGGCATCCTGCCCGCACTGCTCGCGTTCGTGGCCTGGAGCTCCCAGATCCACCACGACATGAACGGCCTCCAGGGCATCGTCGCCGGCCTCGCCGGCATCCTCCTGATCACCATCGCCTGCGTACGCGCGCGCGTGTACGACGACCGGGGCTCGGCGGTCGCCCTGGGCCTGGGCGCGCTCCCCAACATCGCCGTGGCGGGCTCCGGACTGCTCCCCTTCTCCGAAGGAGAAGGCATTGGCCGGCTCCAGTTCCTGCTGGCCTGCGCCGCCGTCCTCGTCGCGGCCGTCGTCCTCACCCTGGTGTCACCCGGCGGCGACGGCCCCTTCGTGGCCTTCGTCTTCGCCTCCGCCATCGGCCTGTTGACGACGTTCACCGCGATGCTCGCCCACCTGAAGCCCATCGAGACGGCCGCGATCTGCGCCCCCCTCTCCGTGTGCGCGCTCGCCTTCCTGCCGGGCCTGTCCATGCGCTTCGCCCGCCTCCCCATCGGCTTCGAACCGCCCAACCCCACCCGCGGCTACGGCGACGGCGAACCCGTGGCCCAGGAGCCCGTCGACGCCGAGCGCATCGCCGCCCGCGCCCGGCGCGGCCACGAACTCCTCGTCGGCCTGGTCGGCGGCTGCGCCCTCGTCTCCGTGGGCGCCTCGATCGTCCTCGGCTTCTCCAGCAACGTGTGGGCACAGCTCCTCGCCCTCGCCACCGGCGTCGCGATGCTGATGCGTGCCCACCTGTTCCGCTACACCGCCCAGGTCGGCGCCACCCTCGCCGCGGGCCTGGCCGCCCTGGTCTTCCTGGGCCTCGGCCTCGCCCTGAACCCGCCGCACGCGTACGTGCGGGACGCGTTCCTCGGCGACCCGAACTCCCTCGACATCCGCAGCGTCTGGCTCGCGGCGGCCGTGGCCGCGTCGACCGCTCTGGTCACCGCGGTCGGCCTGATCACCCCGAAGCGCGGAGTGACCCCCTTCTGGGGCCGCTTCCTGGAGATCGCCGAGAGCTTCGTCCTGCTCACCCTGATCCCGCTGTCCCTGGCCGTCTTCGACGTGTACGCGCAGGCACGGGCGATGACCAGCTAGGGAGCGGTAGGCATGGAAAAGGGGCGGCACGCGTGTGTGCCGCCCCTTTTCCATGCCTACGACTGCTGCTGCTCCTCCGGAGCCGGCTCCAGATCGAACTCGCCGTCCCGGGCGCCCAGCACGAAGGCCGTCCACTCCGCCTCCGTGTAGCGCAGCACGGTGTCCGGGTCGAGCGACGAGCGCATGGCCACCGCGCCGTCGGGCAGGTCGGCGATCTCGACGCGCTCCTCGTGCTCCTCCGTGCCCGGCGCGCTGCGCCACTCCACACCCGAGATATCGAGGGCGTACAGCTCGTCCCGCTCCCGCTCCTTGCGTGCCTTGATCTCCTGCTCCGTCTCCGCCATGGCGAAGCGACCCCTTCCCGACGAACCGACGTGATCCACGGTCCATGCGTGGACGTGGATCACCCTAGTGGCCGTATCCGCCCCGGTCAGGGCCCTTCACAGAGCTGGACCGAGGTGTCCCCCCAGGCTGGTACGCTGTGTAGCGGCCGTTTGTGTACGCACCCCTGGAGCTCACGCTCCGGAGGCAGCGCCCAGCGGATCCCGCCTCCCGAGTTACGGAAGCTCCCCTGAGAAGTGGACCAGGGGCACTCGGTGGCACATCAAAGACTACGAGGAGTACGCGTGTCGCTCGACGCCGCTACGAAGAAGCAGCTCATCACCGAGTTCGGCCAGAAGGAGGGCGACACCGGCTCCCCCGAGGTCCAGGTCGCCATGCTCTCGCGCCGCATCTCGGACCTGACCGAGCACCTCAAGACCCACAAGCACGACCACCACTCCCGTCGTGGTCTGCTGATCCTGGTCGGTCAGCGCCGCCGGCTGCTGCAGTACCTGGCCAAGAAGGACATCCAGCGCTTCCGTGCGCTGGTCGACCGCCTGGGCATCCGCCGCGGTGCGGCGGGCGCCAAGTAAGACGCCGTGAAGGGGAGCGGTTCCCGAAACGATCGGGAGTCGCTCCCTTTGCCGTATGTGCGGATTGCCCGTACGTGCGGAAACGTGCGGAGTGTCACTGCCGCTTTGTAGTGTGGTAGCACAACGCAGGACACGGCACGACAACGCACGACAGCTCGACAACGTACGAAACGAACGAGGAGAAGCGCGCCTCGCAGCCGCCGGTCCTCGGTAGTGGCCCCCGGGCAGGAAACCCCGGGTGCTTCGATCGAAGACCGGCCCGCACCAGACAGCGCTTCTCCGCCACCGTCCCCCCGCCACACGGGCGGGGAGGGACGAAAGACGACAAGTAACGGAGAAAACGCTAGTGGAGAACGAGACCCACTACGCCGAGGCCGTCATTGACAACGGCTCCTTCGGCACCCGCACCATCCGCTTCGAGACGGGCCGCCTGGCCAAGCAGGCCGCAGGCTCCGCCGTGGCGTACCTGGACGACGACACCATGGTGCTGTCGGCCACCACCGCCTCCAAGAACCCCAAGGACCAGCTCGACTTCTTCCCCCTCACGGTGGACGTCGAGGAGCGGATGTACGCCGCCGGCAAGATCCCCGGCAGCTTCTTCCGCCGTGAGGGCCGTCCCTCCGAGGACGCCATCCTCACCTGCCGCCTGATCGACCGCCCGCTGCGCCCGTCCTTCAAGAAGGGCCTGCGCAACGAGATCCAGGTCGTCGCCACGATCATGGCGCTCAACCCCGACCACCTGTACGACGTCGTCGCGATCAACGCGGCTTCCGCGTCCACGCAGCTGGCCGGTCTGCCCTTCTCCGGCCCGGTCGGCGGCGTCCGCGTCGCACTGATCAACGGCCAGTGGGTCGCGTTCCCGACGCACACCGAGCTCGAGGACGCCGTCTTCGACATGGTCGTCGCCGGTCGCGTCCTGGAGGACGGCGACGTCGCGATCATGATGGTCGAGGCCGAGGCCACCGAGAAGACCATCCAGCTGGTCGCGGGCGGCGCCGAGGCGCCGACCGAGGAGGTCGTCGCCGCCGGTCTGGACGCCGCGAAGCCCTTCATCAAGGTGCTCTGCCGTGCGCAGGCCGACCTCGCCGCGAAGGCCGCCAAGCCGACCGGCGAGTTCCCGATCTTCCTCGACTACCAGGACGACGTCCTGGAGGCCCTCACCGCCGCCGTCCGCCCGGAGCTCGCCTCCGCGCTGACCATCCCCGGCAAGCAGGACCGCGAGGCCGAGCTGGACCGCGTCAAGGGTCTCGCCGCCGAGAAGCTCCTCCCGGAGTTCGAGGGCCGCGAGAAGGAGATCTCCGCCGCGTACCGCTCGCTGACCAAGGCCCTGGTCCGTGAGCGCGTCATCAAGGAGAAGAAGCGCATCGACGGCCGCGGTGTCACCGACATCCGCACCCTGGCCGCCGAGGTCGAGGCCATCCCGCGCGTGCACGGCTCGGCGCTGTTCGAGCGTGGCGAGACCCAGATCCTGGGCGTCACCACCCTCAACATGCTCCGCATGGAGCAGCAGCTGGACACCCTCTCCCCGGTGACCCGCAAGCGCTACATGCACAACTACAACTTCCCGCCGTACTCCGTCGGCGAGACCGGCCGCGTCGGCTCCCCCAAGCGCCGCGAGATCGGCCACGGAGCGCTCGCCGAGCGCGCCCTGGTCCCGGTCCTCCCGACGCGCGAGGAGTTCCCCTACGCGATCCGTCAGGTCTCCGAGGCCCTCGGGTCGAACGGCTCGACGTCCATGGGCTCGGTCTGCGCCTCCACCATGTCGCTGCTGAACGCCGGTGTGCCCCTCAAGGCCCCCGTCGCCGGTATCGCCATGGGCCTGATCTCCCAGGAGATCAACGGCGAGACGCACTACGTCGCCCTCACCGACATCCTCGGTGCGGAGGACGCCTTCGGCGACATGGACTTCAAGGTCGCCGGCACCAAGGAGTTCGTCACCGCCCTCCAGCTCGACACCAAGCTGGACGGCATCCCCGCCTCCGTCCTGGCCGCCGCCCTCAAGCAGGCCCGTGACGCCCGCCTCCACATCCTCGACGTGATGATGGAAGCGATCGACACGCCGGACGAGATGTCCCCGAACGCCCCGCGGATCATCACCGTCAAGATCCCCGTGGACAAGATCGGCGAGGTCATCGGCCCGAAGGGCAAGATGATCAACCAGATCCAGGAGGACACCGGCGCCGAGATCACGATCGAGGACGACGGCACCATCTACATCGGTGCCCAGGTCGGCTCGCAGGCCGAGGCCGCCCGCGCCACGATCAACGGCATCGCCAACCCGACCATGCCGGAGGTCGGCGAGCGCTACCTGGGTACGGTCGTCAAGACCACCACCTTCGGCGCGTTCGTGTCGCTGCTCCCGGGCAAGGACGGTCTGCTGCACATCTCGCAGATCCGCAAGCTCGCCGGCGGCAAGCGCGTGGAGAACGTCGAGGACGTCGTCGGCGTGGGCCAGAAGGTCCAGGTCGAGATCGCCGAGATCGACTCCCGCGGCAAGCTCTCCCTGATCCCCGTCATCGAGGGTGAAGAGAACACCGAGGACGACAAGAAGGACGACGGCGACAAGTGACGTCGACCAGTACCACGACGACGGCCCGCACCTCCTCGGAGGCGCGGGCCGTCGCCCGTACCCAAACCCTCATCCAGGGCACCAACGGCATCGGCACGGTCCGCAAGACCACCCTCCCGGGCGGCCTGCGCATCGTCACCGAGACGCTGCCCTCGGTCCGCTCCGCGACCTTCGGCATCTGGGCCCACGTGGGCTCTCGCGACGAGACACCGTCGCTGAACGGCGCCACGCACTACCTGGAGCACCTCCTCTTCAAGGGCACGCACAAGCGCAGCGCGCTGGACATCTCCTCCGCGATCGACGCGGTCGGCGGCGAGATGAACGCGTTCACGGCGAAGGAGTACACGTGCTACTACGCGCGCGTGCTCGACACCGACCTGCCGCTCGCCATCGACGTGGTCTGCGACATGCTGACGGGCTCCCTGATCCGTGAGGAGGACGTCAACGTAGAACGCGGCGCCATCCTCGAAGAGATCGCCATGACGGAGGACGACCCGGGCGACTGCGTGCACGACCTGTTCGCGCGCACGATGTTCGGCGACAACCCCCTCGGCCGCCCCGTCCTCGGCACGGTCGACACCGTCAACGCCCTCACCGCGGACCGCATCCGCCGCTTCTACAAGAAGCACTACGACCCGACCCACCTCGTGGTCGCGGCGGCCGGCAACATCGACCACGACAAGGTCGTACGACAGGTCCGTGCCGCCTTCGACAAGGCCGGCGCCTTCAAGAACGCCCAGGCCGCGCCCATCGCCCCGCGCGACGGCCGCCGCGCCCTGCGCACCGCGGGCCGCGTCGAGCTGATCGGCCGCAAGACCGAGCAGGCGCACGTCGTCCTCGGCATGCCCGGCCTGGCCCGCACCGACGAGCGCCGCTGGGCCCTGGGGGTCCTCAACACGGCCCTCGGCGGCGGTATGTCGTCCCGCCTCTTCCAGGAGGTCCGGGAGAAGCGCGGCCTGGCCTACAGCGTGTACTCGTACACGTCCGGCTTCGCCGACTGCGGCCTCTTCGGCGTCTACGCCGGCTGCCGTCCCTCGCAGGTCCACGACGTGCTGAAGATCTGCCGCGACGAACTCGACCAGGTCGCCGAACACGGCCTGTCCGACGACGAGATCGGCCGCGCCGTGGGCCAGCTCCAGGGCTCGACCGTCCTCGGCCTTGAGGACACGGGCGCATTGATGAACCGCATCGGCAAGAGCGAGCTGTGCTGGGGCGAGCAGATGTCCGTCGACGACCTGCTGGCCAGGATCGCTTCGGTCACCCCGGACGAGGTCCGCGAGGTCGCCCGCGAGATCCTGGGACAGCGACCCTCGCTGGCGGTCATCGGCCCGCTCAAGGACAAGCAGGCGGCCCGGCTGAACGACGCCGTCGCCTAACACCCGTCGTAAGGAAGCAAGAACGATGAGCAAGCTGCGCGTGGCGGTCCTCGGTGCCAAGGGCCGGATCGGCGCCGAGGCGGTACGAGCCGTCGAGGCCGCCGAGGACATGGAACTGGTGGCCGCCCTGGGCCGGGGCGACACCCTGGAGGCGCTCACGGCCTCGGGCGCCCAGGTGGCGGTCGAACTGACCACCCCCGCCTCGGTGATGGACAACCTCGACTTCTGCGTCCGGCACGGCATCCACGCGGTCGTCGGCACCACCGGCTGGACCGAGGAACGCCTCGCGCAACTGAACGGCTGGCTGGACGCCTCCCCGGAGACGGGCGTCCTCATCGCGCCCAACTTCTCCATCGGGGCCGTACTGACCATGAAGTTCGCGCAGATCGCCGCGCCCTACTTCGAGTCGGTCGAGGTCATCGAACTGCACCACCCGAAGAAGGTCGACGCCCCCAGCGGTACGGCCACGCGCACGGCCCAGCTCATCGCCGAGGCGCGCGCGAAGGCCGGCACGGCCGCGGCACCGGACGCGACGGAGACGGCCCTGGACGGCGCGAGGGGCGCGGACGTCGACGGGATCCCCGTCCATTCCGTCCGCCTGCGTGGCCTGCTGGCCCACCAGGAGGTCCTGCTGGGCGGCGAGGGCGAGACGTTGACCGTCCGCCACGATTCGCTCCACCACAGCAGCTTCATGCCGGGCATCCTGCTCGGCGCCCGCCGCGTGGTGACGACCCCGGGCCTCACCTTCGGCCTGGAACACTTCCTGGACCTGGGCTGAGGCTCACGACATGCGCGCCAAACTCACCTACGCTGTCACGGCCGCCGTCCTGGTCTTCTACTTCGTCCTGGTCGGCAGCCGCGGCGTCATGCTCATACAGTCGGGCACGGTCATCACCGTCACCTTCGGGATCGCGGTCCTGATCCTGCCGGTGATCGGCGTGTGGTTCCTCTGGAAGAACACCCAGTTCGTCCGTAACGCCAACCGCCTCGCCGCCCTGCTCGACGCCGAAGGCGGCCTGCCCGTCGACGAGTTGAGGCGCACGCCCGGCGGCCGTATCGACCGCGACTCCGCCGACGAGGTCTTCGCCAGGCGCAAGGCCGAGACGGAGGCGGCCCCCGACGACTGGCGCAGCTGGTTCCGCCTCGCCGTCGCCTACCACGACGCCCGCGACACCCCGCGTGCCCGCAAGGCGATGCAGCGCGCGATCGCCCTCCACGCGGGCCGACCCGTCCAGGCCTGAACTCCCGCACGCCGAAGGGGCCGACCCGCACCCGCTGCGGACCGGCCCCTTCGCCTTGCTCTCGGCCGGTCAGCCCCGCCGGTACTCGTCGGACCACACCTCGACCGAGTCCGCGGCCCGGTCGAAGGCGGAGGCACGCGCCAGGAAGTCGATGTCGTGCGTGGTCAGCAGCGCGGCCACGTCCTCGGCAGCACGGTCCTTCCGTACGAGGAGCAGGGCCTGTCCCTGCACCGTGCGCGGCAGCCCGAGCCAGCGCACCGGCTGCTGCACCGTGTGTACGGCGGCGACCCGGTCCCACCGCACCGTGAGGGTGTAGAAGAACCGCACCCGGCGCAGCCCGCGCGCGCTCACCCACACGCCCATGCGCAGCAGCCGCAGGGCGCAGAGGATGACGGCCACCGCGATACCGAGGATCACCCCGGCCTCGGACCGCGAGCCGGTCAACGCGATGATGACGGCGGCGAAGAGCACGTACGACGCGAGCAGCAGCACGAGCGCCGACACCGCCACCCGCCACGGTCCGGGCCGGTAGGGGCGCCGCCAGCGGTCGCGGTCGTCGAACGGCAGTGCGAGCTCGTCCGCGGCCTCGAATGCGCGGTCGGCCGTAAGGAAGGGCAGGGGCACGGCTGGTGTCCTCACTGAATCCATGCGTGGGCTGTGCCCGGTGAGGCTATCCGGCCGTGTTCCCGCTCACCACCATTGGGGGTCCGGATGAGTCAGTGTCAGCTGCGTCGCAGGTCAGCGGTTGTCGGCGGCCTGCGACTGCTGGTTCTGTGTCGAGAGGTTGTGCTGGGACAGCGCCGGCATACCGAGGACCACGGAGCCCACGATGCCGGCGATGATGGTGAGCCCCAGAAGCCAGCGCCCGGCTATCTGACCGGCGGACGCGCGCTCACGGGGCGGCGGGGTGACGTTGCTGCGGAAGCGGTCGGTCTCGGCGATGAAGGCGAACGGGACGGGTTCGCGCCGACGGAGCATCGGTGGTGCATCTCCCCTCGGGGATCGAGTCGGGATCGAACGGGTGGCTCTCACCAAGACAGACGAGCGAACGCCCCAAAAGGTGCCCTGTTTCGCCGAATTCGCAGAAGTTCGCCAACGAATGTCGCGGCACGGCACCGAACGCCCCGATGTCAGTGCCGGGCCGTAGAGTGGGCGCCGCCCGAGAGACGTGATGGAAGGACCTTCCGAGCCGTGACCGACACTCCCGCCGACGACCTCAAGCCCAGTTTCCGCAGCGATGTCACCGTCGAGCTGGTCAAGCACACCGCGTCCGACGCGGACGTGCTCTTCGCCGCCCGCGTCTCGACGATCGGCGAGCAGTCCCTGGAAGAGATGGGCAAGGACCCCGAGCGCTCCAAGGGCCTCATCAACTACCTGATGCGGGACCGGCACGGCAGCCCCTTCGAGCACAACTCGATGACCTTCTTCATCAGCGCCCCGATCTTCGTCTTCCGCGAGTTCATGCGGCACCGGGTGGGCTGGTCGTACAACGAGGAATCGGGAAGGTACAGGGAGCTCCAGCCGACCTTCTACGTCCCCGGCGAGTCCCGCAAGCTGGTCCAGGAGGGCCGCCCGGGCAAGTACGTCTTCGTGGAGGGCACTCAGGCCCAGCAGGAGCTGGTCGGCCGCACCATGGAGGACTCGTACCGCCAGGCGTACGAGGCGTACCAGGAGATGCTCGCCGCCGGCGTCGCCCGCGAAGTCGCCCGTGCCGTGCTCCCCGTAGGCCTCTTCTCCTCGATGTACGCCACGTGCAACGCTCGCTCGCTGATGCACTTCCTCGGTCTGCGCACGCAGCACGAGCTGGCGAAGGTGCCGTCGTTCCCGCAGCGGGAGATCGAGATGGTCGGCGAGAAGATGGAGGAGCAGTGGGCCAAGCTCATGCCGCTGACCTACTCCGCCTTCAACGCCAACGGTCGTGTCGCCCCGTAGCGCACCTCTGTTTGCCGAGCGGGCACACATGTACGGGTAAGTCGCGCGAAGTGTCCGTATTGCGGCATTTGGAGAAGTTCATCTAGCCTGATCAAACGGACCCGGCACTGCTTGAACCCCCGAGCAGGCAGTGCCGGGCTCCATATTTGTCACGACTTGTCGCCTGCCCCGAGGGCAGACCCCGCATTGAGCAGCGAGTAGCGTGTTACCCATGGCTCCGACCTCCACTCCGCAGACCCCCTTCGGGCGGGTCCTCACCGCCATGGTCACGCCCTTCACGGCGGACGGCGCGCTCGACCTCGACGGCGCGCAGCGGCTCGCCACCCACCTGGTGGACGCAGGCAACGACGGCCTGGTCATCAACGGCACCACCGGTGAGTCCCCGACCACCGGCGACGCGGAGAAAGCGGATCTCGTACGAGCCGTACTGGAAGCGGTCGGCGACCGCGCCCACGTCATCGCCGGCGTCGGCACCAACGACACCCACCACAGCGTCGAACTCGCCCGCACGGCCGAACGCACCGGCGCACACGGCCTGCTCGTCGTCACGCCGTACTACAACAAGCCCCCGCAGGAGGGCCTGTACCGCCACTTCACGACAGTCGCGGACGCCACCGAACTGCCGGTCATGCTCTACGACATCCCCGGCCGCAGCGGCGTCCCGATCGGCACCGAGACCCTGGTCAGGCTCGCCGAGCACCCCAGGATCGTCGCCAACAAGGACGCCAAGGGCGACCTCGGCCGCGCCAGCTGGGCCATCGCCCGGACCGGCCTGGCCTGGTACTCCGGGGACGACATGCTGAACCTGCCGCTGCTCTCCGTGGGCGCGGTCGGCTTCGTCTCGGTCGTCGGCCATGTGGTCACACCCGAGCTGCGCACCCTGGTGGAGGCGTACGTCTCCGGCGACGTCCAGAAGGCCACCGAGATCCACCAGAAGCTTCTCCCCGTCTACACCGGCATGTTCCGCACCCAGGGCGTCATGACCACCAAGGCCGCGCTCACCCTCCAGGGACTGCCCGCCGGACCGCTGCGCTCACCGATGGTCGAGTGCACGCCCGAGGAGATCGCCCAGCTCAAGATCGATCTTGCCGCCGGCGGGGTACAGCTCTGACAACAGACTTCACAACTGAATACGCGGGACTTCGGTGCCCGCATCCCACCAATAACTGCATTTGCACGAACGTCATGCGCGCCACGTGCCCACCGGTACGTGGCGCGCATGGGTAGGAGAGTCTTTTGAGCCATCCGCATCCTGAACTCGCCCCTCCGTCGAAGCTCCCCGAAGGCGGCCTGAGGGTCACCCCACTCGGCGGCCTCGGGGAAATCGGCCGAAACATGACGGTCTTCGAATACGGCGGCCGTCTGCTGATCGTCGACTGCGGCGTGCTCTTCCCCGAGGAGGAGCAGCCCGGAATCGACCTGATCCTGCCGGACTTCACGTCCATCAGAGACCGCCTCGACGACATTGACGGCATCGTCCTCACGCACGGCCACGAGGACCACATCGGTGGAGTGCCGTACCTCCTTCGCGAGAAGGCGGACATCCCGCTGATCGGCTCCAAGCTGACCCTCGCCCTCATCGAGGCGAAGCTCCAGGAGCACCGCATCCGCCCGTACACGCTTGAGGTCGCCGAAGGGCACCGCGAGCGCATCGGGCCGTTCGACTGCGAGTTCGTCGCGGTCAACCACTCGATCCCGGACGCCCTCGCGGTCGCCATCCGCACCCCAGCGGGCATGGTCGTCCACACCGGCGACTTCAAGATGGACCAGCTTCCGCTGGACGGCCGTCTGACAGATCTACACGCGTTCGCACGGCTGAGCGAGGAGGGCATCGACCTCCTCCTCGCCGACTCGACGAACGCCGAGGTGCCGGGATTCGTCCCGCCGGAGCGGGACATCTCCAACGTCCTGCGCCAAGTTTTCGCCGGCGCCCGCAAGCGCATCATCGTGGCGAGCTTCGCCAGCCACGTGCACCGCATCCAGCAGATCCTGGACACGGCCCACGAGTACGGCCGCCGGGTCGCCTTCGTCGGCCGCTCGATGGTCCGCAACATGGGCATCGCACGTGACCTCGGCTACCTCAAGGTCCCGCCGGGTCTGGTCGTGGACGTCAAGACGCTCGACGACCTCCCCGACAGCGAGGTCGTCCTCGTCTGCACGGGCTCGCAGGGCGAACCGATGGCCGCGCTGTCCCGCATGGCCAACCGCGACCACCAGATCCGCATCGTCGCCGGCGACACGGTGATCCTGGCGTCGTCGCTCATCCCGGGCAACGAGAACGCCGTCTACCGCGTGATCAACGGCCTCACCCGCTGGGGTGCCAACGTCGTCCACAAGGGCAACGCCAAGGTCCACGTCTCCGGACACGCCTCGGCCGGCGAGCTGCTGTACTTCTACAACATCTGCAAGCCGAAGAACCTGATGCCGGTCCACGGCGAATGGCGCCACCTACGGGCCAACGCCGAACTGGGCGCCCTCACCGGTGTCCCGCACGACCGGATCGTCATCGCCGAGGACGGCGTGGTCGTCGACCTCATCGAGGGCAAGGCCAAGATCTCGGGCAAGGTCCAGGCCGGCTACGTCTACGTCGACGGCCTCTCGGTCGGCGACGTCGGCGAGCCCGCGCTCAAGGACCGCAGGATCCTGGGAGACGAGGGCATCATCTCGGTCTTCGTCGTCGTGGACTCGTCCACCGGCAAGATCACGGGCGGCCCGCACATCCAGGCCCGCGGCTCCGGCATCGACGACTCCGCCTTCGTGGACGTGGTGCCGAGGATCACGGAGGTACTGGAACGCTCGGCCCAGGACGGCGTGGTCGAGCCCCACCAGCTGCAGCAACTGGTCCGCCGCACGCTGGGCAAGTGGGTCTCGGACAACTACCGACGCAGGCCGATGATCCTCCCGGTCGTGGTGGAGGTCTGACCGTCGTACGACCCCCTCGTACGCGTGAACCTGGAGCGGGCCGCCTCGATTTGCATCGAGGCGGCCCGCTCCAGTACGTTTACGGCTCCGCCTGAGGGGGAACTCGGACACTTCGCGTGTACGGGAGCCACTCCCGGAGGGCCGGAAATTCCGACTCAGAACCTCTGATAAAGTCGGAGTCGCCGGAAAGGGAAACGCGGAAGCGGGAACCTGGAAAGCGCCGAGGAAATCGGGACCGGAAACGGTCTGATAGAGTCGGAAACGCAAGACCGAAGGGAAAAG